>JBIQLU010000168.1:3550-6633 GCA_044463985.1 Gemmatimonas aurantiaca | reverse complement strand
AGGAAGTTCACGTTGCGGTCGAAGAGGTGCATCGAGCCGCCCTTCCCCTTGGAGCAGCCGTCGGCGCGTCCGAAGAGCTCGGCCATGATCGAGCGCGGCGACATCCCGCGCGCGAGCGCCTGGCCGTGCTCGCGGTACGTGCCCATCACGTAGTCATCGTCGCGCAGCGCCGAGATGGCGCCCACGCCCACCGCTTCCTGACCTATGTAGAGGTGGCAGAATCCACCGATCTTTCCGAGGGCGTAGGCTTCAGCGCAGCGCTCCTCGAAACGACGGATGAGAAGCATCTGTCTGAGGAGCTCGCGGCGCAGCTTGGTATCGTCCGAGCCGGACTTGTTCTTCTTGGCCATGGTGTGATAGTGAAAGTTTGAACCGTGGTCGGTCGCGCGGCGAACGAAGCCGGGCGTATGCTCAGGCGCGGGCGAACCCTGCCTTCTGAACCTGATCCCAGGCGTGGTAGCTCGAGCGCGTGAGCGGACTCGACTCCACGTGCCTGAACCCCATTTCGAGTCCGATGTCGCGCAGCTCGCGGAACTCTTCGGGAGTGTAGTAGCGGTCGAGGGGAATGTGCCCGTCGGACGGCCTCAGATACTGGCCGAGCGTGAGGATGTCGACGTCGACCTCGCGCAGGTCGCGCATGGTCTGGATGAGCTCTTCCTTCACCTCGCCCATTCCGAGGATGATCCCCGTCTTGCTCGGGATGTCCGGCGCGACTTCCTTCACGAAGCGGAAGATCTTCATCACGCGCTCGTAGCGCCCGCCGGGACGGCAGCGCTTGTAGAGGCGCGGCACGGTCTCGGTATTGTGGTTGTAGATGTCGGGGCGCGCTTCGAGCACCGTGCGTATCGAATCTTCGTTCCCCTGGAAGTCGGGGACGAGCACCTCCACGGAGCAGTCGGGGAGCTGCTGCTTGATCTGCCTGATCGTCTCGGCGAAGATGTACGCGCCGAAGTCGGGGAGGTCGTCGCGGTCGACCGAGGTGATGACGGCGTGCCGGAGCCGCATTTCGGCTACCGCGGACGCCACGCGCGAAGGTTCCTCGATGTCGTACTTCGGCGGCCGTCCGTGAGCGACGGCGCAGTAGGCACAGTTGCGCGTGCAGACGTCGCCCAGGATCATGAAAGTGGCGGTGCCGTGGTTCCAGCATTCGCCTACGTTGGGGCAGTGGGCTTCCTCGCACACCGTGTGCAGATCCAGCTCGCGCATCAGGTGCTTGAGCCGCGCGTAGTTGGCGCCGCCGGGAGGCTGCACCTTGAGCCACGCGGGCTTCCGGTCCGGGATCTGATTCGCCCGGTGGAGTCCCGCGATCTGATATAGAGCCTCTCCCATATTCCTCGGAGCTAGAAATGCCAGGTGGGATGAGCGCCGGCGCCACTGTAACGCGCCGTTATGGAAGCGCCTGAACAAATCCCCGCAAAGCTATGGGGCGGATCACGGGAAAGGTAGGCCGCTTACTGACTAAACTCTAGTTGAACGGTTACTGTTCCGGCGCAAAACGACGCACTGAAAAAGGTGTGATGTCCACAGGAGCTTCGCGTCCGATCGCGATGTCGGCCACGCACTCGCCGGTGAGCGGGGCGAGGAGTATTCCATTGCGCGAATGGCCGCATGCGTAGATAAGCGCCGAGTGCAAAGGATCGCGCCCGATGATCGGCAGAAAGTCGGGAGTGACCGGTCGCAGCCCGCACCAGTGATCGAGCGTTCGAGCGCGTTCGAAAGCCGGCGCCATTTCGCGCGCCACGCCCGCCAGGCGAGTGGCGGTTTCGGCGGTTACACCCGTATCGAAGCCCACGTGCTCCATCGTGGCGCCGACCACGGTGCGCGACCCTTCGCGGGGCACGATGTAGCCTCGCGGCCCGTACGTCACATGGCGCACGGGGGCCGCCCCGAGCGCGATGGCCTGGCCGCGCACCGGCTCGACGGGGAGCGCACGGGGGAGGCCGAGGAGAAGGGGCGACCACGCCCCCGCGGCGAGCACGACGTTCGAGCAGCCGATGCGCTCGCCGTTGGCGAGCGTGACGGTGGCGGCGTCATCGTTCAGCTCGAGCGATCGCGCGCCTTCGTGCATCACGCGCACCGACGGACTCGCCGCCACGAGCGCCTCGAGCGCGCGAACAAGGACCACGTTGTCGACGGCGCCGTCCTGCGGGTAGAGCACGGCGCCGACCGCGGACGCGAGCTCCGGCTCGAGCGAGCGGAGTCGGTCGCTGTCGATCCACTCGCCTCCCGGCGGGGAGCCGGCGCCGCCGGAACCTCCGGCACCGCCCGCAGCGCCGCCGTTGGAGAGCGCGGCCCGGTGCGACTCCGCGGCTGCTTCATCCAGCACCAGCTCCAGGACACCTTCGCGGTTGAGCGGGACGCGGATGCCTGTGAGTTCCGCGAGCGCGTCGAGGTAGCTGGGGTAGAGATCGCGAGCGGCGAGGGCAAAGGCGTGCGCGGCGCTCCCCGCGGAGCCGCGCTCCATGGTGGGCGCGAGCATTCCGGCAGCGGCCGTGGACGCCACTCCCGCGCGTCGTTCTTCCAGAAGGGTGACCCGGGCGCCGCGTTCACCGAGAGCGGCAGCGGTGGCGAGCCCCACCAGGCCGCCGCCCACGATCACGACGTCGGCGCCGTGCGCCGGGTGCGGAGCGTTCACCGGAAGCTCCGGCGGGACAGGGACGCGCTTGCGCCGAGGTGAAACCAGAGGATACCCTGGTGCGTATGGTGGACAGAGCTGAACGCTCCCGGTACCCCTGAGGAGACTACTGACATGTTTCGCACCATCTTCTCCGTTGGCATTCTGGCGATCCTCGGCCTCTTCGCGCTGAAGTTCGTCTTTGGAATATTTGGCTGGCTCGTAGCGCTCCTGCTCTGGCTCTTCTTCATCGCGTTGAAGATCGCCCTGGTGGGCGCGGTAATCTATCTGATCATCCGCGTCGTGAGCCCGGATACCGCGCGCCGTCTCAGAGAGAAATTTAACGGCTAGCGGGTTGGCGTTCGCCCGGGAGCACGGTACAGGGTAGTTGCACGATGCAGCAGCGCCCCGCGGAGAAGTCCGCGGGGCGCTGCTGCATCGTGGAGTCGATTCGCCCGTCATGCCCGCG
>JBIQLU010000168.1:0-3450 GCA_044463985.1 Gemmatimonas aurantiaca | reverse complement strand
GGCGCGATGGTGCCTTCGTACGATGACAGATAAAGATCGAGCGTCTTGAGGTACGGCACCTTCGCCTTGAACTGCACCATCATGCGCCGGTCGTCGTCGCTGAGCCACATCTGCGCTTCGCCGCCCTCGGCGAAGATGCCCTGCGACTTGATCACGGGCTGGATGACGATCGTGTTGAACTTCCCCGCCGGAACCTCGATGCTCTCCTTGCGCAGCACCTTCACCACCACGGGATTGCGATCGGGACGGAAGTAGCGGTTGAACGTGTAAGTCTTCCCGACCTCGAGCGGAACCGTGCGAACGAAGTAGAGGAACGACGCGTCGTCGAGCGGCTTCTCGACGGTGGGCATCTCGTCGTATCCCTTCTGGTGAAGCACGCCGCGCTCGGGATAGATGTCGTAGTAGCGCTGCTTCTTGTAGCTCACCTCGTGGATGTTCTGGATGAAGCGGCGCGACGAGAGCGTTTCGGTGTCGAACCAGCTCTCGAGGACATCGTTCACCTTGAACATGAGGAAACCGCCCTCCACGGTGAAGCGAGCGTGGTAGGTATCTTCGCCGCGTACGTCCTCGATGCCCAGCAACTGCATCTTGCCGGTGCCCACCTTGGCGCCGCCCACCGCGACCGCGTAGTCGAGCTGTTCTCCCACGGCGAAGGGACGGGCGATGGGTGCTGTCGCGGCGCTCGGCGACGTGGAGTCGGCCGATGATGTCGATACAGTATCGTTCGGCCCGCGGCTGGCCACGGCCTGCGCGTGACCGGTGCCGGGAACGAGCGCCGCCGCGAGCAGGAGCGACGCGCCCGCGACGGATATGAGTGAAGCTGTCATGTTCCGGAATCGGTTGTGACCCGACGGGCTCGCGTTCTCCAGCCGAATCGGTACAGGTCCATCGCGCCCTCGAAAGTGCGAACCCGGGTGGCGCGTGGACGAAGGTCGTATCTCGCGTCGAGCGTCACGGTCTCGATGCGTCTGCAGAGCGGCGCCACCTTGCCGAGCAGCTCGGCGTTCGCCGCCCAGCCACCAGCGCTGACGATGGGTTCATCGCCGGCCGCGCGGACCAGATCGCGAAGCACAGCTATGCGATAGAGCCGGAAGGTGCCGAACGGATCGTGCACGCCGGGTACGCGTGCGGCAGGGCGCACGAGCCACGGCGCCACGCGGCGCAGCCGTCGCACGGAAGTGGGTTCGCCTTCGTTGCCACCGCGTTCGGCAATCACCAGGTCCGCGCCTCCCTCGAACGGCTTGCTCAGTTCGGGGATGTGCTCGGGCTGATCGGTGAAATCCGCCTGCATGGTCAGCATGGCATCGCGCCTCGGATAGCGAGTCGACTTCACGACGTGTCGCACCAGAGTATCCAGCGCCGCCGCGTAGCCTCGCCGCTTCTCGTGGGTGAGGAGCGTGAGCGGCAGCGAGTCGGTGTACCCTCTGAGCGTCTCCGCCGTCCCGTCGGTGCTCCCGTCGTCGAGCACGACGATCTCGTACTCGCGCGGATGCTCCTCGAAGATCTTGCGGATGCGCCAGAGCAGCACGCCCACCGTGGGCGCTTCGTCGAAAGCAGGAATGCAGATATGCAGCATTGTCAGTTCACAGGATGATACAGCGACGCCGAAGAGTGGTTCCTGAACGCGGCTCCCGCTCATCACGACGATCGGGCGCGATGTGCGGTGGCGCACGAAAAGTGGGTGAGGCGGTGACCCAGGTCAAACCATCCGTCGATTGCGGCCTCGCTCGCGAGCGGGACGGGCGCGGCGGGCGCGAGCACTCGCGCGCGGCGAGTGCCAGCGGATTGCGCTTCATCGTGGCGATCGTCAGCAGGAGAAAGGGTCGTGGCGCGATGGCCAACCACGCGCCGCGACCGGTGTATGAGAGACAGGAATGATGCTTCACGGAGGTCACGCATGATACTGGGCAACGTTCGTGCTTCCCTCACGCGCAACGACGCGCAACTCGCGCTCCGCCTCATAGCGCGCGGCTCGACGGCCGAGCTCGAGGGCGCGGAGGAGACGCTTCGCGGATCGGGGATCGATGCACTTCTCGACGATCCGCGACTCCTCCCCGCGCTTCTGGAATCGCGACTCGGAATGAACGTGTCGCTTCCGCTCTTCTGCTACGTGGTAGTGCGCTGCGCGCTGCGACGCGCAGGCGAGGACGATCGCGCGCTCGCAGACTATGTGGCCGCGATACTGCTGCACTTCGGCGCGCGCGGCCGCGCCGAGCGAATAGCGGATAGCGACGACCAGACGTACGACACGATGAGCGCGCTGCTCGATGAAGTGAACGACGGCGATGCGCGGAGAAGTTTCCTCGTGCGCCAGCATCTCGGGAATTACGCGCTCTGGCTGAGCGGCCTCTACCCGGATCTCATCGAGCAGCGCCGCTGGCGGCGCGGCGGCCCCGACCTCGAGTATTACGAGGACATGGGGAGGCGCGGATTCCAGCTCGCCGCGGACCATCGCCTGGCGCACGAGCACGGGCTCGACACGCTCTTCCGGGAAGTTGCGGAGCACTTTCCGCGCGTGCGCGTGGCTCTGAACGAGGTGAGCGACACGCTCTTCTTCCCGACGCGGAGCTCGCCCGAGCGGTTGATGCGGCAGGTGAGGGACGAGGCGCGCTGGAAGCTGGCGTGACCGCGGCAGGGCGCACGCCGTCGCTTGCGCCGCGGTGGCGGCGCCGCGTATCCTAAGGGTTCGCGGCACGGCTCGAACGCCCGTTCGGTGATGGCGTCGGCGCCGCGCCGGAAGCGATCGCTGACAGCAGAGCCGCATCCCAAGGAGGGCCCGCACCATGCCTACCTACGAGTACCACTGTCGTTCGTGCGACCAGAGCTTCTCCGTTCGCGAGCGGATCGACCAGCACAGCGCGAGCGGCGCGATGTGCCCGAAGTGTCGCTCGCGCGACGTGGAGCGCATCATCAGCTCGTTCTATCCGCGCACGCCCCGCAAGTCGTGATGCGTGCCGGAGACTAGGTCGTGTTCGAGAGGCTGCGGCAGTCGCTGCTCGATGCCATGAGCCGCGCCTCGTCGCCCGAGGAGGGGCGTGCCGTGCTCGCGATGATGCGGGATGCGCTGGTGCAGGCGCGGATGAACGTGCACGAAGTGCGCGACGCGCTGCGCGAATCGCGCGCGCAGCTCGCGCACGAGCAGAAGGAGCTCGCCACCGTGCGCCGCCGGCGCGAGCTGGCCGCGGGGATAAACGACGGCGAGACCGTGGAAGTCGCCGACCGCTTCGAGAAGCGGCACGTGGAGCGGATCGGCGTGCTGGAGCGGAAGATCGAGGCGCAGGAGAGCGAGCTGGCGCTCACCGAGCGCGAGCTGGAGGAAATGAACGCTCAGTACTCCGCCATGCGCGCGGGCGGCGGCCGGACGACCATGCCACCACCGGCCGGCGATCCCGAGCAGGGATTGCGTTCCGAGTCCGACACGCTGCGGCGGGAGATGGATCGCGCGGCGAG
>JBIQLU010000167.1:0-6703 GCA_044463985.1 Gemmatimonas aurantiaca | reverse complement strand
CTCCCTTTTGCCGTTTCTCAGTTCCCTGCGCGATTTCGCTTGGCCGCCCGCACTTTTGGTGATGCACGGCGGGAGGGGGGCCGTACATTGGCGGCCATGCCAACACCAGCGGAACGAAAGGCGCTCTGCTTTCTCTCCGGGCTCATGCTCCTCGGCAGCGGGGTGAGGGCCTCGGCGGCGTTGAGCGGGGCGGAGAGGAATCCGGCGCTCGCCGAGGGGCAGCCGGCGCTCGAGAAGCAGATCGCGGCGGTGGATACCGCACGGGCCAGAAGTGCGTCGAAGAAGGAGAGCTCGAAAAAGCGGAAGGCCACGGCCAGCGGCGGGGGCGACACGCGCGGGAACGGCGCCGGCGGGAGCGCGACGCGCGGCGCACGCACCGTCGGGAGCCGCGTCACCACCAGGATGGCCGTCAGCGGCACCGGCGACGAGGCGAACCCCGTCGTCTACTACACGTCCACCAGGCCCGGGAAGATCGACATGGACCTCGCCAGCGCGGCGGCGCTGGAGGCGCTCCCGCGCATCGGACCGGTGATGGCGAGGCGCATCGTGGCCGATCGAGACTCGCTGGGTCCGTTCGGCTCGCTGGAGGAGCTGCAACGCGTTAAGGGGATAGGACCTGCGCTCGCGAGTGTCATCTCGCCTTACGTGACGTTTTCCCAGCGCCCGCGTCAATCCCGTGTGAAAGAACCGGCTCGCCGACCGGCTTCCTCGAGGGCGCGGCGCGCTGAATCTCACCCCTAGTTGGCCCCTACTCCGTACCGTACCACTCCCATTCCCGGCGAACATGGCCGCACCAGTAGCAGCATCCTCCGGTGAGCGCCTCGGCGAGCTCCTCATCCGTGAAGGGCTCATAACGAGGGAAGCCCTCGAGCAGGCGCTGCAGGAGCAGAAGAACACGGGGATGCGGGTAGGCTACAACCTGGTGAAGATGGGCTTCATCAATGAAGTCGAACTCACCAGGATGCTGGCGCGCCAGTTCCGCATGCCGGCCGTGGACCTCAGCAACTTCGAGGTCGACACCAGGATCGCCAAGCTGATCCCACCCGACCTCGCGCAGCGTCACCTCCTCCTCCCGCTCAAGCGCGAGGGGCGCACGCTCACGGTCGCCATGGCCGATCCGTCGAACCTCGTGGTGATCGACGACCTCAAGTTCATCACCAGGTACGACATCTTCCCGGTCATCGCGGGCGAGTACACCCTCCGCCACGCGATCGAGAAGCATTACGGGGAGCCGGCGGACGCCGCCCTGCAGAGCATCCTCGAGGACATCGACAACGATGACAACATCGAAGTCGTCGAGGAGAGGGACGAAGAGGTAAGCGCGGCCACCCTCGCCGCGGCGATCGACGACGCGCCGGTGGTGAAGCTGATCAACGGAATCCTCACCGACGCGGTGCGCCGCGGCGCCTCGGACATCCACTTCGAGTGCTTCGAGAACGAGATGCGTGTGCGCTACCGCATCGACGGCGCGCTCATGGAGATCATGAAGCCGCCCATGAAGCTCAAGGCGGCACTCGTGTCGCGCTTCAAGATCATGGCGAACCTGAACATCGCCGAGCGTCGCGTTCCGCAGGACGGCCGCATCAAGCTGAAGATCGGGAAGAAGGTCATCGACTACCGCGTCTCCACGCTTCCCACGCTCTTCGGCGAGAAGATCGTGCTCCGAATTCTCGACAAGGGGAACCTCACCCTCGACCTCGAGAAGTTCGGCATCGAGCCGCGCGCCGAGCAGGATCTCATGGAGGCGGTCACCAATCCTTATGGAATGGTGCTCGTGACGGGGCCGACGGGGTCGGGCAAGACGACCACGCTGTACTCCGCGCTTTCCAAGATCAACAACGTGGACGTGAACATCATGACCGCGGAGGATCCCGTCGAGTACAACCTTTTCGGGATCAACCAGGTACTCGTCCGCACCGAGGTGGGCCTCAACTTCGCCGCCGCGCTGAAGGCGTTCCTGCGACAGGACCCGAACATCATCATGATCGGCGAGATCCGCGATCTCGAAACCGGCGGCATCGCCATCAAGGCGGCGCTCACCGGCCACCTGGTCATGAGCACGCTGCACACGAACTCCGCCGCCGAGACGGTGACGCGACTGCTGGACATGGGGCTCGAGCCGTTCAACGTGGCTTCGGCGGTGAACCTCGTGCTCGCGCAGCGACTCGTGCGGCGCATCTGCAGTAGCTGCATCCAGCAGATCGAGTGGACCGACGAGTACTACCGCGCGGCCAAGCTCAAGCCCGACCAGACGCTCGGCGAGCTGCACTACACCGAGGAAGCGATCCAGAACATGAAGAAGGGCGCCAGCAAGCTGGCCGCGCCCGTCGTGCAGGACTTCAATCTGAACACGAAGGTGAAGGAGCTCCCTCTGTTCCGCGGCCGTGGCTGCGACGCGTGCAACGGCAACGGGTTGAAGGGTCGGCAGGGACTCTACGAGGTGATGGCCATGACCGGCCGTCTCCGGAAACTGATCCTCCAGAACGTCGGCGCCGGCGAGATCCGCGATGCCGCGATCGCCGACGGAATGCTCACACTTCGAATGGACGGCCTGCTGAAGGTGATGAAGGGAATAACGACGTTGGAACAGGTGATCCGGGAGACGACGGTGTAGGGGCGGAGAAGGCAGACAGCAGACAGCAGAAAGCAGGAACTGCTCGTGGCGTCATGGACCGCACCCCGCGGTAGTTCCTGCTGTCTGCTTTCTGCTGTCTGCCGTCCCCCCCTCGGTTTTACCTCCGCCTCCCTCCAGCAGTCCTAACTACACACTCACCAGCCGCCCCGCACCCCATGACCGCACCGCCAGCCCAGTCACTGAACCTGCGCCAGCTGCTCGAGGAGATGATCGAGCGGGACGCGTCGGACCTGCACATCACGGCGGGGGACCGGCCGAAGCTTCGCATCGACGGCGACATCGTCAACTCGAACAACGAGATAGTGCTGGCGCCGAAGGACACGATGCAGCTCGCCTATTCGATCCTCACCGAGAACCAGAAGAAGCGGTTCGAAACCGAGGACGAGCTGGACTTTTCCTTCGGAATCCAGAACCTGGCGCGCTTCCGCGGCAACTGCTTCAAGCAGCGCGGCTGCGTGTCGCTGGTGATCAGGCAGATCCCGTTCAACATCCGCACGTTCGAGGAGCTCGGTCTCCCCGCTGCGGTAGCACGGATGGCGGAGCGGCCGCGCGGGCTCGTGCTGGTGACGGGACCTACCGGGTCGGGCAAGTCCACCACGCTCGCGGCGATGATCGACAAGATCAATCGCGAGCGGAAGGGGCACATCATCACTGTGGAAGACCCGATCGAGTTCATCCACCGGCACCAGGGGTGCATCGTCAACCAGCGCGAAGTGGGGACCGACACCAAGAGCTTCTCGGTCGCCCTCAAGTACGCGCTGCGTGAAGATCCCGACACGATTCTGGTGGGCGAGATGCGCGACCTGGAAACGATCCAGGCCGCGCTCACGATCGCCGAGACCGGTCACCTCTGCTTCGCGACGCTGCACACGAATTCCGCGGCGGAAGCGATGAACCGCATCATCGACGTCTTCCCTTCGCACCAGCAGGAGCAGGTTCGCGCGCAGCTCGCGTTCTCGCTGGAGGGGATCATCACGCAGACGCTCCTTCCGCGCGCGCGTGGACGCGGGCGTGCGATGGCGGCCGAGATCCTCGTGGTGACGCCGGCGATCCGCGCGGTGATCCGCGACAACAAGATCCACCAGATCCCGGGCCTCATGCAGGCCGGGAAGAAGTACGGGATGCAGACGCTGAACGATGCGCTGTATCAGCTACACATGGCACGCGAGGTGGAGCGCGACGAGTGTCTCCGCGTGTCACCGAACCCGAACGAGTTCCTGCGCATGATCGGGGAACAGCCGCTCACCGAGGACGCCTCGGATCTCATCTCCGCGGGCACGCGCGATCGGAAGATCGCGGCGATCGGCGGGAAGCGGTAACCACCCCGAAATTCGAGGAGGCCAATGCCGACATTCGCGTATACCGCACGGACGCTGGGCGGCGAGCTGAAGTCCGCCACGATGGAAGCCACTTCACGCGACGACGTGGTGGCCCAGCTCAAGCGTCAGCGGCTCGTCATCGTCAAGATCGACCAGGAGAAGGCGAAGAAGCGTCCCGGGCGCATCAAGACCCGCGACATCGTGATCTTCACGCGCCAGTTCTCCACCATGATCAACGCCGGCCTCCCGCTGGTGCAGGCGCTGGACATCCTCTCCAAGCAGAGCGAGAACAAATCGCTGCAGGAAGTCACGCGCCAGGTCGTGTACGACGTGGAGTCGGGCAACACGGTGGCCGACGCGCTGCGCAAGCATCCGAAGGCGTTCTCGGAGCTCTACGTGAACATGGTGGCCGCCGGTGAGGCGGGCGGTATTCTGGACACGATCCTCATGCGTCTGGCCACCTTCCTCGAGAAGAACGACGCGCTCGTGGGGAAGGTGAAGAGCGCGATGATCTACCCCGGCGTCATCATGAGCGTGGCAGCCATCGCGATCATGGTGCTGCTGATCTTCGTGATCCCGGTGTTCGAGAACATGTTCTCGAGCGTGAACATGGCGCTGCCGCTCCCCACGCGAATAGTTATTGGCGCGTCCAAGTTCCTCACCGGCTACTGGTGGGCGGTGATCGCTGTGATCTTCTTCACGGTGACCGGGCTCCGGCGCTACTATGCGACCCCGGCCGGCCAGCTCAGGATCGACACGTTCCTCCTCAACATCCCCGTGCTCGGCGACCTGCTCCGCAAGTCGGCCGTGTCGCGCTTCACGCGCACGCTGGGAACGCTGATCAGCTCCGGCGTGAGCATCCTCGACGGCCTCGAGATCACGGCCAAGACCGCGGGCAACCGCGTGATCCACGACGCGATCATGGAGTCGCGCGCCAGCATCGCCGGCGGTGACACGATCTCCGCGCCGTTGCAGAAGTCGGCGGTATTCCCGCCCATGGTGATCTCGATGATCGCAGTGGGCGAGCAGACCGGCGGCCTGGACGAGATGCTCAGCAAGATCGCCGACTTCTACGACACCGAGGTCGACACCGCCGTGAGCGGCCTGCTGAGCCTCATGGAACCGGTCATGATCGTGTTCCTCGGCGTGGTGGTGGGCGGCATGGTGGTGGCGATGTACCTCCCGATCTTCGACATGATCAACACGGTGCAGTAGACGACGGGGGTCAGGCACCCAATAGTAGAGGGCTCGTGAGCACTGCTCACGAGCCCTCTACTATTGGGTGCCTGACCCTCCCGACTAGCGTCGCTCGCGAGCCCTCTACTATTGGGTGCCTGACCCCGGCATCGCCGGCGTCCCGTCGTGGCGCGATGGCGATCGGGGCCTTAACGTAGAGGAGCAGGGTAACCGACGAGCTTCGTCCACTCCCAGGACCCGACCCCCACTCCGATGCCAGACCGCCGAGCCTTCATCACCACCGCTCTGAATACGGCCGTAGTGCTGCCGGTTCTGAATTCGCGCGCGGTGCGCCACCTCGCGGAAGCCGCAGAGATAGCCGGCTCCCGCGCACCGGCTGGCCTCGCCGCCGACGAGAGCTACTGGGGCGGGATCCAGCGCGCGTTCGACGTCGATCGCACGGTCATCAACCTGAACAACGGCGGCTGCTCGCCCGCGCCCACGCACGTGATCGAGCAGATGATCCGCGACCTGCGCTTCAGCAACGAGCTTCCGGTGGAGCACATGTGGCGCGTGCTGGAGCCGCGCATCGAGAGCGTGCGCGAGGACCTCGCGCGCGAGTTCGGGTGCGACGCGGAGGAGATGGCCATCACGCGCAACGCGAGCGAGGCGAACGAGAACGTCATCTTCGGAATAGATCTCGAGCCCGGCGACGAGATCGTCTCCACCACGCAGAACTATCCGCGCATGGTCAACGCGTGGCTGCAGCGCCAGCGGCGGAACGGAATCGTGTTCAAACAGATAAAGCTCTCGACGCCACCACCGTCGGACGACGAAGTAGTGAAGGCATTCGAGGCCGCCATCACTCCGCGCACGAAGATGCTCGAGGTGATGCACGTGAGCTATCAGACGGGCTACATAGCTCCCGTGCGGAAGATCGTCGACATGGCGCGGCGGCACGGCGTGGAAGTGCTGGTGGATGGCGCGCACGCGTTCGCGCACTTCCCCTTCACGCGCGACGAGCTGGGTTGCGACTACTACGGCACCAGTCTCCACAAGTGGTGCCTCGCGCCCATCGGCACCGGCTTCCTGTACGTGCGCAGGGAGAAGATCCCGCACATCTGGTCGATGTTCGCCGGCTCGCCCGACGAGGACGCGAACATCCGCAAGTACGAGGAGATCGGTACGCACCCCGCCGCGAACCACAACGCGATCTCGCTCGCGCTCGCGTTCCACCGCAGCATCGGCGCCGAGCGCAAGATCGCGCGCTTCAGGTTCCTGCGCGATCGCTGGGCGAAGCGCCTCCTCGAGGAGAGCGACAGGGTGAGCATGATGGCGCCGATCGGCCCGGACAAGAGCGGCGCGATCGGCGTGGTGGGCGTGAAGGGGATGGACATGGGGAAGCTGGGCGGCTGGCTCGCGGGCAAACACCACATCGTGAGCACGCCGATGGTGACGCCGGAGTTCGAGGGGCTCCGCGTGACGCCGAACGTCTACACCACGCTCGACGAGGTGGACTACTTCGCGGACCGGATGGTGGAGGCGATCCGCGGCGCGGTGAGCTGAGCCCGCT
>JBIQLU010000166.1:0-6734 GCA_044463985.1 Gemmatimonas aurantiaca | reverse complement strand
TCGGGGAAGGCGTAGCCGGTGCGGGGGAGGATTTCGACGGCGCCGAGGACCACGCCCCACACTATCAGGAGCAGTGAGAGGACGTGCGCCTGGCCGGAGCGGTGGCGCCAGCTCCAGATGGAAGACCAGACGCCGGCCACCACCACCATCGACGCGGCGCCGAGGTAGCCGAAGAGACCCACACCGCAGCGAACCGAGTACGGCCAGAAGAGCATCCCCACACCGAGCGCCACGGCCAGTACCAGGCGCGCCATCACTCCGAGCGTGGTCGTCTTTCGCCTGTCGTCCTTCACCTCCTGGCGACGCGCATCGCGCGCCGCCGGAGTGGGCCTGGCCGCGGAGTCGTCGGGGAGCAAAGCCTCGTCCGAGAGCCCCTCCAGCGCCTTGTCGACCTGCGCAAGCTGCTTGTCCCATTTAGTGGAGTCCATGAGTCCTCCGCCGTCTCCTGTGAATCGTCAGGCGCGCTCGCGGGTCAGTCCGTAGCGCTCGATCTTCTTGTAGAGGTTCGAGCGCGGCATGTCGAGGATCCTGGCGGTCTCCGACACGTTCCACTCGTTCTCCCTCAACTTGCCGAGCAGGAAGCTGCGTTCGGCGGCATCCTTGAACTCCTCGAAAGTCGCGCATGCGGCGAGCGAGCCGATGCTCGTCTGTTCGGCCGAACGCTGCCCCACCAGACGATCTACGTCGGCGGCGGTGATCGTGTTTCCGGGCGCCAGGATCAGCAGCCGCTCCACGGTGTTGCGCAGCTCCCTGACGTTGCCGGGCCAGTCGTAGGTGGCGAGCCGCTCCACGGCGTCGCTCGCGAGCGTGCGCGGCGACATCCCCTCGCGCGCGGAGAGCAGCCCGACGAAGTGCGCCACGAGCTGCGGTATGTCTTCACGCCTCTCGCGCAATGCCGGTACCGAGAGCGGAACCACGTCGAGCCGATAGTAGAGGTCCTCGCGGAAACGTCCCTCCGAGATCTCGCTCTCGAGATTCTTGTTGGTAGCGGCTATCACGCGGACGTCCACCGAGACCGGCTTCGCTCCGCCGATCCGCGTCACCACGCCATCCTCGAGCACGCGCAGCACCTTCGCCTGCGCGGAGAGGCTCATGTCCGCGATCTCATCCAGAAAGAGCGTGCCGCCGTTCGCCTGCTCGAACTTCCCCGCCCTGTCGGCCACGGCGCCCGTGAACGAGCCTTTCACGTGTCCGAAAAGTTCGCTCTCGATCAACTCGCTGGGGATCGCCGCGCAGTTGACCTCGACGAAGCCGATGCCGCTCGACTTCCTTCCGGACAGACGGTGAATCGCGCGCGCTACGAGCTCCTTCCCGGTTCCGTTCTCGCCCGTTATGAGCACGCGCGCGGGCGTGGGCGCCACGCGCTCCACCTTCTCGATGAGCGCGCGGATCGCGAACGACTTCCCGACTATCTCGTAGCGCGATTCGATGCTCTCGCGCAGGCGGCTGTTCTCCTCGCGGAGGTTCGCCGTCTGCAGCGCGTTGCGCACGGTGAGCAGCACGCGGTCCGTATCCAGCGGCTTCTCGAGAAAGTCGTACGCGCCGAGCTGCGTCGCCTCGACCGCGGTCTGGATGGTGCCGTGCCCGCTGATCATCACCACCACGGCCGCGCCGTCCATCTCGCGAATCCGCTTCAGCGCCTCCAGTCCGTCCATGCCGGCCATCTTCACATCCATGAACACGAGATGCGGGTGCCAGCGCTCGTATTCGGCCATCGCATCGACCGCGCTGCCGACCGCGCGGACCTCGTAACCTTCGTACTCGAGGAGCTGTCCCAGCGCTGCACGAATTCCCTTCTCGTCATCCGCTATCAGAACACGGCGATTCATTGGATGGTCTTGTAGAGCGTGATCTTTCCGTTCTCGATGCGAACATCGGCTATGTAGTCCGGCACCAGCATCGGCAGCGCATCGTCCGCGAGACCCGGCGGCCGGGTTCCGTGTTCCACCCTGCGCAGAAGACGCGGGATCATCGGCGAGGGAAGCGACGTGTCACGAACACGCAGCTCCTTCACGCTGAACACCGCGAGCCCCGGATTCACGATCGCGAGCGTGCCACCGAATACTACCGGCTCGGCGTCGCCCAGGATCCCTCCCAGAGGTCCGAGTTCGGTCGATCCTCCGAAATCCGAGAGTCGTACGCGAGCGCGGACCCAGAGCTCACGATCGATGACGGCCGCCTCGAATCCGGTGGCGGACGGCGGTAGCTGCTTCGACAGCTCCTGAAGCACGTAGGCCGTTAGATCGCCGGGCTGCAGGTTGGTGAACACCGGACCGGAGCGCGTACCGAGCTTCTCCACCGTCTCCCGCGCGCGCGCCGCTCCCTCGGTGGTGACGGGCTGCCACTCGATCGTCGAAGCGGACGCCAGGACGCCGTTCGCCGCCGACCCCTTGTGCAACAAGGGGAGCCAGTCGGCACGATACCACCACGCCGCTGCGGCGATGAGCAGCGCAAGTACGAGACAACCGATGCCACGAAGACATCCCATCGCTCACCTCCCTCCGAGCGGGATCGCGTGCAGCAGCTCGTACCGTGCTCCGTCCGGGAGCAGGCGGCTCTTCATGATGTCCACGCTCGTAGCCTCCGCGGTGGCGTTCCATTCGACGGCGCGTGCAGCGCGCGCGAGAGCGCGCGCACCGTCCGCGTTCAGCGGCGTGCGCGCTCTACCGAGAGTGATGTGCGGCCTGAAGGCACGCGCTTCGCGTTCGTAACCCAGCTCTGCGCAGGCACGGGCCAGTTCGTGCTGCAGCAATTCCAGCCGTGGTTCCGGATCCATGCCCAGCCATACGATGCGCGGTGCGCGCAGGTTCGGGAAAGCCCCGAATCCGCGAAGCGCGAGCGTGAAGGGCCGATGTCGCGCTGCAACCTCGCCGAGCGCCGCGTGCAGTCGTTCCACTTCCCCTTCGGACCGCTCACCCAGGAACTCGATAGTGAGGTGCAGGCGACACTCTGCCACCCACGCGAGATTCGGCGCGGCACGTCGCATCGCCGTCGTGGTCTCGATGATCGAGCGTCGAACGGCAGGCGGGAGGTTAATCGCTATGAAGAGTCGCACCGCGGCCGGAGATGACGAGCAGAACAGGAAAGGGGTCTGCAATCCGTGCGACGAACGCTACTTGCTCTTCGGGCGAGAGCTTCCCATGTTCGTCCTCGAGCGTCGCGTTCATTCGGCAAGCTAGCCGCGCGCCGTCGAGCGGCGGAAGGGCGCGACCGCACGGAGTTTTCGCGAAGGACTGGCTAACTGACGGCCGCTCGGCGCATCGGTGCATTCATTGCAGATGAGCCGGCACAATGACGACGGAGCGTCAGATCGTACCACACGGTCTTCGCCCCAGCGCCCGAGCCGGTGAGACCGCGCTGCGCGGCCCAGGCGAAGGCACTCGCGAAACCGTTGACCCCTCGTTCCCGCAGGAGGTCCGTAATGCACTGTCGCGTCTCGTGCAGTTCCGAGGTTCGTCCGAGGCAGGACTCCGGTGTCGTGCCCGCGAACTCACACGCCTCTCCGAACGCGGCCGTCGGCCGCAGCAGAGGCATCCTTCATGGCCAGGCCATCCTGGCCGCGGCGTTGGCAGCCGCGATGCTGTCTCCGCCGATGATCAGCGCGCAGTCGCAGAAGGGCGGTACTCTCCCTCCCGGTGGTACAGACAGCAACTGGGTAACGCCGGCAAGAACGTACGAGGGCACACGCTACAGCCCGCTGAACAAGATCACCACCGACAACGTGTCGAGCCTCCAGGAAGCATGGAGCTACACCACCGGAATCAAGGATGGCCACGAAGGCCAGCCGCTGGTGGTGGACAACACGATGTACATGGTGACGCCGGTTCCCAACAAGCTCATCGCTTTCGACCTCACGAAGCCGGGACCGGCGATCAAGTGGGAATTCAGCCCGCCCATCGACGTGGCGTCGTACGGCAAGGCATGCTGCGACACCGTCAACCGCGGCGCGGTTTTCTCCAATGGCCTCATCATCTACAACGTTCTCGACAACCACACGGTGGCCGTGGATGCCAAGACCGGAAAGATGGTGTGGCGCACGAAACTCGATAACGTGGAGACGGGTTCCACCATCACGATGGCGCCGCTCGTCGTCGGCAACCGGGTCATCGTGGGCAACAGCGGAGGCGAGCTCGGTGTTCGCGGGTGGATAGCCGGTCTCGACGTGAAGACAGGAAAAGTCGCCTGGCGCGCCTACCATACCGGACCCGACAAGGACGTGCTCATCGGCGCGAACTTCAAGCCCTACTACAAGTCGATGCAGGGGAAAGACATGGGCGTGAAGACGTGGGAGGGGGAGCAGTGGAAGCTGGGCGGGAGCACAGCCTGGGGATGGGTGACCTACGATCCCGAAACGAAGCTGATCTTCTACGGTACGTCCAACCCCGGCGTCTGGAATCCCGACATGCGGCCGGGCGACAACCTCTGGTCGACCACCATCTTCGCGCGTGATCCCGTGACCGGGCAGGCGAAGTGGGCGTACCAGATGGGACCGCACGACATGTACGACTACGATGGCGTGAACGAGAACATCGTGGCCGACATTCCGATGAACGGCCAGACGCGCAAGGTCATCATCCACACCGATCGCAACGGCTTCATCTACACGATCGACCGCACGAATGGCCAGGTTCTGGTTGCGGAGAAGTTCAAGCCGACCAACTGGGCCACGAAGATCGATCTCGAGACGGGCCGCCCCGTGGAAGACACATCCAAAGCCACGCACCAGGGGAAGCTCACCAAGGACATCTGTCCTTCGGCCAGCGGTGCGAAGGATCAGCAGCCTGCCGCGTACGACCCGCAGACGCATCTGATCTACACTCCGTCGACGAACCTGTGCATGGATTACGGCGGGATCGAAACGAAATACATCGCCGGTGCCGCGTACGTTGGCGCTGCCGTGCGGATGTACGCCGGCCCGGGCGGTAACGACGCGCGCGGCGAGTTCCTCGCGTGGGATCCCGCGACCGGCAAGAAGGTCTGGGGGATCACCGAGAAGTATCCGGTATGGGCGGGCGCGCTCGCGACCGCCGGTGGCGTGGTGTTCTACGGCACCATGGACGGAAACTTCAAGGCCGTCAGCGCGAAGGATGGGAAGGAGCTCTGGAAGACGCACTTCGAGTCGGGCGTGATCGGTAACCCCATCACCTACATCGGGCCCGACGGCAAGCAGTACATAGCGGTGTATTCCGGCGTGGGCGGCTGGATGGGCGCCATAGTGCCAGGCGACCTCTCGACCGACGATCCATGGGCGGCGCTCGGAGCCGTGGGCGCGGTGCCCGATCTCAAGCAGGACACCAAGCCGGGCGGCGCACTGCACGTCTTCGTCCTGCCGGGGTCGTGATGTACCTGCCGGACGGTTCGGGTAGAGCGGGACGGCGCATGCCGGAGTCGCACGCTGGTGTACGAGCGCTCGTGCTGGGAGCGGTGGCGGTGCTGTTGCTGGCCGCCACCGCGGCGAGCCCGCCGCGAGCGCCGCGCGAGTTCCGCGTGTGCGCCGACCCGAACAATCTGCCGTTCAGCAACAAGGCCGGTGAAGGCTTCGAGAACGAGCTGGCCCGGCTCTTCGCACGAGACCTCGACGCCACCGTCAGCTACGATTGGCTGGCGATGCAGCGCGGCTTCTCGCGCAAGACGCTGAAGACCGGAAGCTGCGACGTGATCATGGGAGTGCCGGCGCACTACGACCCGGTGCTCACCACCAAGCCGTACTACCGCACGACCTACGTGTTCGTGTATCGCGCGAACGGTGGGCCGCGGATCACTTCGCTCGATGATTCCGCGTTGAAGAACGCCAGGATCGGCATACACGTGATAGGAGATGACTACGAGAACACGCCGCCGGCGCAGGCGCTGGCGATGCGCGGAATCATCTCCAACGTGAAGGGATACAGGATAGTCGACGACTACTCCAAACCGAACCCGCCGTCGCACCTCATCGACGCCGTCGCGCATGGCGACGTCGACGTGGCGATCGTGTACGGCCCATTTGCCGGCTACTTCGCTCCGAAGGAACCGGTCAAACTCGACGTGGTGCCGCTTTCACAGGAAGTGGATTCGATTTCGGGGATGCCATTTACGTACGAGATCGCCATGGGGGTGCGGAAGGATGACCCCCGGCGTGCGGCGATGCTCGATTCGCTCATAGACCGCGAACGGCCCGCGATCGACAGCCTCCTGGAACGCTACGGCATTCCGACGCTGCCCATTCGTGTCGCGCGCTCCGCGGCCGCAGGAAAGGAGTGAGCTCCATCCAGAGCACCAACGATGCACTGTCAACGGAGAGCTTCCATGCTACTTGCCAAGAGGATGATCCTGGGTGTGGGGAGTGCGGCTGTGATAGCACTGGCACTCGGTGCATGTAAGGCGAAGGACAATCAGAGCACGGCGGGCGCCGAGGCCGGCTCCGCCGCCGGTGTCGAGAACGTGGCGTTGCGCCCGTACAGCGGCGATGAAGCACAGGCGAAGCGCGGGCGGTACCTCTTCATCGAGTACAACTGCTACGGCTGCCACGGCGGACTCGCGGGCGGGGCGATGGGACCGAGCCTCAGGGATACCGTGTGGAAATACGGCGGCACCGACGCGCAGATCCACGCATCGATCGCCGACGGCCGCCCGCTGGGGATGCCTGCGTGGTCCACCATGCTTTCGAACGATCAGATCAACGACATCGTCGCCTACGTACGGTCGATGCGCACCACCGCCGAGCCGAAGTTCTTTTTCATAAGCGCCATGAG
>JBIQLU010000165.1:4374-6749 GCA_044463985.1 Gemmatimonas aurantiaca | reverse complement strand
GGAGTGCCACACCCGGAGAATGTGCGACGCGTCGCGCTGCGCTACACGCAGCGGCTCACGCACGAGTCGGCGGAGCGCGGAGTGTACAACTACCCCGAGGTGCGCGCGCTCACCCAGGCGGCACCGCGGGGCGTGAGCGTTGCCGCGTACGCCCCCGTCGACGAACTCCCCCTCGGACGCGGGCCCGGCGCACCGAAAGTGGTCGCTACCCGCGTGGTGGGCGACTACTTCGGCGCGCTCGAGCTGAGGCCGGAGGCGGGACGTTTCTTCACTCCCGAAGAGCAGGCGCCCTCGGGGCTCACTCCAGTGGCCGTGATCAGCCATCGGCTGTGGGAGCGCCGGTTCGGTGGCAGCCACGATGTGCTCGGCCAGGACATCGAGGTAGGGAGGCACCGCTACACCATCGTAGGCATCGCTCCCGAGCACTTCGAGGGAGTCTCGCTCGACGCCACCGAGATCTGGCTCCCCTTCAACACGAAGGGCGGGTGGACGACGCGGAAATCCGACTGGTACGAAGCGCTGCACACATTGTATCTGCGGATGATCGCGCGCGTACCCGACCCCACGGCAGCGACCGCGCTCGCCACCAGAGCCACGAGCGTGCTGCGCGAGAGCGCGACGATGCACGACTCGACCGCAGTCGCGCTGCTCGCACCGCTCGACGGCGCGATCGATTCGGAGTTCCACTCGGGCGAGTTCGCGATCTCCCGGCGGCTGGCCGGGGTGGCGGTGATGATCTTCCTCATCGCCTGCGCCAATGTCGCGAATCTGCTCCTGGTGCGTGCGCTGGGGCGCAGGCGCGAGACCGCGGTGCGCATAGCGCTTGGCGTGAGCCGGCGCCGGCTCGCGGCGCAGTTCATGAGCGAGGCGATGCTGCTGGCTGTCGTCGGAGGCGCCGCTGCACTGCTGGTGACCTGGTGGGGAGGCCTGCTGCTGCGCAGGAGCATCCTTCCCAGCGTGCAATGGGGAAGCGATGGCATGTCGCTGCGGGTGATCTTCTTCGCGTTGCTCGCCACGCTGGCTGCCGGCATGGCCGCCGGCATCGTTCCGGCTATCCAGGGCGGGAATCCCGGACTCACCACGGCGCTGCGGGGCGGGACGAGGGAAGGACGTACCACGCGCGGTCGCACTCGTACCACGCTGCTGATCGTCCAGGCGGCGCTTTCGGTAGTGCTTCTCGCGGGTGCGGCGCTCTTCGTCCGCAGCCTCCGCGCCGTGGAGGCGATAGATCTGGGATACGACGACGGCCAGCTCATCTTCGCATCGGCCAGTCCGGCCATGGAAGACAGCACGGCGCGGCGGCGGATCGCGCAGGAGCTTCCGACCATCGCCGAGCGACTGACTCATCTCCCCGACATCGAGGGCGCCACGGTTGCGCCGATCGCGCCGATGTACGGGATCAGCTTCCAGACGATGTTCATCCCGGGGATCGACTCGCTGGCGGCCATCGGGCCGTTCGGCATGCCGGTGATGTTCTACATCTCACCGGACTACTTCGCTACGGTGGGGATGAGCATCCACCAGGGCCGTAGCTTCACCGAGTCCGACCGCGAAGGCACTGAGCTAGTAGCGGTCGTGAACGAGAAGATGGCGCGGAGCTACTGGCCGAACGGCGATGCGATCGGAAGCTGCCTCATGATCGAGGAGCGAGATGCGCCATGCAGGAGGATAGTGGGCATCGCCAGTGACGCACACATCAACGCCATCATCGAGGAGCCCGCGCCCGTGTACTACCTGCCGCTCGCCCAGTCATCGGACGAGTGGAGGGGAGCAGGAACGATCGTCGTTCGAGCACATGCCGGCCGCGTGGCGAACGCCAATGCGGCCGTGACGCGCGAACTGCGAAGCGCCATTGGATCCTTCGCGACGATCGAAGTACGCCCGATGGACGCCGCCCTCGCGCGCCAGTTGCATCAGTGGCGGCTCGGCGCCGCACTCTTCTCGGTGGCCGGGGTCCTCGCGCTGCTGGTGGCCGCGGTGGGGATCTACAGCACCGTGGCCTACATGACGAGCCAGCGCACCCACGAGATCGGTGTACGGATCGCGCTCGGCGCGCGGAGCACGAACATCGCGCGAGTGGTGATCGCGCGGGGCGTCGGGATCGTGGCGGCCGGTATCGCCGTGGGTGTGCTCGCTGCGCTGGCGATGGGTCGGCTGGTTGCCTCGCTCCTCTACGGCGTCACGCCGCACGATCCCGTGGTGCTCGGCTCCGTCGCGGTGGCGCTGCTCGTCGTGGCCGCGGCCGCATCGCTCACTCCCGCCTGGCGCGCGACGCGGGTGGACCCGATGGAGACGCTGCGGTCCGAGTAGATGGTCCAGATGGGGTCAGACCCCTTTATGTAGATGGGTCAGACCCATCTACATAAAGGGGTCTG
>JBIQLU010000165.1:0-4274 GCA_044463985.1 Gemmatimonas aurantiaca | reverse complement strand
GCCTGGCTCGATCCGCGATGCGTCTGCATGTGCCGGATTGATGACATAATTCCACTCGACGGGCCAAGCGGGTACGGAAGGCACGGCCAGCACGGCGGTGCGCGCCGCAGCCACCCACTCGTCTCCGTAGCGACCAGCCACGCTCGAGCCTTCGAGTCGCCAGCCCGAATGTGCGTCTGGATCGAAGCGCTCGATCTGGATATCGTCCGGGATCGCTATCGCCATCGCATGGTGTGGTCCCGGAAGCGAGAGCCGGCCGCGATGCACCAGGATCTCGAGGATGGCCGTCGCGTAGTGGCCGGCCGCGTAGATGACCGCGACGCCGGGCGAGCTCCATCGCCCACCCACGCGAATGGCGCCGCCAGTATCGTAGAGCGGGTGGCGCTTCTTGCCTGCTCGATAGACGATCACCAGACAGCGCTCAGACCGGGAGTCCGTACTCGAGTTGCCAGAGCACGTTCTCCACGCGTCGCGCGCCGAGATCGGTCGCGGCCAGATCTATCGGCGCCTTGCCATCGAGCAGCGGGTGGGGCGACGTGAGGAACTGCTGCGCGCCGGCCGACGACTCGAGCACGTGCTCGGCGAGCGCCGTGAGTCGTGCGATGCGCTCCAGGCGCTCGCTCTCCTCCAGACTCAGAACCCCCTCACGCTCGCGACGCAGGAGCGTCGTTCGGGGCGTCACGATATACATCACGCGGTTGCGTTCGCCTTCCGGAAAGCGCTGGCTCACCCGGTGGAGACTCTCCACCGGGAGGCCACGCGCCACTCGCGCACCGAGCTCGCCGAGCGTGTCGATCTTCTCGCGCAGAAGCCGCCGGCCGCCGAGCGCGGCGACTACGCTCTCGATTTCGGGGTAGGTGGTCATGGCCGTTCCGGTTGGTCCAGTTGAACAAAAAATTAGACCAGATGGAACGCAACCGCAAGCCCCCGCCTACTCCACCATCGCCCGCGCAACCGCCCCGTCCAGCGGCCCCACGTTCGTGAAGTAGCCCTTCGCGTCGGTGCCCACGTTCTGGCGGTTCGTGAGCAGAACGATCGAGAGCTTCTCGCTCGGAACGCCGAGCACGTACGTGCCGGTGAAGCCGTTGTGCGTGAAGCTCCCCTCGGGGAGTCCGCGTGGCTTCTGCCAGCCGAGGTAGTTGTGGAAGCGATCCTCGGTGAGGAACTGGTCGATCACCTTCGCGCTGATGTAGCGACGGCCGCCGTATTCGCCGCGCGCGTTCAGCATGTCGAGGAGCACGCGCAGATCCGACGCCGTCGAGAAGAGTCCCGCGTGCCCCGCCACGCCGCCGTTCGCGTACCACGAGTTGCCATCGTTCACTTCGCCGTCGAGCACGTAGTGCCGCCAGCCGTCCCACGACGCGGGGTCGCCCTTATACAGGTAGCCGAAGGTGCTGTCGTACACCATGTGGTGCTCGTAGCCGTTCCCCTGCTCGGTGGCCGCGAAGCGCGTGAAGCCGTGCTTCCTCGGTACGAAGGTGGTGTTCCGCAACCCGAGCGGCTCGTAAAGGTTCTTCTGCATCCAGTCGTTCAGCGGCTGGCCGGTGACATGCTCGACGATGTAGCCAAGGAGCATGAAACCGAGGTCGCTGTACTGCCGCTCCTCTCCCACGCCCCACTCGAGCGGCATGTCGCGGATCGCGCGGTAGCACTCGGCTTCGTTCGATGCCTGGTAGTAGAGCGGCTGCCAGCGCACCAGACCCGCGGCGTGCTGCAGGAGGTGGCGCACCGTGATGCTGTCCTTGTGCACGCCGCGGAAGTCGGGGAGATACGTGTACACCGGCGCATCGAGTTGGACCTTCCCCTGATCCACCAGCATCATCACCGCGAAGGTGGTGGACATCACCTTCGTGACCGATGCGAGATCGAACATCGTCGACGTGTCCATCGCCGGAGGATCGGCGATGCGCTTCATCTCGTAGTCGTAGAGCTGCGCGTAGCCGAACGCGCGGTCGTGCACCACCTGGCCGTCGCGCGACACGACGAACACCGCACCAGGAATCCTCTCCGCGCTCACCCACGATTGAATTATCGAATCGGCCACGGCGAGCCGCGCCTGCAGCACGCGGGTCGAGTCGAGCGCCGCGCCCGGAGACGGAGTGGCCGGCTCCGAGACGACCACCGGTGGAATGCGCGATGGCGTCGCCTGCTTCTGCGTCGAGCCGCAGGCGGCCAGGAAGGCGATGACGCAGATCGCGGCCAGCTTTCTCATGTCGGGTCTCTGGTTTGGCGTGTGCAGCGAACGTTGGGGTCAGGTACTCAATGTAGAGGGTTCGTGAGCAATGCTCACGAACCCTCTACATTGAGTACCTGACCCCCCGGTTCAGTTGGCCGGATTCGGCGGGGTGTTCGGGTTGTTCCGACGCTCCTGATCCGGATACGGATAGTAGTTGCGGTTGCGCTCGTCCAGCGATGTCGGGGGACCGGGGCGACCCAGCCGCCGGCTGTCCTCCAGCCGGAGTCCCTGCAGATACAGCTCCGCCGAACGCTGCCGATAGATCTCGGTGAGCAACGCCTCCTCAGTCTCCGCGCCCGAATACGCCGGGAGGTCCGCGCCGAGTCCCAGCGGATCCTGCGCAGCGGTCTTGGTGCGGATCGAATCGATGGCCGCCACCGCCTTCCCGAAGTCGTGCTGCCGCGCGTACACCTCGGCGCGGATGAGGATCATCTCGCTCGGGATGTACGCCGGGATCGGGCTCGAGCCGGTGGTGAAGAATCCGGTGAGCAGATCGATCGGATACTCCTTCGGATTGCTCACCGCGGGGTCCGACACGAGGAAGAAGTTCACGCGCTTGTCGCCCGCCTCGGTCAGCGGTGAACCGAGGTTGTCGCGCGCGGCGTAGCTGCGGCTCTGCACGAGGTCCTCGAAGAAGGGATTCAGGTTCTGCGCATCGTAGCTGAAGAACGACGTCGCGGCGGGATCGACATCCTCCGATGCGGCGAGCGCCTCATCGAGGTCGCCCCTGAAGAGATGGTAGCGCGCACGATACGCGTTGATGGTGTTCAGGAGATCCAGCCGCGAGCTCCTGATCTTCGAGTCGAAGAGAGTGGACGTAGGCGTCGCCGCCAGGATGAGCGCCGCCGAGTCGAGGTGCGCGATGGCCACGCCCAGCGCATCGTTCCTGGGAAGGAATGACGCGTTCTCGTCGGGATCGCTGTGAACCGGCGCCTGCTCGAAGACCGTGGTGAGATCTCCGATAGCCTTCGCCGTGTAGAGGTGCGCCAGTGCGAGGATGCCGCTCTTCGTACCGTCATCGAAGGGAATCTGCGGCACCTGCTGCAGGAGCAGCTCGCTGGTGCGCATCACCTCCATCTCGCCGCCGAAGATGCTCGACATCTCGCCGATGCTGCCATCGAGCTGGTCGCCGCCCTCTTCGATCGCCACCTGACCCAGGTAGGTCTCGTTGATCGTGAGCTCGCGGGAGGTCACGCCGGTGTTGATGTACAACGTGCCGAGCACGTTGTTCGCATAGTACTGCTGCAGTCCCACCGTGAGCGCCTGGATCGCGTCCTGCGACTGGAGCACCTTGTCTTCCGATGCGCTGTTCGGATCGGTCACGTTCAGCGAGCACGCGGCCGCTCCGAGCGTCGCGGCGAGGGCCACGAGACCGATCGCGCTTCTGCGAATTGTAGTGTTCATGATATCCGGTCTCTCAGAAGGAAGCGTTGATCCTGAGCACGAAGCTCCGCGGGATTGGCACCTCGCCGAACTGGTAGCCGCGCGTGCCGGTGCTCTGGCCGCCCGCATTCGTCTCGGGATCGTAGCCGCTGTAGTTGTCGAAGGAGTACAGGTTCCGGCCGATCAGGCTCACGCCGAGATCGGAGATTCCGAGCGAACGCGGATGGAACGTGTACGTGGCGGACACCTCGCGCACTTTCACGTACGAGCCGTCTTCCACCCAGCGCTCGAAGTTGAGCCAGAGCGCGCTCCCCGTCCCCGCCGCGAGGTTTCCAGCGAGCTCCTGTCCGTAGAGATCGAGCGTCCCGTACGGCGGGTAGGCACCGATGCGCGCGTCGTAGTTCCACACATCGTTGCCGAACACTCCGTCGAGCTGCGCGCGGAACGAAAGGTTCTCACCCACCTGCACGTCGTTCACCCAGGAGCCGATCCAGTCGGGATTCGGGTTGCCGATGATGCGCGGCGACGAGTTGCGACCGGGCACCTGCGTCTTCGGATCGGTGAACAGCGCGCCGTGATTGTCGAGGATGCGCCCCTGATCATCGCGCGCGTATCCGGCGCCGTAGTACACACCCAGCGGCTCGCCGTTTATCGC
>JBIQLU010000164.1:0-6854 GCA_044463985.1 Gemmatimonas aurantiaca | reverse complement strand
CGTCTGCCGAGGGTGTAGACCGTCATCGCTCCCGCGACGTTGCCGCTCCAGGTCGCGAGAAAGGCGCCCAGCGCCGTGGCCTCGCCCCGCGCGGCGAGGAACGTGCCGAACGCCACGATCGTGTCGGCCGGCAGCGGAGGAAAGAAGTTCTCCAGCGCCGCGGTCACCGCGAGCGCGGCGTAGAGCGCCGGGGTCGGGAGCGACGCCAGCCACTCGAGCAGCGCTGACATCGAGTGGCCTCAGCGCGCTCGCGCGCGGACGAGAGCGACGACTGCCATGCACGCCAGCCCCTCGCCGCTTCCTATGCTTCCCATCTGCTCGTTGCTCTTTCCCTTGATGCTGATTCGCCCTGGCTCGGTGCCGAGCGCGCCCGCGAGCGCCGCGCGCATGGCATCGCGATGAGGACCGATGCGTGGCGCCTCGGTTATCACGGTGACGTCGGCGTTGCCGACGAGCCAGCCGAGCGAGCGCACCCGCTCCATCGCCGCAGCGAGCATCTCGAGGGAGTTCCGTCCGGCGTTGGCCGGATCGGTGTCGGGAAAGAGAGCGCCGATGTCGCCTGCACCGGCGGCGCCGAGTAGTGCGTCGGTGAGTGCGTGCGCGACTGCGTCACCGTCGGAATGACCAGCGAGCGACCGCTCGTACGGCACATCCACTCCGCCCAGTCGCAGCGGCCCGCCGGGCGCGAATCGGTGCGAGTCGTAGCCGAGTCCGACGCGAAAGTCGTCGGGCGGCAGGGATACGGGCTCGCTCACGCCCGACGATCAGTCGACGTAGCGCTTGATGGCCAGCGCCACGTTGTGACCGCCGAAGCCGAAGCTGTTGGAGATGGCGGCGGTCACCTCTCGCTCCACTGCGACGTTGGGCGTGTAGTTCAGATCGCACTCGGGATCGGGAGTGCGGTAGTTGATCGTGGGCGGGATGCGGCCGTTCTGGACGGCGAGCGAAGTGATGACGAATTCCACCGCGCCGGCCGCGCCGAGCATGTGTCCAGTGCTCGACTTGGTGGAGCTCACGTTGAGCTGTCCCACGGCCTCGCCGAAAGCGTCCTTGATGGCGCGCGTTTCGTTCAGGTCGTTCGCCGGCGTGGAAGTTCCGTGCGCGTTGACGTACTGGATCATTTCCGGCGAGAGCGAAGCATCACTCATCGCGCGGAGCATGGCACGCCTGGCTCCCTCTCCGCCCGGCGCGGGCGCCGTCAGGTGGTATGCATCACCCGTCGCGCCGTAACCCACGATCTCCGCGTAGATGTGCGCACCTCGTGCGCGTGCGTGCTCGAGCTCCTCGAGTATGACGACGGCCGATCCTTCGCCCATCACGAACCCATCACGCGTTGCGTCGAAGGGGCGCGAAGCGGTGAGCGGATCGTCGTTGCGCTCGGAGAGCGCGCGCATGTTGGAGAAGCCGCCGATGGCCATCTCGGTGACGGTCGCCTCGGCGCCGCCGGTGATCATGACGTCGGCGTCGCCGTACTGGATGGTCCGGTAGGCATCGCCGATCGCATGCGCGCTGGTGGCGCACGCCGACACCGTGGCGTAGTTGGGGCCCTTCGCCTGGAACTGCATCGACACGATCCCCGCCGCGATGTCCGAGATGAACATCGGGATGAAGAACGGAGAGATCTTGCTCGGCCCGCGATCGCGGTAGGTGTCGTGCTGCTCCTCGAAAGTCTGCAGGCCGCCGATGCCGCTCCCTATTATCACGCCCGTACGATCGGGGTCGTAGCCGTTGGCATCGCCGAAGCCGGCATCGCGCATCGCCTGCACCGCTGCCGCCACTGCGTACTGGGTGAAGGAGTCCGCGCGCTTCGCCTCCTTGCGCTCCATGTAGAGATAAGGATCGAAGTCCTTTACCTCGCAGGCGAAGCGTACATCGAAATTCGTCGTGTCGAACTTCGTGATCGGTCCGGCACCCGACGTCCCTGCGAGCAGGGCGCGCCAGGTCGTCGCCACATCGTTGCCGACTGGCGTTATCGCTCCGAGACCGGTGACGACGACCCTGCGTTTACTCACGCCTTGACCTTGCTCTCGAGATACTGGAGCGCATCGCCCACGGTGCGCAGCTTCTCCGCGTCCTCATCGGGGATGTCGATGTTGAACTCCTTCTCGAACTCCATCACGAGCTCTACCGTGTCCAGGCTGTCTGCCCCCAGATCCTCCATGAAGCTCGCCTCGTTCGTGAGCTTGTCGCGCTCGACGCCGAGCTCCTTGGCGATGATTTCCTTGACCTTCTCGTCGAGATCAGCCATGGATGTGGTCCTCTCGTAGGTTGATTGTGCTGACAGATGTCGCCGTGCGAGTCCACCGTCGGACCGCACCGTTGAAGTCGGGCTTCGGACCGCCTCCCGCGCGGTCGATGGCCCCAAATCTACATCACCATCCCGCCGTCCACCACAAATACCTGGCCCGTGATGTACGCCGCCTGCTCGGAGGCGAGAAACGCCACCAGCGATGCCACGTCGGCCGGGGCCCCCAGACGACCGAGGGGAATCTGCGCGGAGAGCTGAGTGCGCGCCTCCTCCGTCATCGCGTCCGTCATGTCCGTTTCGATGAAACCCGGCGCGATGGCGTTCGCCAGGATGTTGCGCGAGGCCAGCTCCTTGGCTACCGACTTCGTGAGTCCGATGAGCCCCGCCTTGCTCGCGGCATAGTTGGCCTGCCCCACGTTCCCCACCAGCCCCACCACGCTCGCGATGTTGATGATCCTTCCCCAGCGGCGCTTCATCATCGCCCGCGATGCCGCGCGGATGGCCGCGAATGCACCGCGCAGATTCGTGGCGAGCACCGCGTCCCAGTCCTCGTCCTTGAGGCGGAGGAGGATGTTGTCACGCGTGATTCCAGCGTTGTTGACCAGGATGTCGAGCGAGCCCATTTCCTCCTGTACGCGGGCCACCGTCTGCGCCACGGCGGCGGTGTCGGACATGTCCGCGGCGTAGCCGCGCACCTCGCCGGCCTCGCCCGCACTGCCCCCGACGCCTTCGGAGATCGCGCGTGCCGCCTCCTCCGTTCGAGCCGCATCCCTCCCCACCACCGCCACGCGCGCACCGGCGCCCGCGAGCGTCGCCGCGATTTCGCGGCCTATCCCGCGCGTACCCCCGGTAACCAGCGCCACTCTGCCTGTGAGATCGATGTGCATCACTCGAAGCGTTGAAGTACCCGCTCGACTTCCTCGGCGGTGCCGCACCCCATCACCTCCGCGCCCGGCACGATGCGCTGCACCAGATTCGCCAGCACGGAGCCGGGACCGAGCTCCAGGAAGAGCGGCTGTGAAATGTCGTCGTTCATACGGCGAACGAGCGCTGTCCAGCGGACGGGCGATGTGAGCTGGCTGACGAGCAAGTCGCACGCCGTCGAGGCGTCGCGCACCGGTTCGGCGCTCACGTCGGAGTAGACCGCGAAGGCCGGATCGCGCGCCGCCGTGCTTCCGAGCGCGTCGGCGAGGCCGCCGCGCGCGACGTCCATGAGCGGCGAATGAAAGGCGCCGCTCACCTTCAGCCGTATCGCGCGCCTGGCTCCTGCCTCGCGTGCGAGCGCCATCGCACGCTCCACTGCCGCCACTTCGCCCGAGATGACGAGTTGTTCGGGCGTGTTGTAGTTGGCCGGCACCACGACTCCATCGCTCTCGCTCGCAGTCCGGCATGCCTCTTCCACGAGACTCTCCTCGAGGCCGAGGATCGCCGCCATCGCGCCCGGTCTTGCCACCCCCGACTCGTACATCAGTTCGCCACGCCTTCGCACCACGCGCAATGCTTCCGCGAGAGTGAAGGTGCCGGCCGCATGGTACGCCGTGAATTCCCCGAGCGAGTGTCCGGCGGCCGCGACGACGTGCGGTGCGACTCGATCGCGCACGACGGCCCACGCCGCGGCGCCATGCGCCAGAAGCGCCGGCTGCGCGTTCTGCGTGGAAGTGAGCTCGCTCTCCGGCCCCTCGAAACAGAGTGCCGAGAGCGGGAAACCGAGGTCCCGATCCGCTTCATCGAAGACGGCGCGTGCCGCGGGATACGAAGAGGCAAGATCCTTCCCCATTCCCGGCCGCTGCGAGCCCTGACCGGGGAAAAGCAGGATTACGTTCATGTGCTGGAGGTTCGGCTCAGAAGCGGACCACCATCGACGCCCACGTCAGGCCGGCACCGAATGCCACCATGAGGACGGTGCTCCCTTCGACGATGCGGCCCTGCTGCATCGCCTCGTCGAGCGAGATCGGAATGGATGCGGACGACGTGTTGCCGTAGCGGTCGATGTTCACGAACACCTTGTCCATCGACACCCCGGCGTGCTTCGCCGTCGCCTCGATTATGCGGATGTTCGCCTGATGCGGGACGAGAAGGTCGATGTCGCTCGCGTCCAGCCCTGCTCGCGAGAGCGCCTGGTCGACGGCGTCCGACATCGTGTTGACGGCGTGCTTGAAGACTTCGCGCCCCGCCATCTTCACGAGCCACGAGCGATTCTCCAGCACCTCCGGCGACATCGGTATCGTCGCGCCGCCACTCGGACGATAGAGCAGCTCGGCGAGCGTTCCATCGCTCCCCATGTAACTCGAGAGGATTCCTGCGCCGTTCGTCGAGCGACTCAGCACGGTGGCACCTGCCCCGTCGCCGAACAGCACGCACGTGCCGCGGTCGCTCCAGTCGACGATTGCGCTCATCTTCTCCGAGCCGACGACGAGTACGTGCTCGGCGCTCCCCGAGGCTATCAGCCCTTCGCCCACGGTGAGTCCGTACAGCCATCCCGAGCACGCCGCGCCGAGGTCGAACGCGGCAGCCTGAGGCGCGCCGAGCGCCGCCTGCACGTCGACGGCAGTAGAAGGCAGCAGCCTGTCGGGGGTGGCCGTGGAGAGGATGATCACGTCGATGTCGCTCGGCGCGAGCGACGACTTCGCGAGCGCCAGGCGCGACGCCGCAGCGGCCATGCTGCAGGTGGACTCGCCCTCGCCGGCGATGCGACGGCTGCAGATGCCGGTGCGCGGCATGATCCACTCGTGCGACGTGTCGAGCCCCATCGCCGCGAAGTCGTGGTTCGTGACCACGCGTTCGGGCACGGAGTGCGCCACGCCGCCGAGCTGCGCTAAAGGTTTCTTCATTCTCCACTCACCGTGCAATTGGTCAGGCGGCGGCCGATGTCGTCCACCATGTCGCTCTCGATCGCCCGGAGGGCGACGCCTATGGCGTTCTTGATAGCGCGTGGCGAGGAGCTGCCGTGCGAGATGATGCTGACTCCCTTCACACCCAGGAGAGGCGCACCGCCGTAGTCCGAGTAGTCGAAACCCTTGAAGGTCTGATCGAGGAGCTCCTGCGTGACGCCGTTGCGCCGCATCATGCCGAAGATCATCTCCGGGACCGACTCGTAGAACTTGAGCAGTACGTTGCCGACGAAGCCGTCGCAGACGAAGACGTCCACCTGTCCGTGCGGTCCGCCGCCGGTGAGAATGTCACGCCCCTCGACGTTGCCTATGAAATTCAGATCGGCGGCGGCGAGGAGCCGGTGCGCCTCCTTCACCGCCGCGTTTCCCTTTTCCGGTTCCTCGCCGATGCTCAGCAGTCCGATCACGGGATCCGAGCGGCCGAGTATGTCTTCCGCGTAGACGGAGCCGAGGCGTGCGAACTGCACGAGCTCCGTGGCATCGCAGTCTACGTTCGCGCCCGCGTCGAGCACCACCACCGGCGCGCGCGCCGTTGGGAAAAGCGTTGCGATCGCGGGGCGCGTGAGGCCGTCGTGCAGCTTGAGCAGCACGACGGACGCGGCCATCTGCGCACCGGTATTGCCTGCGGAGATGAAACCGTCGGCCTCGCCGCTCGCGTGCAGCTTGAGGCCGACGACCATGGAACTATGGGGCTTGCCGCGCACCGCCGCCGTTGGGCGATCGGACATCTCGATCACCTGCGGCGCCTCGACCACCACCAGTCGATCACGCAGGGCGCTGGACGCGCCGAGCGCCGCGAGCTGACGATCGAGCTCCGGCTCGATCGTCTCGCTCCTTCCCACGAGCTGGATGATGTGTTGGGGATCGATCTCGGCGAGCGCCATGAGAGCTCCCGCGATCGGTGCCTGGGGGGCCAGGTCGCCCCCCATGGCGTCTAGCGCGATGCGCGCCAATTCAGGCTTCCCTGGCTACGACCCGCTGCTCACCGGCGTAATATCCGCACTCCTCGCACACGCGGTGCGGACGCTTCATGCTCCGGCAGCGCGGACACTCCTGGAGCGCTATTGCCGGGGCCTTCTTGTGGGTATTGCGGGCGCGCTTCTTCCGCTTCGATGTGCGGCGCTTCGGAACGGCCATTGGAGGTCAGTTGGATATGGTGGAAGGATTCTATTCGGACGATGGCCGGGCCGCGCGAAGCGCGTCCCAGCGACTGTCGGTTTCGGTCACGGCTGGACAGCCGCAGGGGCCCTGATTGAGATCGGCGCCACACCGCGGGCAGAGCCCCATGCACTCGTCGTTGCAGAGCACGAGACTCGGCGCGCTCAGTAGCCACTGATCGCGCACGGCGGGACGCAGATCGATACTTTCAGCGTGCGGCGGAAGTGTGTAGATGTCGGGGTCGTCGCCAACCTCGTCACCGGCCTCGACGAAGATGGTATTTACATCTTCGCCTACCTCGACGGAAAGCTCCGTGAGGCAGCGCCGGCATTCGAGCTCCGCGACCCCTTCCACCCTCCCACTCCAAAAATACCGCCCGCTCCCAGCTTGCGAGAGGCGGCCAGACACCCTGATGGGCGTGGCCGGTCTCGTGTCAGCGTCCTCCCAGATCGGGTCATCGGCCGCGAGTTCCCCATCCACCGGAACTGCGTGACGCTCCAGCTCCCGAATATCGTAGGACAGCATAACCTCTGAATGTACTTGGGGATGGGGGGGAC
>JBIQLU010000163.1:0-6911 GCA_044463985.1 Gemmatimonas aurantiaca | reverse complement strand
TAGAACTTCCACTCCCTTATCACGAACGCTCCCAGCACACTGGTGGGCTTCGGGTCCTGTTGCGTGGAGAGTGATGGCTGGCGGATGAGGAAGCGCGGCTCGATGCTCGCTTCGATTCGGTAGCCGCGCGGCATGCGGTATTCCACGCGGGCGCCGGGCGCCACGAACGTGGGACGCGCCTGGAGCACCACGAAGGTGTTCTTGTTCAGGTATTTGCCGGCTTCCACCTGCGTTCCCGCCAGCAGCGTGCGCACGTCGTTCAGCGCCAGCTCGTTCGGGATGTCGGCTGGCGTGATGTTGAGAACGTCGGTACCGAGCGATCGGCTGAGGTTCGCCTGCGCATCCTTGGCGAGCACGTCGAGCGCGACAGTCGCGAGCTGCCGTGTCGCGATTCCCGCTGCCTGGCCCGCGAGCTTTCCCTGGTTCGCGCCGCCGCCGATACCCGATGTGCCGCCCGACTGCAGCAGCGACGACGACGACTGTCCGAACGCCAGATAGCTCAGCAGATCCGACTGCGAGATGGGAGGCTGCGCATCGCTCTCCAGTGTGATCGTGGGCTGCTCCAGAGTTCCACCTATGGCGATGGAGATGTCCATCGCGCCGCGCCCCGCCAGATTGATCGTGCGCCTGGCGTTGATCTGCAGCAGCGGATTGATCTCCGGCTCGTTGGTGAAGGTCAGCGACCCGCGCGAGAGGATGAAGCGGCGTCCGAGATACGTGTAGTCTCCCCGGTCGGTGTTCATCACGCCGCTCATCGTGAGCGACTGGGTGGCGGGGTTCAGGTGCACGCTCACGGTGTCCGGGGTGTAGATCTCGACGTTGGCTTCGGGCGAACGCACCCACGTGTCGCGCGACACCCCGAGCGCCACGTTCACCTCCAGGTTCTTCAGCAGCGGTGACTCCGCCGGCAGCAGCCCCGAGTCCACGGCCTGCGCGCTGTCGCTGACCACCTGGAACATGACCGGGTCGTCCAGCGGTATCACGCTCGCCTGTCCGGCCGCGGGGATGTAGATCACCCCGTTCAGTACATCGACGCTGCCACCGATCAGCACGTGGTCGAAGGGTCCCTTCACCGTGAGGTCGGCGTCCGCGAAGAGCCGCCCCTGCTCGGTGTCGAGCACGAGCGCGTTGCGACCCGTTATGCTCAACGAGAAACTCGGCTGCGTGACGTCCTTGACGCCGAGCGATCCTCCGAGTGCCACGCTGCCGCCGCCGCTGTTGCCGTGCAGCGTGTCTATCGCGATGCTGTCGCCGAGGAGTCGCACGACGCCGCCGATCTCCTGGAGCGTGACTCCCATGCTCACGATGCGGAAGGACGCGAGGTCGAGATCGAGCCTGCCGGCGAGCGACGGGTGCCGCGGCGTTCCGCGTGCCGCCACCGCGCCGATCACGCGGCCACGTACGTTCGCTACTGCATCCGTGAACTTCGGCAGCGCGTCGAGCGGCAGGGAGTCGGCCCAGAAATCCACCTTCATCGGAAGGTCGAGCAGCCGGCTTCCCGCCACGCTGTCGAGCGCCAGATTCACCGGCACGTTCGCATGCAGCGTCGCGAGCGGCGCCGCCGCGCCGCGAGTCAGCTCGGCGTGCGATTCGAGCCGGCGATCCGCGTACTCTATGGTCGCCTTCAGATCCGGGAGCGGCGTGCCGAGGTAGGCAGCGTTCGCCACGCCCGCGGCGCCGCGCAATTCCGGCGCCGCGCGCGTGCCGGTGAGTCGCGCTTCCGCCACTATGGTGCCGCGCGCGGTGATGTCGCTCTGCAGCAGGCCCACCAGGTCGCCGATCTGCAGCCCGTCCACCTTCACATCGAGATCGGCGTCGCCTTCCTCGGGAATGCGTCCGTCGATGGCGATCCGTCCGTCGCCGCCATCGCTCAGCTCGAGCGCGGCCACCTCGATCCCGCTCTTCCCCCAACTGATGGTGCTCGGCTCTCTCAATCGCCATCTGCGACTCCCCAGGCGCAGCGAGACGTCGCGGAGCTTCAACTCATCGCGATCGGTCTCGAGGAGGTAGTCGCTCTGCGCGCGGTAGCTGGTGCCGCTGTCCTGGTAGACCGCAACATCGACCGTGCCGCCCGGCTTCCTCCACGACGCACGCGCCTCCACGCTGTCGAGCGCGAAGCCCGCCGCCTGTACCGAATCCAGCGAGAGGCCCGCGGCCACCGCGAGCGCCGGGGTTCCACCATCGACGACTGCGTATTCTCCCTCTCCCTTTCGCACGACGTTGCCGCTCGCCACCAGCTTCTCCACGCCGAGTCTGCCGCGCACGCGGAAGCCCCCCGTCCAGCCGCTGACATTCCCTTCGGTGAAGAACGATCCGGCCAGCGAGTCGCGCGGCACCGCGGATACGCTGTCGAGGTGAAGCTTCGGCGGCGGTGCTCCGGTCGCAGCGCGAGCTACTTCCGTGCGCGCCGCCTCGCGCGCCGAGTCGGCGCGCGCGCGCTCCAGCGCGGCGGCCACTCGTCCCGGGCGCGGCTGCACGCTCGTCGTATCAGCGGGAAGGAGCCGCTGGAGTCCCGCGAGCGAGTCGATGCGAACCGAGTACGCGAGCGATCCACTCCGCCCGTCCGCGAGCCCGAACTCGCCGCTGGCCGATGCGCTCCCGATCGGAGCGGCGAGGGCGAGCGTATCGACCCGCACCACGCCATCGGCCACCGCGGCGTGCACGCTGAGCGAGTCGAAGGGAATGCTGTCGACCATGGAATTCGACAACTCCGCCAGTACTGTCGCGTGCATCGTGGCCGGATCGGTGCCTTCGCCGCGCACCTTCGCGACGGCGGTCAACGACGTGGCCGGCCCCAGCTTCGTGGCGCTCTGCACGTCGAAGCTGTCGAGCGCCGCCGCGATGTCGTAGCGCTTCGCATCGCTCGCGACATCCACCCAGCCGTCAGCGCGCAGCGCGCCACCGTCGGGGAATCGCAGATCGCCGCGAACGAGGAGCGAGTCGAGCGTTCCCGTGGCGTTCACCTGGCCGGCGAGCGTGCCGCGCAGCTCGAGATCCGGCGCGAAGCGACCGGCGGTGGCGAGCGAGAGCGGCTCCGCTCGGAGCGACGCGTCGATCCAGCTTCGCGCGCCTCCGCGATAGGCCACGTCCGCCGCGATTCGCGAAGTATTCCCGCGGTCGCGATGCACGAGATCGGCGTGTGCCTGGATGCGCGCGGCGGTCGAGCCATTCAGCGTGGCGGTGCCGGTGATCGTACCACCGACCGGGAGATCGGGCATCACCGAGCGCGCGAGCGCCACGCGCACCGGATCGAAGCGCAGCCGGAGATCGCGCATCCGGACGCCGCTCCCCGACTCGAGCGTGCCGACGTTTCCCGACGCGATGAGACGGCTGCTGCCATCGCGCGCATCGTCGAAGGTCACGTCGGCGTCCACGTGCATGTCGGTGAGCGCGCCCGCCAGCACTGTCCGGCCGCCCAGCTTCCCGTTCGCGGGTATGTCCACTCCGGGTACGAACTGCTCGATGGTCGCAGTGCTCACGTTGGCGAAGCGCAGGTCCGTGTCGTGCAGGCGGAGCGCTCCGTCACTGCTCGCCATCGCCACGCCGATCTTTCCCTCGATCGACCCGCCTGCCAGCGCCAGCTTCGCGCGCGGTACCATGTAGTCGCTCTCGCCTTCCGGACGGTAGCGCATCCGGAGCCGTGCCGAGCCGCCGCCCGAATCCGGGAGCGCCGGGTAGAGCATGCGCAGGTCGGCCAGCGCGAGCGGGTCGGCATCGGCATCGAGCGCCACTTCGCCGGATTCGAGCATGTAGGCGCCGCTCAATCGCAGTCGCGTACCGGGAAGCGCGGCCGCCACGCCGCGGAACCAGAGCGAGTCCGCGTCCATGAGGAATTCGCCATCCAGGCTTCGGATGTCGGCGCCCGGCGGCGTGAACGGGAAGGCGAGCATCCGCAGCTCTCCCACGCGGAAGAGCCGCACCAGCGTGTCCGGGTCGGCGAGTCGTATGCGTGGCAGCGCCGCCTGGATTCGCTGGAAGTCCATCACGGACTGGTAGCCGTTCGGTACCTCGACCACGTGTGCGCGCGTCTCGCCGGCGAGCGCGACGCGTATGGCGCTGTCGCGCTGCGCCGGCGCCAGCGTGTCGGCGGGACTCCATGGCAGCCGCACCGTGACGTGTCCATCGGTGAGGCGCACGTTCTCGATCGAGATCCAGGAGCCGAAACCGCGCGTGGTATCCGTAGCACCCGACGGCGGGAAGATGTGCTGAAAGTTCCAGAGCGAATCGCCGCCCGGCTCCCTGCTCAACGTCACCTCCGGCCGCTCGAGCGCGAGGCTCGTGAGGTCGATGCGCTTGCGGAGGAAGTCGGCCACCCTGTACTGCGCGCGCGCGCGCTGGGCGCTCACGAAGGGCCGGCCCGCGCTGTCGGTGATCGCGAAGTCCTCCAGGATGATCTCCTCGAGGAGGTTCCCGCGGATGGCGCCGATGCGGACGGTTCCATGCACGCTCCCCGCGAGCGCGCCGAGCGCGATGCGGCGAACGCGCTCGCGCCCCCAGTCCGTGTTGGTCAGCGCCATCACGCCGAAGAACAGCACGCCGAGGATCACGGCGATGACGATCAGGACGATCCGCAGCGCCTTGAGCACGTCAGAACGCCTGGCCGATGGAAAGATGGAGCGACAGCCGCCGCAGAATCTTGCGGAAGCCGCCGCCCGATCCCTCGATGGGATCGTACACTTTCACACTCTGCAGCCGCGCCAGTTGCGGCGTACCGCTGCTGTCGATGGTCTGCGTGATGACCGGCAGATCTTCCTTGAGAGTGGGGCGGATGCCCAGGTCGATGCGGATCGGGCCCACGGGGGATTGGTAGCGCAGTCCGAAGCCCGGTGTGATCGCTCCGGTTCCCTTGAAGATGTCGCTCGCTGAACCCTCGCCCACGTACGCTCCGTCGACGAAGACGGCGCCGCCGAGCCGCTTCCAGATCGGGAAGCGGTACTCCACGTTCGCCTCGATGAGCGACGTGCCGCCGGTCGGGCGCGGCTCGAAATCCGCCGATGGAACGTGGAGCGGACTGCACGTTCCATCCGAGATCGATGCCATGGTGCACGGCACCGAGTCCGTGACGACGCCGTCATTCCCGTAGTAGACCCATCCGTGAGCGAGCAGCGTATCCGGGTCGATCGTGAGCACGCGTGGGCCGAGCTGATTCTCGCCGTAGCCGCGCACGGATTGCGAGCCGCCGGCGTAGAAGCGTTTTCGTGGGTGCAGAATGTCGCCGTTTGCCGTCCCGCGCTGGCCCAGCGCGTTGGCGGAGCTGCTGAGCGGTCTCACCCAGCCGAACCGCACGCGAGTGGCGAGTACCGCGCCGTCGTCGCCGATCGGCATGTAGCGCGTCGCCTCGCCGGAGATCCGATTGTAGCGGAATTCGGAGAGCGTGAACGCCGACGCGTGCTCGACCTGCAGCCGCGCCGTGTAGCCTCGGGTGGGGGAGAGCGGGTCGTCGGTACGGTCGGTGAAGATCTGCGCGGATATCGGAGACATGGCGTGTCTCCCGCGGAGCGCGCCGATGGTGGCCGTCTGGCAGACGCCGTAGTTGACGCAGAAGTAGATGTTGCCGGCATCCACCTGCGTGAGCTCGTAGCGATAGCCGACCGTGAACGGAGATCGCGGTGCCACCATCCGGGTGAAGGTGGCGCCGACGCCGTAGCCCTTGTCGACGTAGATCGCGGGTGCACTGCGGCGATGCACGAACAGGTTCAGAGCGAGCGTGTTGCGTGCGTCGTGCCACCACGGCTGCGTGATGTCGGCTCCGGCCTCGTACTCGAGGCTGAGATACGGCGCGGCCTCGCGGTCGGTGAGGTTGCCGGTGACGTTCTGGAAGATGCCGGTTCCGTTGAGCGTCGGTGCGAAGATGTTGCTGACGACGCCGTTCAGCGAGAGCTGCCGACCGCCTCCCAGCCAGCTATAGTCATCGAAGTTCGCCTCGAGCTGGACGAAGTCCACGGTGTTGAAGCCGCCGCTCAGCCGCATCTGGTGAAAGGGCGCCTCGGCCACGTCGATGTCGACGTGGCGTCCGGAGTCGCCCACCACCTCCGCGCTTATCGCGGCGCGGCTGAACAGGTTCGAGCCGTACAGATTCCGCTGGCTCTCCAGGACGTCGCGCCTCCTGTACGGATGCCCCCCCTCGAGGGTGAGCATGTTGCGGATGGTTTCGGAGGTGATCTGCTCGTTGCCGTGGATCGTGATCGTGTCGACTACGGTTAGCGCTCCGGGGTCGATGCTGACGCGCACTTCCGCGGAGAGGCCGTCTTCGGTGACCAGCACCGTGTCGTACAGGATGGCGTCGGCGTATCCCTCGTCCCAGAGACGGTTGCGGAGGAGGGTCATGCTCGAATCGAGGTCGATGACGTTCAGCGGCCGGCTGGCGCGGAGCAGCAAAGTGCTCTGAACATCCTTCGCGGTGATGATCTGCCGTGGTCGCTGGATGGCCAGCGTGCGTACGAGAGTGGGTGGTCCCTCGTCGACAGTGAATCTGACCTTCACCGCGTTGTCGTTTCCGTCGCGCGTCACCGAGGTATCGACGCTGGCGAAGCGGTAGCCGCGCTTCCAGTAGAAGACCTTCATGCGGAGAACGTCGCGTTTCAGCTCGGTTCGATCGAGGAAGTGCTTCTCGACGAACAGCTCCGACTTGCTGAAAAGGCAGAACGGCGCGAGCAGAAAACTCTTGCAGGTGGAAGCGCGGGTGCTGATGCTCTGCTCGAGCTGGGCCTTGCTGACGTGGTGAACGCCATCGATCGAAAGCTCGGTAACCTCCGGGCTCTCGCGCTCGTTGCGATCGGATTGTTGTGCTGAAAGAGTGCCGCCGGCGGCCACCACCAGGAACCCCGCGATCGCCGCCGACGCAAGCCTCCGGCGGGCTCGTCTCTGCATGGAGGGACGATAACGCAAGGGGAGGGCCATGGGGAAGAAGG
>JBIQLU010000162.1:0-7007 GCA_044463985.1 Gemmatimonas aurantiaca | reverse complement strand
CACCGGCGGTGGAGGAAACCCCGAGCGGCCGTCCGCCGCTGCGCCTGGATCAGGCTTCGGACGCACAGGTGAGGGTGGTGCGCCGCGCGTAGCACGAGGGCGGGGTCAGGCACATCGTGTAGAGGGCTCGTGAGCATCGCTCACGAGCCCTCTACACGATGTGCCTGACCCCGCCGTTCTACTTCGGATCGTCCTTTCTGCGATTGGCGAGGAAGACGCTGCGCAGCATCTCCTGAAGCACCGGGTCGGAGAGCGTGACGTCCTCGAGCCTTGGCACTACGTGCATCTGCAGGTGCGGGCCGTGGTACTTGCCATCCGCCTCGATCGGCGCGCGGTCCGATTCACGGAGCGCGGGCGCCGCGTCCCAGATCGCCAGAAGATCCGGATCGTGCGCAGCGAGTCGGAGCAGGAGAGGGCGCGCCTGCTCGGGGAGCAGAGCGAGAAGCCGTTCCAGCGCATCGGCGTCGATGTCGGGGCGCAGCCGCGCTCGATCTTCGGCCGAGAGCGAAAACGAACTGTCGGGATGTCCGCTGGGTGGAGTCATCGCTGGCCAACATACAGTGGCAGGCCTCGTCACGCCAGACTCGGCCGTAAGGTGCTCCGTAGGCGTCTAGCCCCCGGAGAGCTCGAGCGCGGACAGCTCCCTCGCCAGCTCGCGGCCGACGTGGAAGTCGAGCCCCAGGGGGACCAGCCCAGCCGCGCCGAAGCGCTTCAGATACCACTTCGGCGAGCGGGCCCGCAGCGCCTCGACATCGCCCTCCACGTCATCCGCGCTCGTGAACGTGGGGAGGTACGCCACTCCGCCCAGGAAGCGAACGAGCTGCTCGAGGCCGCGCGCGACATCGCGGGCTCCGAGGAAGTGCAGTACATCCGCACATATTACGATGTCGAACTTTCCGCGCAATCCCGCGGCGGCGAGATCCGTCACCGCCCCCAGCCTGATTCCGCGCGCGCGGCCGAAGCGCTCCACCACGTACTCGCTCGGATCGACCCCCACGTAGCGGATCCCCGGTCTCATCCTGCGCAGCGGCGCGCGCCAGATCGCCTCGCCACAACCCACGTCGAGTACCGAGCGCGCGCGCCGAGCGAGGACAAACTCCGCCACCGCCAGCGCGAGATGGACCCGGCGTTCCACCTCGGCAGCGGTGGCTACGCGGTGCCTGGGGTCCCTGTACCAGCGGTCGTAGTATGCGCGATCGTAGCGACTCGAATTCTCTTTCACCAATTCCCTCGGGGGTCGACGCCATTGCATGCGCCCGGCATCCGCACCATGCTTATCCGATTCCACTTTACCGGGCTGGAGGAATGATGGAGAATCGCGATGATGATCGCGAGGGCGCCGAGCAGAAGCCGGGAAGCATCACGCGGCGTGCCTTCGTCGGTGCAGGGATGCTCGGAGGCGCTGCTGCGGTCACCGGGTTTCGCTTCCCGCCTTCGGCTGAACGAGGCGACACGGCTGCGCTTCCCGCGAGCACGCATGCGGCGAGTGCGCATGCGGGGAGCACGCATGCCGCGAGCGCGCCATACGTACCGAGCGCGTTCGAGCTCGAGGAAGCCACTATCGCCGAGCTGCAGGCCGGCATGCGCTCGGGGAAATACACGGCGCGCAAACTGGTCGAGCTGTATCTCAGGCGCATAGGCGAGCTGGATCAGTCGGGCCCGCGCCTGAACCAGGTGCTCGAAACGAATCCCGACGCGCTGGAGATCGCCGATGCGCTCGACCGTGAGCGGGCGAGCAAGGGGCCGCGCGGGCCGCTGCACGGGATTCCGATCCTCATCAAGGACAACATCGCGACCGCGGACCGGATGGCGACGACGGCGGGATCCATGGCGCTCCTCGGCGCCGTGGCGCGCAAGGATGCGTTCGTGGCGCGAAAGCTCCGTGACGCCGGTGCCATTCTGCTCGGCAAGACGAATCTCAGCGAGTGGGCGAACTTCAGGTCGAGTCATTCATCGAGCGGCTGGAGCGGCCGGGGAGGGCAGGGGCTCAATCCATACGCGCTCGACCGCACGCCATCCGGCTCCAGCGCCGGCTCCGCAGCGGCGGTGGCCGCAAACTACGCCGCTGCCGCGATCGGAACGGAGACGAACGGTTCGATCGTGTCGCCGTCAGCAGCGTGCTCCATCGTCGGGATCAAGCCGACGGTGGGACTGGCCAGCCGTGCCGGGATCATCCCGATAGCGCACAGCCAGGATACCGCGGGACCGATGGCACGGTGCGTCGCCGACGCCGCCGCCATACTCGGCGCTCTGACCGGCGTGGACGCCGATGACGATGCGACGTCCGCGAGTCGGGGCAAGGCGCAGCCGGACTACTCGCGATACCTCGACGCGAACGGGCTGCGAGGCGCGCGGATAGGGATACCGCGCAGCCGCTACTATGGCTACAGCGTGGCCACGGACGAACTGATGGACGCGGCGATCGCGCTGATGCGAGAGCGCGGAGCGGTGATCGTGGACCCGATCGAACTCGACATCAGACTCGGCGATGCGAGCTACGCGGTGCTGCTCTACGAGTTCAAGGCGGATCTGAACAGCTATCTCGCGGGGCTCGCGTCGTCGCCGGGAATACGCACGCTCGCCGACGTGATCGACTTCAACGAGAAGAACGCGAAGCGCGAAATGCCCTTCTTCGGTCAGGAAACCATGATCGAGGCGCAGAAGAAGGGACCGCTGAGCACGAAGGAATATCAGGACGCGCTGCAGAAGTGCCGCACGCTCACGCGCGAGCAGGGGATCGACAAGGTCATGGATGAGCACAGGCTCGACGCCATCCTGGCTCCCACGCACGGTCCGCCGGGGCTGATCGATCTCGTGAACGGAGACTCGGGTTCGGGAGGAAGTTCGTCGACGCCTGCGGCGGTAGCCGGATATCCGAGCATCACGGTGCCGGCGGGCTACTTCCGCGGATTGCCGGTGGGGATGTCCTTCTTCGGCCGTGCCTGGTCGGAGCCGGTGCTGATCAAGCTCGCGTACGCGTACGAGCAGGCCGCGAAAATACGAAGGCCGCCGACGTTCGCGCGGACGGCCGATCTCCCGTGGACCGGACGGCCGGGCGCTGCGTGAGCTGATCGTGTTGGCGAGCGGAGCGCGCGCGGCGTCCGAGCGGCGTCAGCGCGCGTCCGTGGGCGGGAGTGACGCGGGCTCCGCGCGTTCGGTCTGCAGTCGCGCCATGTAGCGCTGCGCCTCGGAGATCCGTTCGATCTCGATGGCCATCGAGTCCACCGTGTTCTCGATTCTCTGAAGTTGCGAAGTGAGGCCGGGATCGAGCGCCTGCTTGTACGGCTTCCGGTCGAGTCGGCGCCCGAGCGCGCGCGCAATCGGCAGGCCGATGATGATCACGGCCACCGTGATGAAGAAGAAGATGACGATGTCGAAAACCTGAGGCGGCATCGCGTCCATCTGCATCGGCATCGGCGGGACGGGCGGCACGACCGTCGTAGCCTCACCCGGGTTCGGCGGCGCGGGAGCCTTCGCAGCCTGCTGCGCCGCTTGCTGTGCGGCCTGCTGCGCCGCGCGCGCCTGCTCCTGCGCCTCCTGGATCTGCTGGCGCACCTGTTCGCGAATCTGCGCGCCGAGGTCCGATTGCCCCTGCTGTAATGCGACGGTTGCGATCGTCATTGCGGTCGACTCCAAGTCCGATGAGGCTCGGCGAGTGGCAGCGACGCCACACCCGCGTCTATTTCATTACGACACGCTTACCGATGCGGTTTCCCTCGCTTCGCTGGCCGAAAGTGGCCACGATTCAGGAAACTTTCCAGCGCGCGAGTCGTATGTCCAGTAGGAACGAGCCGGCTCACGATATCCGCCCCCCAAGGGGGATGGGTTTGACATTCTAGATGGAGTATGCGTCATGCAGCGCAACTGGAGAGTAGGGGATTACGCGGCCAATACGTGCCGCCGTTGCCGTAAGATGGTGCGAACCCGCTTCGAGCTGCGCACTGTGCAGCTGGCGCGTACACGGCTGTGCGTGCGCGATGTGCTGGTGGATGTGTGCACCGAGTGCGATCACATGGTGTCGATTCCGCCGCAGTCGCTGCCGCAACTGCGCGAGGCGGGGCTGGCGAAGTAGGGTGGGCGGTCACCGCGCTCTGCGCGGCGACCATCCATACCGCTCGAGCGACACGCGGCCGCGGGAGTCGAACTTCACTCCCTCGGTTTCGAGGAGCAGACGTTGATTGAATGCGCCCGCCGGGTTTCCCGAGCGGGCGCTCGTCATTCCCTTCGCATTGATCACTCGATGCCACGGCACGCGCGTACCGCGCGGCAGCGCACTCATCGCATATCCTACCAGTCGCGCGTGCCGGTCGAGCCCCGCAAGCGATGCGATCTGGCCGTACGTGGCGACGCGTCCACGCGGTATCCGACGCACGATCGCGTAGATCCGCTCGTGCGTTCCCTGCCCTGCACCGACATCGGGAGTGGTGCGCAGGACGTCCGTCTCAGACGTGGTCGACCGCTGCCTTGACTCCCTCGTGGTGCGCACAGCTCGCGCAGCAGTAGAACGTGCCATTCGCCTCGATTCCGTGCCCTATGATCCTGCAGCCGCAGTGGTCGCACACCGGAGCGAGCTTGTGGATCGCGCACTCGAAGCTGTCGAACACATGCGACTTCCCAGCGGTAACGACCTCGAACGACAGATAATAGTCGTTGCCGCACACTTCACACTTCGCCATTGGTCGGTCCTCCTCCGGTTGAATCCGCCGCCCAGCCTGACGGGACCGACTTCGTATGCAAGTCGTGTACGAAAGCCGTGCCGCACGGGCCGGTAGTTCAGGGGAGGTATTCGTTCCAGAGCCGGCGTACCACATAGATACCGACGCCGCTTCCGATCGCGCTCAACGTGACCGAGGCGAAGAGTCCGAGCGGCGAGCCCGCCCACCAGCCGAGCCCGCCGATCAGTATGGATCCGAGCATCACCGCGAGTCCTTTCATCGAGGCTCAGCGGCGGCGCGGCAACGTCATGCTTCGTTCTCCTCGTACTGCTCCTTCAGCCTGGCCACCACCGCAGGGTCGGCGAGCGTGGTGGTGTCACCCAGCGCGCGTCCTTCGGCGATGTCGCGCAGCAGGCGTCGCATGATCTTCCCCGAGCGCGTCTTCGGCAGATCGGCGCTGAAGAGGATGTCGTCCGGCTTGGCGAGCGCGCCGATCTTCTCGGAGACCTGCTCGCGCAGTTCGTCGCGCAGCGCAGGCGACGCCGTGAAGCCCTCGCGCAGAGTGACGAACGCCGCTATCGCCTGACCCTTGAGATCGTGATGCTTCCCCACCACCGCGGACTCCGCCACGGCAGGGTGCGACACGAGCGCCGACTCGACTTCCATGGTGCCGATGCGATGTCCGGCGACGTTGAGCACGTCGTCGATGCGGCCGAGGATCCAGAAGTACCCGTCGTCGTCGCGCTTGGCGCCGTCGCCCGGAAAGTAGAGATCGGGGCGGTCGGGCCACTTCGAGAAATACGTGCCCACGTACCGGTCGGGATCGCCCCATATCGTTCGGAGCATCGCGGGCCACGGCTTCGTGAGCGCGAGAAAGCCGCCTCCCACTCCGATCTCGTTCCCCTTGCCGTCGAGCAGTGCGGCGGAGATGCCGGGGAGGGGAATGGTGGCGCTGCCTGGTTTCGTGGGAGTGACGCCGGGGAGCGGCGAGATCATGATCGCGCCGGTCTCGGTCTGCCACCACGTGTCCACGATCGGGCAGCGGCCGCCGCCGATCACCTCACGATACCAGATCCACGCCTCGGGGTTGATCGGTTCGCCCACCGTGCCGAGGAGGCGCAGCCGCGAAAGGTCGTGCTTCGCGGGAAGCTTGTCGCCCCACTTCATGAACGCGCGGATGGCGGTGGGCGCGGTGTAGAACACCGTGACGCCGTACTTCTCGCAGAGCGCCCAGAAGCGGTCCTTGTCCGGCCAGTCGGGCGCGCCTTCGTACATCACGCACGTCGCGCCGCAGGCGAGCGGCCCGTACACGAGATACGAGTGGCCGGTCACCCAGCCGACGTCCGCGGTGCACCAGAACACGTCGTCTTCCTTCAGATCGAAAACGAGCTTCGTGGTGGTCTGGCAGCCCACCATGTAGCCGCCGGTGGTGTGCACGATTCCCTTCGGCTTCCCGGTGGTGCCCGATGTGTAAAGGATGTACAACACATCCTCGGCGTCCATCTCCTCGGGCTCGCAATCGGCGGAGGCGTCGCGCATGAGACGGTGCCACCAGAGATCGCGGCCGGGCGTCATGTCGGCGAACGCTTCGTCGCCGGTGGCACCGGGGCGGCGCATCACCACCACCACGTGCTCGATGCTCGGCGTCTCCTCGAGCGCCTTGTCGGAGTTGCGCTTGAGCGGAACGATCTGCCCGCGGCGGTAGCCGGCGTCGGCGGTCACGAGGACCTTCGCCTCGGCGTCGTTGATTCGATCGCGCAGCGACTCGGCGGAGAAGCCGCCGAATACCACCGAGTGCGGAGCGCCAATGCGCGCGCAAGCGAGCATCGCGATCACCGCTTCGGGGATCATCGGGAGATAGATGGCGACCCGGTCGCCTCGCTTCACGCCGAGCGACTTCAGGACGTTCGCGAACTGGCAGACCTCTCGGTAGAGGTCCCAGTACGTGAGAGTCCGCTTGTCGCCGGGTTCGCCTTCCCAGATGAGCGCCGCCTTGTTACGGCGCGCTGTGCGGACGTGCCTGTCGAGGCAGTTGACGCTCGCGTTCAGCTTGCCGTCCACGAACCACTTCGCCCACGGCGGATTCCAGTCGAGGACCTTGCTCCAGGGTTTCGACCACTCGAGCTCGCCCGCCTGCTCGGCCCAGAACCCTTCCGGATCCTTCGCGGCTCGATCGTAGATGTCCGCGCTCGAGACGTCGGCGTTGCGCACGAAGTCCTCGGGCGGCGGAAACCTGCGGTCTTCCTGGAGAAGTACGTCGATATCGGTCATGTCATTTGCCTCGCGGATGGTCGCCCTGTCGTAGTGCTCGTCGTCCTCAGTAATGCGCGCGCGGCCCTGCTTTTGGCAAGG
>JBIQLU010000161.1:0-7050 GCA_044463985.1 Gemmatimonas aurantiaca | reverse complement strand
AAGTCACCAACAACGTCGCCGACAGCCAGTTCGAAATTCGCGCCGATGCCGGAACCGCCAAGCTCGCCTACTCGGAGCGCGACGGAAAGCTATACATCATCCACACCGAGGTCCCCAAAGCTCTCGAGGGCCAGGGCTACGCCGGCGCCCTCGCGAAAGCCGCGCTCGAACACGCGAAGGCGAACGACCTCCGCGTCATCCCCTGGTGCCCCTTCGTCCAGAGCTGGCTCCGCCGCCACCCCGAGTACGAACCGCTGGTAGAGCAGTGATTACGGGGCCACAATTCCACCGTCGCGCCATTCCCCTCCTCTCTCTCGCCCTTCCCCTCGCCCTCCAGCCCTCGCGCATCCATCCCCACCCCCGCCACGCGCCTTACTCCCTCTCCCGGACACCCTCCACGATCCGCCCATCCACCCCCGCCGGGATCACGCGCGACACCTCGAGCCCAGCCTCCGAGTAGATCCGCCGAAACTCCTCCACGGTTCTCTCCCGTCCGCCCGTCATCACCAGCATCTGCACATCGAGCATCTTCGCCGCTATCGACTGCGCGCCTGCGTCCACCACGCTCTCCATCACGAGCACCTTCCCGTTCTCGGCCATCGCGCGCTCGCAGTTCGTCAGGATGGTAGTAGCCGGCATGTCATCCCAGTCGTGGATGATGCTGCGCAGCATGTAGAGGTCGCCGCCCGGCGGAACTGCCCTGAAGAAGTCGCCGCCCACGAGCTCGCAGCGATCGGCAACGCCCGCGTCCTCGAAGGTGCGCTCGGCCGCGGCGATCACATTCGGCTGGTCGAAGAGAATGCCGTGGAGATGCGGATTCGCCTTCAGTATCCCGGCGAGGAGCATCCCCTGCCCTCCACCCACGTCCACTACCGTGAGCGCACTCGAGAAGTCGTAGCTCTCCACGATGCTCGCCACGTGCCTGCGTGAGATCGCCGTCATCGTCGCATCGAATGCCTCACCCGCCTCGGTGTCCTTGCGCAGGTAATCGAAGCCGGGCATCCCCAGCACTCGCTCGGCGGGCGTCTCGCCGCTCATCACTCCGTACAGAAGCTCGCTCCACGTTCGATACGACACGCCGCCGAAGAAGATGGCCATCGGCCTGAGCGACTCCGGATGGTCGGCGCGCAGCAGTTCGGAGGTCGGTGTGAGAGCGAAGCTGCGTTCGTCATGCTCCTCGAGCACGCCCACCGCCGCCAGCGCGCGCAGCGCACGATAGAGCCGGTCTCCATTCGCGCCGACCTGCGCGGCGAGATCGTCGGCGGTGCGCGGTCCGTGCGTCAGGAGGTCCGGTATGCGAAGGATCGCCAGCACGTGAACGAGCTGCGTGAGCTGATACCCGCTGATCATCCGGAAGAGTGCTTCGCGCTCCGCCGGTCGTACGGTGGTCGTCATCGGAGCTCCTCGTGGTGGATTCCCAGTGACAATTGACGTCGCGGCTCCGTTTCGTACAATACCCAAACGACGACGCCGTTATCCTCACAGCACCGTCATCCCCGCGAAAGCGGGGATCCATTTTGCTCGATCCAACATGGATTCCCGCTTTCGCGGGAATGACAGGTATCCTCCTCACCCCAGCGCCGCATCCACCGTAGCCTGCGCCTCCTCGATGATCCGCGCGAGCTTTTCTTTCCCCCCAAAACTCTCCGCGTAGATCTTGTAGATCTCCTCCGTGCCGCTCGGCCGCGCGGCGAACCATCCCGTGGCCGAGCTCACCTTCACGCCGCCGAGCGGCGCGTGGTTTCCCGGCGCCTCGGTGATCACGCTCTCGATCTTCTCGCCGGCGAGCTCGCTCACGTGGATGTCGCTCGCGGAGAGCGACGCCAGCCGCTTCTTCTGCTCCAGCGTCGCCGGCGCCTCCACTCGATCGTACACTGGTTCGCCGAGCTCTCTGGTGAGATCCGCGTAAAGCTCGCCCGGGTCGCGTCCGCTCTTCGCCGCGATCTCGGCCGAGAGCAGCGCGAGCGCGATTCCATCCTTGTCGGTGCTCCATGAAGTTCCGTCGCGGCGCAGCAGCGACGCGCCCGCACTTTCCTCTCCGCAGAATCCCAGCGAGCCGTCGGCGAGGCCGTCCACGAACCACTTGAAGCCGACCGGAACTTCGTACAGCCGTCGCCCGAGCTTCGCGCACACGCGATCGATCATCGAGCTGCTCACGACTGTCTTTCCAACGCCGGGTTTGTCTCCCCACTCCGGCCGGTTCCGGAATACGTGGTGGATCGCTGCCGCCAGATAGTGGTTGGGCGGAAGCAGACCGCTGCTTCGCGTCACTATCCCGTGGCGATCGTGATCAGTATCGCACGCGAAGGCGATGTCGAACTGGTCCTTCAGTGCCAGCAGCCGCTGCATCGCGTACGGCGACGACGGGTCCATCCGGATCTGCCCGTCCCAGTCGAGCGTCATGAAGCGGAAGGTCTCGTCGACCACGTCGCTCACCACGGTGAGATCCAGCCGGTAGCGCTCCGCGATCGGTGCCCAGTAGTGCACGCCGGCGCCGCCGAGCGGATCGACGCCGAGATGGAGGCCAGCAGAACGGATCGCATCCATGTCGATCACGTTCGCGAGGTCGCTCACGTAGCCGTCGAGATAGTCGTACGCGTGCGTCGTGGCCGCGTGCAGCGCGCGCTCGTAAGGGATGCGCTTCACACCGGCGAGTCCGGCCTCGAGCAGTTCGTTCGCCTGCGCACCGATCCAGCCGGTGATCGCCGTATCGGCGGGCCCACCGTTCGGTGGATTGTACTTGAAGCCGCCGTCGCCCGGTGGGTTGTGGGAAGGGGTGATGACTATCCCGTCCGCGAGACCACGCACGCCGCCCGCTCCCCCGCTCGATGCGTGCGCCCTGTTATGAACTATGATGGCGTGCGAGACGACCGGCGTGGGTGTGTACTCATCGTCCTTCGCGAGCATCACATCCACACCGTGTGCCGCGAGCACCTCCAGCGCGCTCGCCTGCGCGGGAACCGAGAGCGCGTGCGTGTCGATCCCCAGGAAGAGCGGCCCGTCTATGCCGCGCGCCTCGCGATAGCGACAGATCGCCTCGGTGATGGCGAGCACGTGTCGTTCGTTGAACGTGCGGTCGAACGCCGAGCCGCGATGTCCCGAAGTCCCGAACGAGACGCGCTCTGCCGGAACCGACGGGTCCGGAAGCTCGGCGTAGTATGCCGTGACCAGCTTCGCCACATCCACGAGCGACGATGGCGGCGCGACCTTCCCCGCCAGCGGACTGATTTTCATGCTGACCCCCATTTCCCCGTTTCATCCCGACGGCAAGCGGCGCGCGACGCCTGTACGGGCGCGTTCCGCCATCCATCCCACACATCGAGTCGTAAGCCGGGGACGGAAAATTGTCCAGAGCAGCATGACCGCCGCGCGCCGAGGTTTCGCGATCGTGCCGCCCGCGGTATGATCACGCCATGACCAACGCACTCGTCCGGGCCGCTGCCCTCCTCGCCGCGTTCGCCCCCCTCTCTGCACTCGCGGCGCAGTCCACTCCACACCGCCACCACCTCCCCGCCACTCCAGCCACGGTCGCGTGGGGCTACTACAGCGCGGTGGCGAAACCGGTACTGCGCGTGCAGTCCGGAGACACTGTGGACGTGGAGACGCTGCTCACGAACTCGCCGCGCGGCCTCGAGCGCGCGGGCCTCGAGCCGGGCGCGGTGCAGCAGTCGCTGCGCGATGTGTACGACCAGGTGACCGACCGCGGACCGGGTGGGCACATCCTCACCGGCCCGATCTACGTGGAGGGCGCCGACTCCGGCGACGTCCTCGAGGTGCGCTTCCTCGACGTGCGCCTCGCGATCCCGTACGCGTACAACGGCTGCAGCGGTTTCCTGCGCGAGAACTGCGGCGACCCGCGCACGCGCATAATCCAGCTCGACACCGCGCGGATGACAGCCGACCTCGGCGACGGCATCGTGGTGCCGCTGCGCCCCTTCTTCGGGAGCGTGGGCGTAGCGCCGCCGCCCGATTCGGGTCGCGTGTCGAGCAATCCGCCGAGCATCCACGCCGGCAACATCGACAACCGCGAGCTCGTGGCGGGGACGACGCTGTACATCCCCGTGTGGACGCGCGGCGCGCTCCTCGAGATCGGCGACGGCCACGCGGCGCAGGGCGACGGCGAGGTCGATCAGACGGCGATCGAGACTTCGCTCGACGGAACGCTGCAGATAATCGTCCGAAAGGACATGCAGCTCGCGTGGCCCATGATCGAGACTCCCACGGACTTCATCACGATGGGGATGGACCGCGATCTCACGACCGCGACCAGAATCTGCGTGCAGCAGATGGTCGACTTCCTGATGCGAAAGAAGAATCTCTCGCGGGTGGAAGCGTATCGGCTGGCGAGCGTGGCGGCGAATCTGCGCATCACTCAACTCGTGGACGGCAACGTCGGCGTCCACATGCTGATCGCGAAGAGCGTACTCGGCGCGCCGGGGTCAGGCACCTGATTGTAGAGCCCCCATCCGCGTTGCGGATGGGGGCTCTACAATCAGGTGCCTGACCCCGGCGCCCCCGGCGTTTGCCTCGCCATGGTGAACCCCGCCAGCATCACTACGATGATCCCGACGTGGTACACCACATCCGGCAACGTACGGGGCCCCACGCCGATGATGATGGTGATCACGCCCACCAGTGTCGCGACGATGGCGAACCCCTGAACCACGATTCCGATCTTTCGCGTCCATGCGGGGAGAAAGAACGACAGAAGCAGTCCGCCGATCAGGACGGCGGCGATGACGCTCTCCGCGATGTGCGCCCGCCGGTGGCCGTAGCCTTCGATGAGGAAGCCCCTGTGGATCAGCGCAGCGACGACGAAGGTGGCCGCCTCGAAGAGCAGGAAGAGCCGAATCGTGTGCGTCATGTTCCCTCCAGCGTATGCGACTACATCGACGAGCACCCCAGTCGATCGGGAGTCGGTGCGCCGTAGCGCGACTCGATTAGCCGCGCGTCGCCGTCCGGCTCCAGCGTGACGATCTCAATGCGGTCGTACTCCGATTCGCACATCGGCTCCGGCTTCTGCGCGCCGAGCGCCGCGACGATGTCCGGCACGGTGTTGCTGTGGCCCACTACGAGAACCACCTGGCCCCGGTGTCGGCGCACCGCGGCCGCCACCGCCGCGGCGTGCGAGGGCACCGAGTCCCACGCCACGGGCACTGTTTCCGGCGTGACGCCGGATTCCGTGGTGGTGGGGAGCGCTGTCTCCGCCGTCCGCTTCCACTGCGTCGTGATCACGGCGTCCACGCCGGCGTCCCGCAGCGCAGCGCCGAGCGACCTGGCCCGCTCAGCGCCGGCGGCGCTGAGATCGGGGTCGTCGCCCTGCCCCGTCGCCTTCTCGGCGTGTCGCACCACGATGACCGTGGTGGTCGAAGCGGTGTCGGACTTCGGCGCTGAGCACCCGCCTGCCAGCAGCAGAGCGGCCAGCGCCGCCGCCCACCTCGCGCTCTCCCTCATCTCGCTCCCCCTCCCCGTGATGCCGGTGAATGCCTTGTCCGGGTGAAGTTCACTGAATACTCTTCACTCCCATGATACTCAGTACTGCGGGAACCCGCCCGCTTCGCGCGTGTTCGTGTTACATGATGTACTGCTGCGCCGGCCTCATGGCCAGCGGGGCGGCGGGAGTGCGTGCCTGAGCGGAAGTGATCGCAGAAGTCGCCGCCTGCTGCCCCGGTCCCCTCGCTGGACCGGGGCATTTTCGTGGGGCGGCAGCCGGCCGCTGGTCGATTGACGACAACCGAGGAGTACAGATGCATCCGATAGCGATCTTTCACGAGCATCCGGACTGGTTCCGGCCGCTCTTCGCGGAGCTGGACCGGCGGGCGATTCCCTACGTCCGACTCGACGCCTCGGCGTTCTCCTACGACCCGGATGAGAAGGACGTCCCGTACTCGCTCGTCTTCAACCGCGCTTCGCCTTCGGCGTACCTGCGCGGGCACGGCCAGTCCACGTTCTTCACGCTCGACTGGCTGCGCCACCTCGATCGGCTCGGCGTGCCGGTGGTGAACGGCGCCGCCGTGTACACCATGGAAACCTCCAAGGCGCTGCAGACCGGGATCCTCGCGGAGCTCGGCCTTCCGCACCCGAAGACGCGCGTGATCAACGATGCATCGCGCGCGGTGGACGCGGCGCGCGGACTGCGCTACCCGATACTCGTGAAGGCGAACATCGGCGGGAGCGGCGCCGGCATCTACTCGTACGACAGCGAGGAGTCGCTCGCACGCGCTGCGGAGAAGGGCGAGATCGAGCTCGGACTCGACAACGTGGCGCTCGTGCAGGAGCGCGCGCCGCTCCGCGACGAGCACATCACGCGCGTGGAAGTGCTGGGCGGAAAGTTCCTCTATGCCATCAACGTCTATCCTGCGGATACCTCGTTCAATCTCTGCCCCGCCGATGTATGCCAGACCACCGAGGGCCAGGCGCTCTCGCGTTCCGCGTGCGCGCTCGACGCGCCGAAGAACGGGATGCGCGTGGAAGGGTACACGCCTCCGCCTGCGATAGTCGAGCAGGTGGAGCGGATCGCCGAGCGCGTGCAGCTCGACGTGGGCGGGATCGAGTACCTCGTGGATGATCGCGACGGGAAGCACTACTTCTACGACATCAACGCGCTCTCCAACTTCGTGGCCGACGCGACGCACGTGATCGGCTTCGATCCGTTCGTGAAGCTCGTGGACTACCTCGAGACGCGGCTCCCGAGCCGTGTCGGCGCGGAGGCGGCGTGATGCGCTACGGCTACTGGCTGCCGGTGTTCGGCGGATGGCTGCGCAACGTTCCCGACGAGGGGATGGAAGCGTCGTGGGAGTACGTGAGCCGGCTGGCGAAACGGAGCGAGGAGATCGGCTTCGACATCACGCTCATCGCCGAGCTCTTCATGAACGACATCAAGGGGATCGACGCACCGGCGCTGGATGCCTGGTCCACCGCTGCGGCGCTCGCGGCGGTCACCGAGAAGCTCGAGTTGATGGTGGCAGTGCGTCCCACTTTCCACCAGCCGGCGCTCCTCGCGAAGGAGGCGGCGAACATCGACCAGATCTCCCGCGGCCGGCTCGCGCT
>JBIQLU010000160.1:0-7055 GCA_044463985.1 Gemmatimonas aurantiaca | reverse complement strand
TCGTTCCCGTCCCGCGGCAAGGGAGAGTCGCGCTGGGCCGTGAGGTAGGCGACGGTGGCGACGACGGTGGCCATCTGCTTCATGTCGTCGGGTTGTACGCGGTCCACGACGTCCATGTTCGAGTGATGCGTGCGCGAGTTGTACTCGTAGCGCTCCTGCACGAACTGGAACGCCGGGAGTCCGAGTGCGCGGAATGGGCGGTGGTCGGTGGAGGTGACCGAGCGCGGGCTGAGGATCTCGACGCCGAGGTCGCGAAGTGGCGCGGTGAACGCCTCGAAGATCGGCTTCACTCCATCTATCCCTTCCATCCAGATGCCGCGGATCTTGCCGGTGCCGTTGTCGATGTTGTAGTACGCGGCGAAGCGGTCGTATCCCGGCTTCCTCGATCCCGTGGATGCATCGCCCAGGAGCTCGCTCGCGTAGTGGCGCGAGCCGAGCGTTCCCTCCTCCTCGCCGCCCCAGAGCGCGATCCTGATCGTGCGGCGCGGCTTCGCGCCGATCGTCTTCAGTATCCGCATCGCTTCCATCATAGCGGCGCTCCCCGACGCGTTGTCCGTCGCGCCGGTGCCGGAATGCCACGAGTCGAAGTGTGCGCCGATGAGCACCACTTCGTCCTTCAGCTTCGGATCGGTGCCGGGAATCTCGGCGAGGATGTTGAAGCCGCGCGGCGTAGTCTCGTCGTGGAAGCGCACTCTCAGGTCGAGACGCATCTTCACCGGGATTCCTCGATCGAGGATGCGCACCATGCGATTGTAGTGCTCCACGGCGACGGTGATCTGCGGCACGCCGTTCCCGGCGGTCGAGTCGCGGCTGCCGCCACTCCCCACGAAGATGGTGCCACCATCCACCTTCTGTGTGTACCACGACAGATCGCTGCCGCCGGCAGACGTATCGGCGTCCGATCCTCGGTCGAGCAGTGCTACGACGCCCTCGGAGCGGTAGTAGTCATCGAGCTTCGAGCGGAACTCGCGCAACGCGCGAAACCGGTCGGCCGCCGCGCCCGCAGCCCGACCTCCGCCCGCAGGCCCGGACGCCGCCGGCGATGGCTCGTAGAGCGCTTCGTGAATCTCCTTCTCTCCCATCCGCAGAACGATGCGGCCATCGAGCATCCGCACCATACGAACCGGCTGGGTGAGCACGACTTTCCCGCGGAGCTTCCCGTGGTACTTCGCGAAGTCTTCCTCGCTGGTGATCTCGGCGCGCACGACGTCCGCCTCGACCTGTCCCCTGGTGCCCGGCGTCCACGCCTTCGGATATGCGATCAGTGGTGAAACGCGCGGCTCGATCATCTCCGCGGAGAAGTGCTCGAGCGACCACCCCTTTCCGAACGGAAAGCGCTGCTCACGGACGTCGGCGAGCCCCCACGACCGCATGGTCTTCATCGCCCATTCGGCGGCTTCCTCCTTCTCCGGGCTCCCCTCGAGCCGCGGACCATGGATGTCGGAGAGCCAGACGATGTGCTCCATCACCTGCGAGCGGTTCAGCCCTTCATCACGGATGCGCGAGACCGTGGCGGCATCGATCTGCTCGGCCTGTGCGCGCACGCCCGGAGCGAGAGCTACCGCTCCGAGCGCGAGCGCTGCGACAATCGAAGTTGCTGTACGATACGACATCGAAACCCTACTTGTCGGTGGCCTGGGTCGCCGACTTCCCGGCGTCCAGGTCGTTCCAGTTCATGATCGCGTTGAAGCCGAGCGTGTAGGTGCCCTGTGTCTGCCAGCGCCAGAACGGGCGAATGGCGAACATCACGACGTGTCCCTTGCCGACCGACTCGTCCACGACCTGCGCTCTTCCCGACAGCGCCTCGCCGCCGGTGAGAACGCCGGAGAGCAGCATGTCGGCGGGGCGGGTGGGGAAGCGCATCACGACGCGCGGTCCGCCGGATTCATCGCCACCACCGCCGAAGCCGCCACCGCGTGACTGGCCCTGCTGGGCCGCGCCGCCTCTGCGCGCACGGTCGCCCTGCTCTGCCTTGCCATCGGGATCCCACGGCGAGAGGTGAACCGGAGTAGCCATCGGTGTCACGTTCTGGCTGCTCGATCCGCCGCGGCCGAAGAAGCGGAACCCGCCAGCTCCCTGCTCGGCGCGGATGACCGGACCCTGATTGAAGTACACCGGGATCTGATCGTGACCGAGTCCGTACACGATCGGGCTCTTCATGTCGGCGATGATGCCGCGCATGATGCTCCCGCGGGCGAAGAGGCTGTCGGGCTCCTCGATGCTCACTCCCGGCGTGAGGTTGTACGCCGGGAAGATCGAGACGGTGGAGCCCTCCACTATCAACGTGCCGCCCTGCTGCACGAAGTCGTACAGGTTGGTGAGTCCCTGCAGCCCCATCCCGCCCCGGATGTCGGGTGACGAATCGGGAGTGCCGAGGCTCTGGAACTCCGACGTCTTCTGGTAGGGAAGCGGGCGCGCATCGTTCTTCGCGATCCCGTTCACCATGGTCTGCACGCTGCCGCCCACATGGGGGAAGATGATGACGTCGAAGCGGTCGCGCAGCTTCCCATCGCGCAGCTTCACGTCGCCGAAGTAGCTGTAAGGGATGCCGTACGTGTCGAGCGCCGCGCGCACCCACCCTTCGTCCTGCGTGCGCGTCCAGCTATGCACGTAGCCGATGCGCGGGATGTCGAGGTCGTGCGTCTTCACGCTCGGCGCGGAGGCCATCGCGAAGCCCGAGAGGCCCAGCTCGCGGAGCGCGGGCTCGAGCGCTCCCTGGTTCGCGTTACGGATGATGAGCGCGCCCGCGCGGAAGGAATGGCCGGCGGCGGAGAAATCCTCTTCCGCAGCTTCCATCTTCACCTTCGGGAAGCGGAATCGGAAAGCAGCGATGTTGTTGTCGGCGGTGTGCTCCACCACCAGCACGCTGCCGCTCCCCGTGATCCCTCCATCGGCCACCGCGGTGTTCTGCAGCGGGGTCATCGGCTGATCGAGGAGCGACTTGTCCGCCACCGGAGTGATCGTGAGGTCGCGCATGAGCGGGAAGGTCCAGCCCGTGTCATCGTACGGGGACGGGTTGTCGGGCGAGAAGCGCTGCAGCGAGAAGTACATGTCGGCGATCGTGCGGTATGGCTGGTCGCCGCGGATGATGTAGTCGCCCTTCTTCACCGCCACACCGCCGGCGTCGAAGTCGCCGTTCGCGATGTGGAACTCGAGACCCTGGGCGCGCAACTCGTTCACGGCGTCAGCCGCGTCGGCCTTGCGCCGCTGGTGCGCGGGAATCACCCAGCCGAACGTCGGGCCGTTCTTCCCCTTGTCCACGGCGCGCTGGTTCTTGCGCCAGAAGTTGTCGAGGTACACGTCCTTGTTCCGCGCCACGTTCTGCAGCGAGAACAGGATAGCCGACTCCTGGATGTTCGTGTTGTTGCGTGGTCCCCAATTGATGCTGTCGAGCGGCGGATTCGGACGGAACCACTCGCGGCTGGTGGTGGTCGGGCGCGGCTTCACGACGTAGTTGTCGGGTCCGTAGCTCTGGACCTCGTAGAAGCGGCCGATCGAGTTGTGCGTGTGTGCGATGAAGAAGAGGTAGTTCGGAGTCCAGCCGTCGTAGAAGCCGTACGTCCACACACCGGGCACGCCGCGCTTGGTCATCTCCATGACGTCGTTCTCGGCGAGCATCCACCACTCGCTCACCGTGATCGGATCCACCGCCTCGTTGTACGGGCCGGTGCCGGTGGAGGAGTACAGGTACGTCTGAGCCTCGTGCAGGTCGTGCAGCACCGTGGGATGCCAGTCGAGCACCGCCTTCGTGGTGTGCTGCGTGAGCTTCAGGAACTGCCCCATCCCGTCGCGGTTGTTGTCGTGCTGCACGTACTTCCCCCAGTACATGAGGGGAAGTCGCGCAGCGCCCTCGGGGAGTTTCTTGTTGTAGTAGTACGTGTCGACAGCCTTGTCGCGGCCGTCCGGCTCGATCACGGGAGTGATGAGCGTTATGACGTTGTTGCGGACCTCCTGGATCAGCGGCGAGTCGTCCACGGCGAGTCTGTACGCCAGCTCCATCAACATCTCCGGCCCACCGAACTCCGGCGAGTGGATGCCGCTGGTGATGTAGTAGATCGGCTTCGCCGTGTGGATCAGCTTCTGCGCCTGTTCGGGCGTCGTCTTCCGCGGATCGCCCAGCGCGGCGAGCATGTCCCGGTACTTGTCGAGATCGGCGATCGTCGCCTCGTCCGCGACTGCGGCGATGATCATGTCGCGCCCTTCCTCCGTCTTCCCGATCCGCCACACCTTCACGCGCGGCGACGCCGCATCGATGGCATCGAAGTACTTGTAGATGTCCGCGGTGCGATCGAGGACTCCCGGAGTGCCGATGATGTGGCCGAGCACCTTGAGAGGAGTGGGCACCGTGCTCGACGCGGGGAGGTAGTCGACGAGCTCCGTGGAAATCCGCTTGTCCTGCAGGTACTCGGCGATCTTGGCCGTGTACTCCTTGTCCACGGCCTGCTGCGCCGCGGCGAGTGTCGGGATCAGCAGCGCGCCGGCTGCGGCCAGGGCGCACGTGTAACGACGCAACTGGCGGATCGTGTGCGACATCCGGTCTCCTTGCGGGATGGATCGTGCGGCCGCGGCAGCGACCACAGGGGTATGGGGGTGTTATGGAATGATACGCGGGAGCCAGCCTGGACGTTAGGCAGCTCGACAACGGGGTCAGGTACTCGATCGTAGGGGGGACGACCGCGTCGCGGTCGTCCCCCCTACGATCGAGTACCTGACCCCGTTGCCCTGACAGTGGCCGCGCGCTACGCTAAACCGTATGACACTTTTCTACAGGACGGTAAGCTGATGTCAGTGGAGCAGTCATCGGTGAAGCACGCGAGCGATGTGGCGGAGCAGGAGGTCAAAGGAGGGAAGGACGCGACGCGACAGGTGCTGATCGGCCCCGACGAAGGTCCCAACTTCGCCATGCGGCGCTTCATCATGCAGCCGGGCGGCGGCATGCCGAAGCACACCAACAGTGTGGAGCACGAGCAGTACGTCCTTCGCGGCGCGGCGACGGTGGGAATCGCCGACGAGGTGGTGCAGGTGAAGGCCGGTGACGCCGTGTACATACCGGCAGGCACGCCTCACTGGTATCGCGCGAGTGAAGGGGAGCCGTTCGAGTTCATCTGCGTGGTCCCCAACAAGCCGGACGAGGTAACGCTACTTCCCGAGTGATCGCTGGCGCGCTCGGCCTGGTGCCGAGCGGCCATCTCGCCCTCGTTCGACACCGATCAGCCGATGGCAAACCGAAAGTTCAAGGACCGCGATGGACTCGACTGGGAGGTTCGCGACCGGTCGAGCAGCGAATGGATTCTGGAACCGATCCTCGAGAATCCCGGCCGGGCCCGGCGCGTGAAGCCACCGCGCTACGAGGAGGACCCTTTCGAGCTCACCGATCAGGAGCTGCAGCGCCTTCTGGATGAGAGTTGGGATCCGGGTCCGACGACCCAGCGGAAGTCACCGTTCCTCGACTGACTCGAGCGGGCAGCGGATCGAGCGGGACATCGAGCAAGTGGATCCGTAGCGCGCGGTCCGTGCGAGAACATCAGGGCAGACGATCCTGTGCCTGTCCTTCGCTTTCGCCCGTCACCCGCCGGCAGTCGCGCCGACTATGAGCAGCGGCTCGTCGCCCGACACCACGGACTCGGGGAGCGGCGCGTCGGGCGATTCGTGCGAGATGTCTTCCTCGCACGCGAAGAAGCGCACGAAGTCGCGCCTGCGGCCGGTCGCATGGTCGCGCACCGTACCGCGGAGAGCGGGATGACGCTGCTCCAGCGCATCCAGTACGCTGCGCTGGGTCGCGATGCCCGCGACGTCCAGCTCCACCTCGGAACCTTCGAGGCGCGCGACGATCCGTAGCGGCACCGGGAGCACGACGCGGATCATGCGAGTGTCTGCACCTCCACCGAAAGTACAGCCGGCAGATCGCGAACGATCGGCGCCCAGTCGTCGCCGGCGTTCGAAGAGGCGTACACCTGGCCACCGGTGGTGCCGAAGTAGATCCCGCACTCGTCGAGGCGATCCACGGCCATCGCATCGCGCAACACGTTCACGTAGCAATCGCTCTGCGGGAGGCCATTCCCCAGAGCTTCCCACTCGTTGCCCCCGGTGCGGCTGCGAAAGACGCGCAGCTTTCCGTCGGGCACGTAATGCTCCGAGTCGCTCTTGATCGGGATCACGTAGACCGTGTCTGGCTCGTGCGCGTGAACGTCGATCGCGAAGCCGAAGTCGGTGGGAAGGTCGCCGCTGATCTCGTGCCAGGAGTCACCGCTGTCGTCGGTGCGCATGACATCCCAATGCTTCTGCATGAAGAGAACGTGCGGTCGTGCGGGATGCTGGGCGAGGCGGTGTACGCAGTGGCCCACCTCGGCGTTCGGATCGGGGATGTACTCCGATCTCAATCCGTGATTGATCGGGCGCCAGATGGTGCCGCCATCATCCGTGCGGAACGCTCCTGCCGAAGATATCGCGACGAACATCCGCTCCGAGTTCGCCGGGTCGGCGATGATGGTGTGCAGGCACATCCCTCCAGCCCCCGGCGCCCAGCTCGATCCGGTCGTGTGGCGGCGCAGACCCGAAAGCTCGGTCCAGCTCCTGCCACCGTCGGTCGTCATGAAGAGTGCCGCATCCTCGACGCCCGCGTACGCCGTATCCGGATCCGTGAGCGACGGCTCGAGATGCCACACACGCTTGAACTCCCATGGATGCGGCGTGCCGTCATACCACTGGTGAGTACCGGGTACTCCGTCGTACGCGAATTCGTTGCCGACGGTCTCCCAGCTTCGACCGCCGTCGTCGGAGCGCTGGATGAGCTGACCGAACCACCCGCTGCTCTGGGACGCGTATATGCGGTCGGGATCCACCGGCGAGCCCTTCACATGGTAGACCTCCCATCCCGCGAAGTGCGGGCCGCTCACCTTCCATGCGTCGCGCTTGCCGTCCGCCGTGAGGATGAATGCTCCCTTTCGCGTTCCCACGAGTACTCGCACACCGCTCATGATCGCACCCTCGGAAGGCCTGTAGTCTGGTACCGGATGAGGGACGATAGTGAAGCGGAGCCGGGAGGGGAAGGAGTT
>JBIQLU010000159.1:1413-7082 GCA_044463985.1 Gemmatimonas aurantiaca | reverse complement strand
AGTAGCCGGGATCACCGGCTACCCCCTATCCCGATTGAAGTGCCTGACCCCGTCGCGCCGTCGCTACACCTCCAGCGCGTTCAGCTTGTTCCGCGCTACCCGCAGCGGCACCACGGTCGCGACCGCGCACAACATGAACGCCAGCGCGAAGCCCACGATCATCTCCGACGCCTCGATCGGCTCGCCGAATGTGCGCGCACGAAGGTACGCGTACACCGGCCGCGCCTCGAGAAGCACCACGCCTGCCACCAGCACCACCGACGTGAGCATGAACACCAGCCCGCCGAACGATGTTGGAATCTGGGCCGCGTTCTCCGACTCGTACCGCGGGAATACGGCGCCGAGGCCGAGCGCCATGCTCGCCAGCGCGAACGTCAGCACGACGATCGAGCAGAGCGACACCACGAAGATGAACACGCCCACGCCGAGCAGCGCGTTCGTCACTCCCACTATGATCAGCGCGAGCGCCAGCAGCGGGAGTGTGCCGGTCCAGTACTTGGACCAGAGCAGCGCTCCCATCGGCAACGGACTCGATTTCAACAGCCACAACGTGCGTCCCTCGATGCTCACGCCGGGGAAGATGAACCGCGCCGCGATTGCCGACAGCACGAAACCGGCGATGCCGAGGTTGAGGAACGGCACCACGTTCACGAGGAAGAACGTGACTCCCTCGCTGCTCATGGGGAGCAGCTTCACGTTGAACACGTACACCACCAGGAGCACGGCCAGCAGGATGAGCTGCGACCACTGCGTGGTATCGCGGAAGAAGACGCGCGTCTCCTTCATCACCAGTTCTCGCCTGAGCGCGCCGAGCGGCGCGAGCATCCGGTAGGCGATCGCCGCCAGCGCTCCCTTCCGGGATGCGCGGTGCGCGCTTTCCTGCGCCTTGCTGAAGCCCGCGTCGTACAATGAGCGATGCAGCAGCGCTCCGGCCACCACTATCACTGCCGCGGTGGTCCACAGCAGGTAGAGCGGCAGCAGCGGCGTCTCGCCGGTGAGCGAACCCATCACGGCGCGCTGCGCCCACTCGCTCGGCAGGTACGGAGAGGTGGGCGTCTGCAGCATCGCCACGAAATCCACCAGCGACCGCACGCCGTCGGGACGCACGAGCCGCTCCGGGCGGAGCAGCCGGAAGAGCATGACGAGCGCGCCCGCCGCCAGTACCGCCACCACGCTGAGAAGGTCGCGCGTGCGTCGTGCCGGAAAGACGTTCACGAGTATCAACGTGATCGCGCTCCCCACCGCCGCGGGGATCACGAAGTACGGAATGCTCGCGGCCAGCGCCACCAGCACGAACCCCACGCCGCCCTCGTACACGTAGCCGTACGCCGAGAGGATCGGGAGCGACATGAGCGCCACCATCCAGCTCGAGTGGATCAGCGTCTCGAGGAGCTTGGCCATGTAGAGCTGCAGCCAGTCCACCGGTGCCGCGGCGAGCATGTGGAGATCGCGCGCGAGGAAGAAGCTCGAGAGCGCCGTGATGACGTTGGAGAGAAGCAGGATCGCGAAGAAGCTGAGAAAGACCAGCCCCAGCAGCTTTCCCGCCAGGAGCAGTCCGATCTCCGGCGTACCGCGGAAGTAGGTGAGTACGCGAACCAGCACCGCCATCGAGAAGCCCCAGAAGAGCAGTCCGATGGCGATCACGATGAGCCAGCGCCACCCCTCCTTCGCGTCGCTCTTCCGGGCGCGGTTGCGCATGGTGTGCCACTTGGGGAGCAGCAACTGCCGCACCGAGGGACTCGGCAGCCGCTCCGCAGCCGGACGCGCCCTGGCATCCGACGGTTCCCCGCCGGCCATCGCGCCGCCGACTTGCTCACGCATCGAGCACCTCCACCAGCTCGCGCGATGCGCGCTCGCCGGTGAGCCGGAGGAAGAGCGCCTCCAGACTTCCACCGCGCACTCCGTCTTCCGTGTGCTGCGCCAGCTCATCCATCGTTCCCAGCGCCCTGATCTTGCCACCCTGGATGATCCCGATCCGATCGCAGAGACTCTCCGCCACCTCCAGCGTGTGCGTCGACATCATGATCGTGTTGCCGCGCCGCGTGTACTCCCTGAACAGGTCCTTGAGGATCCGCGCGGCCTTCGGATCGAGGCCGACCATCGGCTCGTCCACCACTACCACTTCCGGGCGATGCAGGAAGGCGCTCGAGATGATCAGCTTCTGCCGCATTCCGTGGCTGTAGCTCTCCACGAGCTCGTCCTTCCACTCGGAGAGATCGAAGAGCGAGAGCAACTCGTCCATTCGCTTCTCGACTGTGGCGCCGCTCTGCTCGTAGAGCCCGGCCACGAATCGCAGGAACTCCGCGCCTGTGAGCTTGTCGTAGATGAAAGGTCTGTCGGGGATGAAACCGAGCTTCGCCTTCGCCGCTGCTGGATGTTCGGCGATGTTCACGCCGCCCACCTCCACGCTTCCCGCGGTGGGGCGCAGTATCCCGGCGATCATCCGCAGTGTGGTCGTTTTCCCGGCGCCGTTGGGTCCGAGAAAGCCGAACAGCTCTCCCTTGGCAACTTCGAGGTCGATCGAATCCACGGCCGTGAACGGCCCATATCGCTTGGTCAGCGAACGTAGCGTGATCATCTATCCTTGCTCTCCGGAATGCCGTGACGCCAGTTATCGAAAGCGATTTCGTATGCGGTCCTGTGCAGCGTGATTCCTGGAAGTGGTTCTCCCTCCACCAGTCTCCCGCGCTCGTCGAACCAGCCGTTGATGATGCCGCCGCCCTGCTGCTCCATCTTCCATGCACGCACCGTGTCACTGTGGGCCGGAATCCAGCGGCGCGAGTCATCCTCCATCACTGCGCTGTCGACCACCACGAAGAGCGACTCGGCCACCACGCGCACCGTCGCGGTGGCGAGCGTGTCGCGCGTGGGATCGAAGATCGTGGCGCTTCGAGTGGTGCCACTGGACGGTCCGTCCACCAGCGCCACGAACATCGGAAGCATGGCGGGTACGAGTGCCCGATCATGCAGCGCGAGCCGCGATGTGTCGGGGGCCTTGCCGTCGCGCGAACGCGTCAGTTCGAGGAGCGTATCGCCGTAGACCACGCCGGTGGCGCTCGACGTCCCTCCGCCGCGTGTCTGGTAGCTGTATCGTGAAAGCCGCAGCCCGCGCGTGAGGGTGGCTACCGAACGCGCGGCGTAGCGACTCGGCCCCTTCGCGCCGGGTGCACTGTCGCGCCGGCTCGTGATGAGCAGGTCGGACAGCACGAAGGACACCGGCGTGGTGTCGATGGTGGCGGAGGCGAAGCCTATCCGCTGACCGTTCTCACGTACCGTGTAATAGAGCGCTTCGGGCGCGACGCGGAGCGACGCCTCGGCAAGAAGCTGATCCTCGCCGCGGAAGAGCTCGCGCCTGGTGAGCGCCGCGATTCCCGCCAGCCAGAGCGCCACGATTCCGAGTGCGATCCCGGCGCGGCGGTTCATGGCTCACCCCCCGCCCTGGAGGGGCGCCGTTCTAGACCAGCGAGAGCGAAGTCTCGTCCGCGATCCAGCCGAGGTACTTGCTGAGCCCCGCGGTGACCGGAACAGCCAGCAGCTCCGGAACGTTGTACGGATGCAGCTCGGCAAACGCCTCCTCGAGCGCCTCCAGACGTGCCTCGCGCGTCTTCAGCAGCACCACCACTTCCTCCTCGTCCGCCACCTTCCCGTTCCAGCGGTAGATCGATCTGGAGCCGGGCAGGAGAGTACCACAGGCTATCAGCCGGCGTTCGAGCAGCGTCCGGATGAGGGACACTGCCTCTTCGGCATTGGAAACCGTGGTGAGCACTACGAGAGCATCTGTTTGCGGCATGCTGATTCAGGATGGGCTGAGGGAGCTCGCAATCTAACCCCTCAGCCGGCGGCAGATATGTGTGCTGTCTCATCCCCAACTGACGATCGAAGCGCCCCGAGGCAAGCCGCCCGTTTGCCTCCCTTGTTTCGTGCCCGGATGGCACGCACTTTTACCTGGCTATGCCCGAAGAAAAGCTGATAGTCCGCGGGGCCCGCGAGCATAATCTGCGCAACATCGATATCGCGATCCCGCGTGACCGCCTCACCGTCATCACGGGGCTCTCGGGCTCGGGGAAGTCGTCGCTCGCCTTCGACACCATCTACGCCGAGGGGCAGAGGCGCTACGTCGAGTCGCTCTCGGCCTACGCTCGCCAGTTCCTCGGGCTCATGGAGAAGCCCGATGTCGACGCCATCGAGGGGCTCTCGCCTGCCATCTCGATCGAGCAGAAGTCGGCCGGCCACAACCCGCGCTCCACGGTCGGAACGGTCACCGAGATCTACGACTATCTCCGGCTCCTCTACGCCCGTGCGGGGCTTCCGCACTGCCCGGAGTGCGGCAGGCCGGTCCAGCGCCAGAGCGCCAGTCAGATAGCCGACACCGTACTCGGCTGGCCCGCCGACTCGCGTATCGAGGTGCTCGCGCCGCTCGTGCGCGGGCGGAAAGGCGAGTTTCGCGATCTCCTCGAGTCGGCCAGAAAGCAGGGCTTCGTGCGCGCGCTGGTGGACGGAAAGCAGGTGGAGCTGGCGAAGCCGCCGAAGCTCGCCAAGTCCACGAACCACAGCATTTCGGTGATCGTGGACCGGCTGGTGGTTCGTGCCGACGACCGGGGGCGCCTCACCGACTCCATCGAGACTGCGCTGAAGCTCGCCGAGGGGCTCGTGGAGGTGGTACTCCACCGCGACCCCGAGGAAGGGGGCACCACCAGCCAGATCTTTTCCGAGCGCTACGGCTGCCCGGAATGTGGTACCTCGCTTCCGGAGCTCGAGCCGCGCCAGTTCTCGTTCAACTCGCCGTTCGGCGCCTGTCAGCAGTGCGGCGGCCTCGGAACGCGAATGGAAGTGAGCGAGGATCTCATCCTCGGCGATGGCCGGATCTCGATCCTGGAAGGCGTGATCCTGCCGTGGGGCGAGCCAACCGGACATCTGCGCAGATCCATCCTCCCCGCGCTGGCGAAGCAGTTCCAGTTCGACCTCAACACGCCGTGGGGCGAGCTCTCGCCGAAGGTGCGCGACATCATCCTCCACGGAGCCGGCGGCAAGCGCACCACCATCCGGATGGAGGCGGGGAAGTTCCGCGGCGAGTACAAGAGCGCGTGGGAGGGCGTGATCGCCAACATCGAACGCCGCTACGCCGATACGTCGTCCGATGCGGTACGCACCGAGCTCGAGGCATACATGATCGAGGCTCCTTGCCGCGCGTGCGGCGGTCGGCGGCTGCGCCCGGAATCGCTCGCCGTCACCATCGGTGATCGCAACATCGGCGAGGTGGGCGAGCTGTCGGTAGTGGACGCGCTCGAGTTCTTCGAGGGAATACCGGTTCGGTCGAACGGCAGGCCCGGGCTCGACGCGGGAATCGCCGGCCCGATCCTCAAGGAAGTACGCGACCGGCTCCGTTTTCTGGTGGACGTGGGGCTCGACTACCTCACGCTCAGCCGATCGGCGGAGTCGCTCTCGGGCGGCGAGGCGCAGCGCATCCGGCTCGCCACGCAGATCGGCTCGCGCCTCGTGGGCGTGCTGTACATCCTGGACGAGCCGTCCATCGGACTCCACCAGCGCGACAACGCGCGGCTCCTCGCCACTCTCCGACAGCTCCGCGATCTGGGCAACACGGTGATCGTGGTGGAGCACGACGAGGAGACGATGCGCGAGGCCGACTACCTCATCGACCTCGGCCCGGG
>JBIQLU010000159.1:0-1313 GCA_044463985.1 Gemmatimonas aurantiaca | reverse complement strand
AAATCCACGCTCGTGGAGGACGTGATTCACCGTTCGCTCGCGCGGCATTTCTATCGCGCACGAGTGATCCCCGGGGAGCACGATCGCATCACGGGCCTCGAACACATCGACAAGGTCATCGACATCGACCAGAGTCCGATCGGTCGCACCCCTCGATCGAATCCGGCCACGTACACTGGTCTCTTCACGCCGATACGCGAGCTGTTCGCGGAGCTGCCGGAGGCGAAGATCCGTGGCTACGGACCGGGACGCTTCTCGTTCAACGTGAAGGGTGGCCGCTGCGAGGCGTGCCAGGGCGACGGGCTGGTGAAGATCGAGATGCACTTCCTCCCCGACGTGTACGTGCCGTGCGAGGTGTGCAAGGGAAAGCGCTACAACCGCGAGACGCTCGAGGTTCGCTTCCGCGGCGCGAGCATCGCCGATGTTCTCGAGATGACGGTGGAGGATGCATTCCACTTCTTCGAGAATCAGCCGCGCGTGCGCAACAAGCTGGAGACCCTCGTGGAGGTGGGGCTCGGCTACGTGCACCTCGGCCAGAGCGCAACTACGCTCTCGGGCGGCGAGGCGCAGCGAGTGAAGCTGGCGTCGGAGCTGTCGAAGCGAGACACCGGCCGCACGTTCTACATCCTCGACGAGCCGACCACGGGACTCCACTTCGAGGACGTGCGACTGCTTCTCCGGGTCCTGCACCGCCTGGTCGACAAGGGGAACACGGTATTGGTGATCGAGCACAACCTCGACGTCATCAAGACCGCGGACTGGATAATCGACCTGGGCCCCGAGGGCGGCGCCCGCGGCGGCGAGATCGTGGCGGCCGGCACGCCGGAGCAGGTGGCCTGTGTTCAGCGCTCGCATACGGGCCACTTCCTCGCGAAACTTCTATAGCGTCCGGAGCGTCCGGCCCTCGCCTATTCACACGTACTTCGCGTTCCCCTATCTTCCCGTCGTGTCGACGTGAAACAGATTCGTCCGTCAGGCGTAGGGGAATAGGCAAGGAAGCAGACAGCAGGCGGCAGACAGCAGGAACTGCACGCCTCGCCCCCTGTTTCCTCGGCAGTTCCTGCTCTCTGCTCTCTGCTTTCTGCTCTCTTTCTTTATCCCCCCACTCCCATGGTCACACGAGAAGATACCGAGGGATTCCTCGACCGGCTCACGGCGGACGGCGCGAGCTATTCCGAGATCGAACCGGGGATGTGGATCGTCCGCCCCGGCGGCGAGCTCGACGCGGACGTGGTGGTCCACCACTCGCCGCCCGTGCTGCTGTTACGCATGAAGGTGATGGAAGTGCCGAGGGATGAACACAAGATGTCTTC
>JBIQLU010000158.1:3492-7147 GCA_044463985.1 Gemmatimonas aurantiaca | reverse complement strand
CCATGCGCCCATCTCTCGTCAGCGCGCTCCTCGTCGGTAGCTCCCTCGCCGCGATGCCAATCGCGTCGCTCTCACCGGGTGCACCACCGCCAATCGAGTTGGGTCGATTCACGAGCGCGCCGAGCGCGTCGTCCGCAGTGGTCGTGGGCACCGTGACCGACGCCGCGAGCAATGCGCCGATCAGCGGCGCCACGATCTCGCTGCAGCGCAGCAGCGTCGCGACCACCACCGATGCATCGGGGCGCTACCGTCTCCTCCTCCCCGAATCGGTGCGCGGCAGCTCGATCACGATCACCGCCCGCCGCATCGGCTACATGCCCGCCCAGCGAACGGCGACCGTGAACGCCGACAGCATGACGCTCGACTTCTCGCTCGACATGGCCGCGATGCAGCTCCAAGAGCTGGCAGTGAGCGGAGCGGCCCCCGGGATCGCAAATGGCTACGCGCGGAAGGTCGCGGGCTACGACGTCCACCGCTGCCGACACGACTGCTCGTTCGACACGGAGTCGTACGACAAGATCGACGACAACCCGTTCCTCGCCGTCGCCGGCAACCCGCGCTCCACTTTCTCCATCGATGTCGACCGCGCGTCGTACGGTAACGTTCGCCGTTTCATCAACGGCGGCCAGAGGCCGCCGAAGGACGCCGTGCGCATCGAGGAGCTCGTCAACTACTTCTCGTACGACTATCCCGCGCCCACCGGCGACGTTCCCTTCGCCGTGACCACCGACGTCACCACGGCGCCCTGGAACGCCTCGCACCGCCTCGTGCGGATCGGGATCCAGGGGAAGAAGATCCCGCTCGGCGAGCTCCCGCCGAGCAACCTCGTGTTCCTGATAGATGTCTCAGGTTCGATGGCGGATGCGGACAAGCTTCCGCTGCTGAAGTCGGCGTTCAGGCTGCTCGTGAAGGAGTTGCGGCCGCAGGACCGGGTGGCCATCGTCGTCTACGCCGGCAGTGCGGGCCTCGTGCTGCCGTCGACGCCCGGGAGCGAGAAGCGGCGCATCCTCGACGCCATCGACGAGCTCGAGGCGCGCGGCTCGACCGCGGGCGGTGCGGGAATCAGGATGGCGTACGACGTGGCGAAGGAGAATCACATCGACGGTGGTATCAACCGCGTGATCCTCGCAACCGATGGCGACTTCAACATCGGCGTCTCGAGCGACGCCGAGATGGTGCGGCTCATAGAGGAGAAGCGCGAGCAGGGGACGACGCTCACCGTGCTCGGCTTCGGTACCGGGAATCTGAAGGACTCGAAGATGGAGAAGCTGGCCGACCACGGGAACGGCCACTATGCCTATGTCGACGGCTTCAACGAGGCGCGCCGGGTTTTCGTTCGTGAGATCGGCGGCACGCTCGCGACTATCGCGAAGGACGTGAAGATCCAGGTGGAATTCAATCCGACGCGTGTCGCGTCGTACAGGCTCATCGGCTACGAGAATCGCCTGCTGCGCGATGAAGACTTCAACGACGACAGAAAGGACGCCGGCGACCTCGGCGCCGGTCACTCGGTGACCGCGCTCTACGAAGTGGTGCCCGTGGGCGCGCCCGACGCCGACTCGGCGCGCGGGTCGGACCCGCTCCGCTACCAGGACCGGGGCGCGCGGAGTGGTACTGCCTCGACGGATGAGCTCATGTATGTGAAGCTGCGCTACAAGAAGCCGTCGGGCAGCGACAGCAGGCTGCTTACGCACGTAGTGCGCGATCGCATCTCCGACCCTTCGGCCGACTTCCGCTTCGCCGCGGCTGTCGCGGAGTTCGGAATGCTGCTGCGTGACTCGCCGTACAGGGGGAAGGCGACGTTCGAGCAGGCGCTCTCGCTCGCGGAGGCTGGACGCGGCGCTGACACGGACGGCGATCGGGCCGAGTTCATCTCTCTCGTGCGTTCCATGCAGGGCATCGCCGGCAGCACGGAGATATCGGAGAATCGGTAGCAACGTACCGACCGTGCCGCGCCGCAGTCCGGGATGTTCTACGGGCCGCCCGCGCGGCGGTCCGCACGATGGTTCGACATCGTACTATCTATGAATCGACCTGAACGGAGGTGGCACATGGCTGGTCGCATTTCGCTGGTCGCGGGACTGCTGCTCCTCGCTCCCGCGCTCGGCGCACAGACGGCAGCGACACCCGCTGGCGGCCTCCCGAGCTTCCGACTGTCTATCGATGGGGGGAGTGTCGCGCCGATGCCGGCTCTCGGATCGGTAAACTTTACGCAGCGCAGCGACATCCCGGCGCCCGTCAATCCAGGCTTCGAGCCGTTCACGCGGGAGGCGCGCCAGAGTACGAAGATACCGCGGCTCGTGCCACTCGCCGCGAGGGAGCTGCCGAGCTGCCCCATGCCGGTTGAGCGCGGCGACTCCACGCACGATCCGATGCCGGTCGCGGTTCCCGATTCGACAGTCGATTATTCCATCCTCGTCGCGCCGCCCCAGTGCAGGGTGGAAGCGGCCCCATCGCAGTCGCCGCATGTCGTCGTAGTTCCGGCGGACTCGACGAAATGACGGGGCGGTCCTGTCGCACGCGTCGGTGCGACGGGGTTGGAGAGAGGTGACGTGGAGCGCTCGGCAGCATTGCTGCCGAGCGCTCTAGTTCATGGACTCGAGCGCACCGACCATTGCGCGCACTCTTCCGGCGTCGCTCTCCCACCAATCGAGGTCCAGGCCGCGCAGACTCGGGTTGCGATGCCGGCTCGGCGACACTCGCGTGGCACGCGCGGAGCCGTGCAGCTCGTCGGCGTTGCTGCGGCGCGCCACCTCAACGATGTTGTCCGCGGTGATCCCCGCGCCCGCCATCACCTTCAGTCGCGACGCGGCCTGCTCCACGAAACCGGCGATGCGGGTGGCACCGCTCGAGGCATCCGCTTCGCCGCCGGAAGTCAGCACGCGTTCGCATCCCAGCCGGATGATCGCCTCCAGCGCGGTGCTCTGATCGCGTGCGGCGTCGAACGCACGGTGGAAGGTGGTGCCGATCGAACCGGCGGTGGCCATCAGCTCGCGGCAGATGGCTTCATCCACGTCGCCCGCCGAATCGAGCGCGCCGATCACGACGCCGTCGCAGCCGAGTCTGACGCAGTTCCCGATGTCGCGCAGCATCACTTCCACTTCGGCAGGCGCGTAGTTGAAGTCGCCGGTGCGCGGCCGGATGAGCACATAGAGCGGGATACGCAGCCGCTCGCGCGCGATTGCGATCGTTCCGTACGATGGAGTGGTGCCGCCCTCGCTCAGATCGTCGCACAGCTCGACGCGGCCCGCACCGCCCTCCTGAGCCGCGAGTGCGGACGCTGCCGAGTTCGCCGCGATTTCGAGGAGCGGGTGCGTCACTTCCCGTCGCCCGGTTTCGTGTCGTACATCGATGCGGCGTCGATCAGTTTGTCATGTGGGCCTGGCGTACCGTCATGCACCGCGTATACGAAGCCGGAATGCAGCGCGTAAGCACCGACTTCTCCGGCACGGTTGATGGCGAGGAAGCAGACCTGCAGCGTCCTGCTCGCCTCGCGCCGCTTGTGCACCACCCTTTCGATAGCTTCGCGACAGGCGTCGGTGGGTGAGAGCCCGCGGCGCATCCCTTCGACGACGAGAAAGCTCGCCGCGTTCCGGATCATCTCCTCGCCCATCCCGGACGCCGTGGCAGCACCCACCTCGTCGTCGACGTAGAG
>JBIQLU010000158.1:0-3392 GCA_044463985.1 Gemmatimonas aurantiaca | reverse complement strand
TCCGCCACGGGGGCCTTTCCGACTGGCACTTGCAGCGAGCCGTGCCGGACGCATCATTCCTCGGGAACCACAACCCCGGTGATCAGATCGTGAGAGCAACCCGAGTCCTCAGGTCGGCCGCTGTCTTCGCTGCCGTCCTCCCGATGTTCGCCTTCGTGGCATGCTCCGATGCGGGGCTGCGCGGCACGCCCGCCGAGCGACAGCATGCTGTCGAATCGAGCCTCCTTCCGGCGGTGATCGTAGCTGGCGACTCCGTGCAGACTTATTCGCTCGCCGCGCGAATGGAGCGCTACAAGGTTCCCGGCGTGAGCATCGCGGTGATCCACGACGGCAAGATCGAGTGGGCGAAGGGGTATGGAGTGAAGCGGGTGGGCGGCAGCGACTCGGTCACGACCTCGACTCGCTTCCAGGCCGCGTCCATCAGCAAGCCGGTGGCCGCCACCGCCGCGCTGCGGCTGGTGGAAGAGGGGAAGCTGAAGCTCGATGTGAACGTCAACGACCAGCTCCGCTCGTGGCGCGTCCCCGACAACGAGTTCACGGCGAAGCAGCCAGTCACGCTGGCCGAGATACTCTCGCACACTGCGGGTCTCACCGTGCACGGCTTTCCGGGCTACGCCGCGGGCGACACGGTGCCGAGCACGATCCAGGTGCTGAACGGGCAGGGGAACACTCCTCCGGTGCTGGTGGACATCGTTCCCGGAACCGAGTGGCGCTACTCCGGCGGCGGGTACACCGTCGCGCAGCTTCTGATCGGCGACGTCACGGGTGAGCCGTTCGCCAGCGTGATGAAGCGGCTGGTGCTCGATCCACTCGGTATGACGCAGAGCACGTACGAGCAGCCGCTTCCGGCTTCGCTCGAGGATTCGGCGGCCGTGGCTTACCGCTCGGACGGGAGTGAAGTGGAGGGGCGCTGGCACACCTATCCCGAGCAGGCCGCGGCGGGGTTGTGGACTACGCCGTCGGACCTCGCGCGCTTCGCGCTCGGCATCCGCGCTGCGTATCGCGGCGACGATGGCGCCATCCTGAAGCAGGCGACGGCGCATGACATGCTGACCGAGCGCAAGGGTGGCTACGGGCTCGGCGTGGGAGTGGCGGGGAAGGGCGACTCGCTTCGCTTCAGCCATGGCGGGGCGAACGAAGGGTATCGCGCGTTCTTCGTGCTCTATCCCGAGAGCGGCGATGGCATCGCGGTGATGACCAACTCGGATGCTGGCGGCGCGCTGTACATGGAAGTGGTGCGCGCCGTCGCGCACGTGTATGGCTGGCCCGACTTCGAGCCGGAGACGCGCACGGTGGTGAAGGTCGCGCCGGATGTGCTTCAGAAGTACGTGGGCGAGTACGAGCTCGCGCCCGATGCGGTGCTCGCCGTCACGCTCGATGGGGGACGGCTCTACGCCACGTATCCCGGCGAGTCGCGGCTTCCGCTCCTTGCAGAATCGGACACGACGTTCTTTCCGGAAGGGAGCCCAACGCGCGTGAGTTTCGAGCGGGATGCGGGCGGCAGCGTCACGCAGCTGGTGCTGCACATGGGTGCGAGAGAAGTACCGGCGAAGCGTCGATGAACGCGAGCCGGCGGTTCGCCACCGTCTGTGCGCTGCTCGTCGTGTCGGGGCTGCCGTCGGCCCGCGCTCAGGGCATCGCAGCGGCGCACCGTCCGGTGTCGGCGTGCGTGGCGAGCATTCCGGACGATGCGCTGTGGAGAGTCGCGGTGTACCTGGAGGCCGACCTGGTCGACTCGACCGCGCAGACCGCGGCCTTCCTCCCGCAGCTCGATCTGGTGGCGCAGGGAGTGTCGGTGAGAGTGCGGAAGCTCCTTGGCGGGAGCATCGACACGCTGCCGGTGGGCGAGCCCACGCTGACGTGGCGGAAACTCGGATCGCACCTGACGGTAGTGGCCAGTCGCGATGGACGGATCGCACGCATGCTGGCGGTCACGGACTCGGCTTCGCCGATCGCGAACTACAGGACTGACACCACGGTCGCGCACCTGCTCGCGCAGGCGCTCGAAGCCTCCGTGCAGAGCGGGGATTACATGCTCCTGTGGCCAGAAGGTGTCGATGTCGATACGCTCGCGTTCCGTCTGGAGCTGCATCAGCCGTACGTGGATCCGATGGGTGTGGCCACGCCGCCGAAGCTGCGGCAGGGATTCCCGCTCTTCTCGGTGGCGGTGCCGAGGTTTGATAGCGTAGTGGTCGACCGGGGCAGGCTGCCGCATTACCCGGAGGATCTGGAGCAGGCCCGTGTCACGGGCAGCCTGCTGATGCAGTTCGTCGTCGACACCACGGGCCATGCCGTGATGGAAACAGTGAAGGACTTGTGGCCGGCCAGAGTGCCGCGCCTCGCCGGCGAGGAGCTCTCGGCCTACCAGAAATTTCGGCGGTCCGTGGTGAAGGCGATTTCCGAGACGACATTCAAGCCGAAGCGAATCGGCGGATGCAAGGTGCCCGAGCTGGTGCAGATGCCGTTCGCCTTCAAGGTGAGGTCGTGAATTGGTCTCGGCGCCGCGTTGGGGAGTGGACCTGGGTGGAACGAAGATCGAGGGAGCGATAGTAGATGCAGCGCGCCCGGATCGCGCGATCGCTCGAATTCGCATCCCGACGGAGAGCGAACGCGGCTACGACCACATCGTCAGGCAGGTCGAAGAGCTGATCGCGCGACTCGAAGCCGAATCGGGTCACACGCGGCCGCCGGTGATCGGCTTCGCCACGCCCGGCAGCGTGGAACCGGCCACCGGCGTGATGAAGAACTGCAACACGGTCGCGCTCAACGGTCGCGCGCTGCGCGATGATCTCGCTTACAAGCTGGGAGTCACGGTGCGGCTCGCTAACGACGCGAACTGTTTCGCGCTCGCCGAGTCGCGCATGGGCTCAGCGCGCGGGCGCCGCGTGGTGATCGGGCTCATACTCGGCACGGGCGTGGGCGGCGGCATCGTCGTGGATGGAAGAGTGCTCGAGGGGCTGCACGGCATCGCAGGCGAGTGGGGGCACAACCCCATGCGCGGCGAGCACACGCCGTGCTACTGCGGTCGCGATGGATGCGTGGAGACGGTGATCTCCGGTCCCGCGCTGGAGCGCCACCATTGGGAGAGAACCGGAGAGTCTATCTCTCTCGAGGAGATCGCGGCGCGCGCGAGCCGGGGCGACGCGGCGGCCGATGCCACCATCACGCGGCTATGCGAGAAGTTCGGCGAGGCGATAGCCCCGGTGGTCAACATCGTGGATCCGGATGCGATCGTGATCGGCGGCGGGGTGGGCAACATCGATGCGCTGTACGACGACACGACGCGCCATGCGGTGCAGCGCCATCTCTTCAATCCGGAGCTGCGCACTGAGCTCCTGCGTCCTGTGCTCGGCGACAGCGCCGGAGTGTTCGGAGCGGCGCTGCTCTAGCGA
>JBIQLU010000157.1:5275-7198 GCA_044463985.1 Gemmatimonas aurantiaca | reverse complement strand
CGCCGCTCGGCCGGGGCGCCCACACCCGACACGACGACCTCCTCCAGCGTCTTCGCGACTGGAGTGAGGGAGAAGTTCACCTCCGCAGGCGACCCTTCGCTCACGGTCACATCCTGCCTTGCCGTAGCGAATCCGATGCGCCGCGCGACGATGTTGTGTGCGCCGACCGGCACCGATGAAATCGTGAATCTGCCGTCCTGACTGGTCAACGTTCCGAGCGAAGTGCCGGTCACGGTCAACTGTACGTTCGCGATCGGCTGCCCATTGCTCGCGTCGGTGACAGTGCCGCTCACGGTCTGCTGTGCGGCGACTGTCGCGGGCAGACCAACGGTCAACGCCAGGATTGACACCCACCTTCGTACGCGTCGCACGGCCATTGGCTCCTCCATATGTGTAAAAAGCACGACTGCATCCGCCCCCAACCCGCGGCGAGCGGCGAACAAACTCGTAGTCGACAACCTGGATGTCAAGTAAGCGTGAGAGGAGACTGCATCGACCCATGCAAACACCTTGCGTACACTCCGCGATCGCAGGCCAGCGAACAGTGCGAAGGACTGGCATGCGGGACGGAGCCGTGATTACCGTACGCGGACTGGCGAACAGTGGCCAGGAATACCGAGGACCCCAAGGCACCATCCAGCAGTGCCGACATGGAGCATCGCATGCGCTTGTCCATCTCGAACATCCGACGCAGGTCGGTGCTTCTCACCGCTCTCGTTCCGGCCTTCACGCTCTGCTCTTCCAGCACGGCAGCACAGAGCGCCGATTCGACGCGCAGGACGAACAACGTCGTTCTCATCATGACCGACGGTTTTCGCTGGCAGGAGCTGTTCAGAGGAGCTGATCCGGCGTTGATGGACCAGGCGGACAGCCCGTTCGCGGATACGGCCGCGATCCGGGCTGAATTTGGTGGCGCCACCACCGAAGCTCGACGCCGCTCCCTCTTCCCTTTCTTCTGGGGCACCATCGCGGAGAAGGGACAGCTCTTCGGAAACCGCGACAAGGGGAGCGACGTGCACGTCACCAACGGGTTCAAGTTCTCCTACCCCGGTTACAACGAGACCCTGACGGGCGCTCCCGACCCGCGCATCGACAGCAATCGCCCCGGTCCGAATCCCAACGTCACCGTGTTCGAGTGGCTCTCCCGTAGACCGGGCTTCGAAGACCGCGTGGCCGCATTTGGCGCCTGGTCCCCCTTCGACGACATCTTCAATCGCGAACGTTCCGGACTCTTCGTGCGGGCTGCGTGGGACATCCCCTTCGATCCGCCACGTGGGGAACGCCAGCAGGTCATCGACGATCTCTACCGCAGCATGACGAGGATCTGGGGCAGGTTTCTCAATTACGATTCCTTCGTTCAGCAGGCCGTGCTGGAGTACGTGCGTGTGAACAGGCCGCGCGTACTCTTCGTGGGCTATGGAGAGACTGACGAATGGGCACACGAGGGTCGTTACGATCTGTATCTTCGTGCCGCACATCGCTTCGATGGTTTCGTCGCCGAACTGTGGAACCAGATGCAATCGATGCCGGAGTACCGCGGGCATACCACCTTCATCATCGCCACGGACCATGGACGCGGGGATGGCCCCGCCGGATGGCGCAACCATGGACGAGAAGTGGATGGTGCCGAAGCGATCTGGTTTGCGGTGATGGGTCCGGACACGCCCGCCCTCGGCGAGCGCACCAACGCAACTACTCTGACGCAGAGCCAGGTCGCAGCCACCGTAGCCGCGCTTCTGGGAGAAGACTTCCGCGCAGCCATGCCACGTGCGGCCCGGCCGATAGACGACGTGCTCGGCCAGGCCGCCGCGGCGAAGCCCTGATGCCACTCGCCTACCTCATCACCTTCCCGAACTCCTTCACCTGATCCCCCACGATCTTCTCGTCGCCCACCACCACGATCGTCATGCGCGAGGGATCGAG
>JBIQLU010000157.1:0-5175 GCA_044463985.1 Gemmatimonas aurantiaca | reverse complement strand
GAGTACGTGTAGCCCTTCTGCTCGCGAATGTTGCTCGTGATGCGCGAAGAGAACGCGCCGCCCAGAAGAGCGTTGGTGACCAGGAGCGGCACGTAGTCGGCGCTCGTCGGTCCAGCTACGGGGAGCCCTATCAGCAGAGTGGATTGCGGCGCGCCGGGACGATCGATGAGATACACAGCGCGTGTGCTGCTCGGGCGCGCCACCGACTTCGGCGCCACGGCGCCGCGCTTCCAGCTACCGAACGAATCGTGGATTGCCTTCTCCACGGCGGCCGCGTCGAACTGGCCGACGACGTAGAGATGAGCGCGGCCCGCGCCGAAGTTGGCCTCGTAGAACTTCCGCAGCTCCGCCACGGTGAAGCTCTTCACCATCTCCGCCGTGGGGAGCACGCGGCCGTACGGCTGGTTCGGGTAGAGCACTGCACGGAACTTCTGCAGCGCGAGTGGCTGCGGCTGCGTCAGCGTCACGGCGAGCTGGCGCAGGTTGTTGTCCTTTATCCTCGAGAGCTCGGACTCCGGGAACGCGGGATTGCGTACGAGATCGGCCACGAGAGCCGTCATCTTCGGCGCGAACTCGGACAGCACGGAGCCGCCGATGCTCGTCTGCTCTACGCCGACCGAGACGTCGAGCGAGCCGCCCATGGATGCCGCCTCGCGAGCGAGCTGCTCGGCGCTCCGCGTCGTGGTGCCCTGCTGCATGAGATCGCCCATCACGTCTGCGAGCGACACCTGGTGCGCGGATTCGTACGCATTACCCGCACGCACCACCAGCTCCACATCCACCTTCGGGAGTGCGCCATACTGCACCAGCGTCACCGCCATCCCGTTGGGGAGCGTGAGCTCCCGCTTCTCCGGAAGCTTGAACGAGACCGGCGGCCCCGCCGGCGGCGGGGTCTGCTTCTGCGCCGACGCAGGCAGAGCGGCTGCGAGTACGAGCGTCGCCGGCAGGAGAATCAGGCGCGACACGGCGCCGGCAGCTTTCGCGGTCGTCATCACGATCCCCTCCTGTCGTTCGAGCGTGAAGTGGCGGTGGAATCCGCCGGGTTGGCTGCCGCACCCGGTTCCACCAGAAGCACTGTACGGTTGGTGGGCCGCAGATATTCCTGAGCCGTCTTCTGTATCAGTTCCGGCGTGACGGCGCGCAGGTGATCCTCTATCTGATTTATCCGCGCCGGATCCCCATCGAACAACGCGAACGATGCCAGCAGGTCGGCGCGACCGAAACCGTACATCCCGCCGAGCGTGTCGTACAGATCGGAGCGCATCTTCACGAGTGCGCGATCCAGCGTGGCCCGATCCACCGGCGTGGTGCGCAGCGAGTCGATCACCGCATTCATCACTCCGAGAATCGAATCAGCCGGAACGTCCTTGTCGTGGATGAGCGACGCCATCCAGAGCATCGGTCCCTCGTAGTCGTACATGTTGCCGAGCAGGTTGATGCCGCCGCTCACGTCGCCCGTGAGTCCTCGACGCTGCACCAGCGCCTGGTACAGACGGCTGTCCTTGCCCTGCAGGAGCATCTGATCGATGACTCCCATGGCGTAGTACTCGGGCGTCCCGCGCTCGGGCATGTGGTACGCGATCGCGAGCGCCGGCCGCGGCGCCAGCGGATCCTTCTTCGTGACTCTCTTCTCCTCCGTCTGCCGCGGTTCCGTGAGGTCGGGCATCGGAGGGCGTTCCGACGACGGGATATTCGCGAAGTATTCCTGAATCCACGCCTTCACCTGAGCCGGATCGAAGTCGCCGACCACCACGAGCGCCGCGTCGTTCGGGGAGTAGTACTGCTCGAAGAAGCTCTTCGCATCCTCGAGCGTGGCGGCATCGATGTCCGCGAGATCTCCGTAGAAGTTGTGCGCGTTGTACCAGTTCGTATTCGCCACCTGCGGCATGTCCAGCCACGGGAAGCCACCGTACGGCTGGTTCAGAACGTTCACCCGCACTTCGTTCTTCACCACGCCCTGCTGATTCGTGAGGTTCTCCTGCGTGATGTCCAGTCCGCGCATCCGGTCGGCCTCGGCCCAGAGCATCGTGCGCAGCGTGTTGGAGGGAACTATCTCGAAGTAGTTGGTGAAGTCGAAGCGGGTGGAACCATTGAGAACGCCGCCATTCGCCTGGATCAGCTTCACGAACTCCATCTTCCCCAGGTTCTGCGAGCCCTGGAACATCAGATGCTCGAAGAGGTGGGCGAAGCCCGTGCGGTCGCGCGGTTCGATACGGAAGCCGATGTGATAGTAGACCGCCACCACGGCGATCGGCGCCGAACTGTCGGGCGAGAGCACCACCTTCAGCCCGTTCGGAAGCGTGTCATAGATGACCGGGAAATCGAGCTTCTCCTGCGCTCGCACGTCCGGCGGTTTCACGAGCAGCACCGCGAGACACGCGAGCACCAGGAACACGACGCGAACGATTCGAGTTTGCATTTTCTTTTCGATTGGAGATTGGTTTCACACGCCCCCTCAGTCTGCTCTTCAGGCTTCCGCGAAAACTTCATCCTTCGAGGAGTCCGCAGCGACTTTCTGCGCGGCCTCCATCGGCATCTCCTCGTAGCCACGGAATCGTGTAGTGAATGCCGCCCGCCCGTGAGTCATGGAGCTGAGCTCGGTGGCGTAAAGGTGGAGTTCCGCTTCCGGAATCACGGCGTGCACCACCGTGCCGCGGCCATCGGGGCTCGCCTCGGTCCCGAGTATTTGTCCGCGCCTCGCCGAAACGTCGCCCATCACATCGCCCAGATACTCATCGGGCGTGCGGACGGTGATCTCCTGCAACGGCTCGAGGAGCACCGGCTTGCACTTCGCCGCGACCGTCCTGAACGCCAGGATCCCGGCCATCTTGAACGACATCTCGTTGGAGTCCACCGAGTGGTACGAGCCGTCGAAGCACTCCACGCGGAAATCCACCATCGGATAACCGGCGATCACGCCGCGCGCGGCGGCCTCCTGGATTCCCTTGTCCACGGCGGGCACGAGCTTCGATGGAATCGCGCCACCTACGATTTTGTCCTCGAAGACGTAGCCCTCGCCGCGCGGGAGCGGCATCATGCGGATCCAGCAGTCGCCGAACTGGCCGCGGCCACCCGTCTGCTTCTTGTGCCGCCCCTGCCCTTCGCCGCGCGCCTTGATGGTTTCGCGATACGCGATGCGCGGCTTCGTCAGCTCGCCGCCGACTCCGAACTTGCGCTTCAGCTTCGACATGCTCACCTCGAGATGCCGCTCGCCCATTCCGGCAACTACCGTCTCGTGCGTCTCGGGGTTGTAGTGGGTCTGGAAAGTGGGGTCCTCATCGTGCAGACGGTGAAGCCCCTGCTGCAGTTTCTCCTCGTCGTTCCGCGAGGTGGCGTGGACGGCGAGAGTCACCAGCGGCTCCGGCAGACGAATGTCGGGAAGCCGGACCGGATGCTCACGCGTGGAAAGCGTGTCGTTGGTGTGCGTGTTGCGCAGCTTCGCCACGCAGCCGATGTCGCCGGCGTGCAGACGCGGAACCTCGGTGCGGTCACGTCCCTGCGCGATCGAGAGATGGCCGAGCTTCTCGGTCGTGTTGCGCGTCGCGTTGAATACTTCCTGACCGTTCGTCACGGAGCCGGAGAAGATACGAAAGAAGGAGACATCGCCAACGTGCGGCTCGGTGAGCGTCTTGAAGATGAGCGCACTGAACGGCGCATCGTCCTTCGCATGGATCTCGACCGTTTCGCCTCCCACGGCGCCGTGCAGCGCGTGCAGTTCCTCCATCTCGTATGCGGAGGGCATGAGCTCGACGAGCTTCGTGAGGAGTGCGCGCGTGCCGTAGGTGAGCTCCGCCGAGATGCAGAAGAGCGGAAAGAGCTCGCCGCGCTTCATCCCCTCCTTCATCGCGGCGATCGCCTCGTCGCGGCTGATCTCCTCGCCCTCCAGATAGCGCTCCAGGAGCGAGTCATCCGTCGCGGCGATCGTCTCGATGAGCTCCTGATAGTAGCGATCGAACCGATGCTGGTGCTCCGGCGGGATGTCGGTCTCATCGTACTCGCCGTTCTTCGTTCCCTTCTGGTAGACGTGCGCCTTGCGCGAGAAGAGGTTGAGAATCGCGCTGAACTCGGCGCCTTCTCCCACCGGGATCTCGACCGGTATCACTTTGCTGGTGAGCCTGTCCTTGATCGACTCGTAGGCGCGGTCGAAGCTCGCGTGCTCCTTGTCGATGAGGGACACCACGAAGAGTACGGGATCGCGCCGCGCGACCGCTTCGCGGAACATGAGCTCAGTGCCCACCTCCACACCCGCGGTCGCACTCACCACTACCAGCGCGCCGTCGGCGGCGGCCAGCCCGGCGACGGCGTCGCCCTGAAAGTCGAGGTATCCCGGCGTGTCGATGAGGTTGATCCTGGCGTCCATCCACTCGGCGTACGCGCAGCCGAGGTTGATGGAATACCTGCGCTCCAGCTCCTCAGGAGCGAAGTCGGTGAGCGCCGAGCCATCGTTCACCGAGCCGTGCCGTTTGCTGGCGCCGGATGCAAAAGCGAGCGCGTCGACCAGAGTGGTCTTCCCGCTCGCTCCATGTCCGACTACAGCCACATTGCGGATCTCCGAGCTGCCGTATTCCCGCATGGTGGACTCCTCTCGCGCAGCGGCCCCGACAGCGAGCAGGCGCTCGCGTGGCGTGGCCTGTGTTCGTCACTGGGCCAGCACGGGCTCGCCGCGCGGCCCCTCGTCACCCTGGCTGCCGGCACCTGTCGCCGGGCACGGACGCGTTCGGCGCCACTGCGCCTGGCCTGTCGGTGCCGAGAGCTGCTCTCTCGCTATGCTACGCCCGGGTCGGGGAGGGGGCAAGGTGGGGAACTGCAAAAAGGGAGAAAGGCCGAGAGAAGCAAGGAGGTTTGGAGAACGACTTTCCATGAGGGCTCCTTATCTCCTTTCAGTCACCTGGGTAGTGAGAGTTAAGTGTGTTTTGGGGGAACTGCTCCCGCCGGTAGAGCTCTACCGGCGGGAGCAGTTCCCCCAAAACACACTTCACTTTCCCTCGAAGAGATCCTTCAAAGGAGACAAGGAGCATTCACTGATACGGAGTCCTCCAAACCTCCTTGCTTCTCTCGGCCGTTCTCCCTGTTGTAGTTCCCAAAAAAACCGGCCGCCCCGAAGAAGGGCGGCCGGTGGTGATGCCGGGTGGGGCATCGGATGCGGACGGAAGAGAGATAGTCTGGTCAGTCTCC
>JBIQLU010000156.1:0-7235 GCA_044463985.1 Gemmatimonas aurantiaca | reverse complement strand
TTGATCGCGCCGCAGTTCTCGCAGACCAGCTTGCATTTGCGCCAGCGCAGCGCCGCTACCCCGCATACGTCGCACGGCGCGGGGTCGCGATCGGGATCGCGAGCGAAATCCGGCAGCGGTTCCTCTCGTTCGCTCCCCTCCCCCATCACATCACATCGAATCCGACCCGCAGCGTCCGACCGGGCTGCGGAAGTCCGCACTGATCATAGACCGCGGCGTTCGCGAGGTTGTCGAGTGAGAGCGAGAGACGCAGCGTGCGGAAGAGCGAGCGTGCGGCGCTCCCGATGGACCACGAACGCGATACACCCAGATCACTGCTCAACTGCGCGTCGAGCTCCACCTCGCGCTCGAGATCCGGATGCACGCACATCTGGCTCCCCGTGTAGCGCCCGCCCACCCGGCCGGTGACCGCCAGTGGGAGCGGGAACGAGACTTCGCTCGATGCCCTGAATTGCGGCTGATGCTCCGGACGGCGGCTATCGCCATCCGCGGGATCACGCAGGCGAATGTGCTGCGCCGTGAGATCCGCGGTCACCGCTATGGCATCGCGCGCCCACCCGCCGAGGAGCTCGATTCCCGTGCTGCGGATCTGGTCGCGGTTCTCGCGCCGAAGCTTCCCATCACCCACCGGTACGCGCACTATCGCGCCCGAGAGTCGATGGTGAAAGAGAACTGCCTGTATATCCACGTTCCCCTGCGTGGTCGTGATGCCGCCCTCGAAACCGCGCAGCCTCTCCGGATCGAGCTGGGGGTTGGGCTCGAACCTGCCGAGCGCGCCCGAGTAGAGCTCGCGCAGCGCGGGGAAGCGCGACCGCTGGCTGACCGAAGCGTGGAGCCGCACGCTCCCACCGGCCGCGAGCGTCGACACGCCCATCCGCCCGCCCCACGCCGAGATGGTACCCAGCGGCGGCTTGTCCCCCGACTCGGGGGTGTTGGCCGCATCGAATACCACGCCGCCCGTGATCTGCGTGGACGACGTCACCGGCATGGTGACTTCGCTCCCCACGCTCCAGAGCCGCTGCTGGTACTGCTGCAGCGGATCGGAATCGATCCTCTCGTCGTAGCTCACCCGCGCCATCGTAGCGGCAGCAGAAATCCTTCCGGCGCCGAGCGTGTGTTCGCCAGTGACCCTCGCCATCATCGTGCGATCGTCGCCGCGCTCCGTCCCATCGAGCTCATCGTACGCGGACGACGCGAAGCTCTCGATCTCGGTGTGGCCGTCGTTCATCCCCACGCTGGCCCGCAGCTCGCCGCGGCCGAGCGGCGTATCGCGCCGGCCCGTGGAGGCGTGCACTATCGCCAGCGTTCGCTTCTGTTCCGGATAGCGCCAGAAGCGCGGCTCCTCCACGTGCAGCTCGGGTGGCACTCCGCGCTCGGCCGTGTACGCCGAGAGCGACGCGCCGATCGACGCGCCGGCCGGCGTCGCGTAGTTCAGCGATGCAAATCCATCGAGCTGCGATACGTCGCTGTTCACGCGAAGATCGGGGTCATCACCCGCGAAATCGGTGATCCCGCCTCCCAACGCGAAGCCCGGGCGGTCGCGCATTCCCAATCCGGCACGCGCCGACCAGCGGCCAGCGGCATCGAGCGGCAGCCCTCCGGCGAGCGCGAAGCTCCGCGAGCCCAGGTGATCCACGCTTCCGGAGAGCGACAGCGATGGCGCCAGGTCCGCTCCGGCAGCGCCGTCCGCGAGCGACGTCTCGATGACCCCGCCCAGCACGTTGGGACCGTGCAGCAGCGACGCGAGCCCGCGCACCATCGTGATGCTCCGCATCCCCGAGAGAGGGATGATCGATGGATCCGTGCGATGGTCCCACCCCAGCGTGAGCGGCATCCCATCCACCAGCACGGCCACCTGCCGCGAGTCGGACCCGCGCATCCCGAGCTCCATCTCGCCACGGGAATTGCGCCGCACCAGGATGAACGGCAGCTCGCGCAGCGCTTCGCCCAGCACGGGTGCGCCGGGCAGCGTCAGCGAGTCGATGTTCGTCACGACGGCGCTGGCGCCTCCAACCACGAATGGGGCGCGCTTCGCCTGCACGGTCACGCTCTCGACGGTCTGCGCGCTGTCAGCGCGCCGCTCGTCCTTTTCCTGCGCCTCGCCGGTGCCCAGAATGGCGAAGAGAGAGGAGACGACCAGTGAAAGCACGCGCCATGCGCCGTGGGCGTTCTCCTTCCGGGAGCGAACGCTCACGGGCGTCGCGCTCCGAACGATGCGATTCATCATGATGGAAACGAGTTGATGGTGGTGAGCAGTCAGCCGATGCCCGGCTTCTTCACATCGTCCACCTTCGCCGCTTCCTCGAGCAGGCCCAGCTTGAGCGCGAGGCGAACGTAGTCGGCGCGATGGCGAAGGCCGAGCTTTTCGTTGATGCGTTGCTTGTACGTATCGACCGTCTTCGGACTGATGAACAGCTTCTCGCCGATTTCAGGCGCCGTGTAGCCCGCCGCCGTCAGGCGGAGCACGTCGCGCTCGCGATCGGTGAGCCGCTCGTAGCGCGCGCGGTCGCCTGCGTTTTCATCCTTGCTGCGAATTCCTCTCGCCAGCACACGCGCGGCACCCGGATGCACGTACAGCTCGCCGCGCGCCACCGTGCGCACCGCCTCAACCAGGTCGCGATCCGCCACGTTCTTGACGAGATATCCGGACGCGCCGGCCTCGAGGAGCGGAACCAGATAGTCCTCCTCGGCGTGCATCGTGAGCACGAGCACGCGAGGCGCGCCTTCGCGCGCGGCGAGCGCGCGCGTGGCCGCCATTCCATCCATGCCCGGCATCGAGAGATCCATCACCACCACGTTCGGCGAGAGCCGCTCGGCGAGCGCGATGGCCTCGTTGCCGTCCGACGCCTCGCCCACCACGCTGATGTCGCTGGCCGATCCGAGCACCGCCTTCAGGCCGGCGCGTACTATCGCGTGATCGTCGGCGAGAACCACCCGTATCGTATCATCCATCGTTCGCTTCCACGTGGGAGAATGGAGTGCCGTTCGTGAGAGGGATTCTGGCCGTCACCCTGGTGCCGGCGCCTGGTGCGCTGCTCATATCGAGCCGACCGTCCACGAGAGATACACGTTCGCGCATGGAGAAGAGCCCCATCCCTGGTCGTCGAGCTTCGGCCTCAGCGATGTCGAAGCCGCGCCCATCATCCGCTACCTCCAGCGTCGCGACGTTGGCGTCGGCGCGTACGGTGATCGCGACCGTGGACGGCGCGGCGTGGCGCACTGCGTTCGTGAGCGCCTCCTGTGCCACGCGGTAGAGCACGGAGGCTACCTGCGGCGGGATGTGCTCCGCGTCGCCGAGCGCATCCACGGTGATATCCACGTTCGCGCTCTCGCGCGCCTGACGAGCGAGCCAGCGAACCGCCGGCACCAGTCCCAGATCGTCCAGCACCCGCGGGTGGACGCGGTGCGACAGCGTACGCACTTCCTCGAGCGCCATCCCGGCCATGTCCTTCACATCGGTGAGCCTCGCGGCGATCTCCGGCGTACGCGCGTCGCGCGCCGCGGCGCTCAGTTGCAGCACGATCGCCGTCAGCGACTGGGCCGTGGAATCGTGCAGCTCGCGCGCGATGCGCGAGCGCTCTTCATCCTGCGCGGTGATCACCAGCGATGCCAGTCTGCGCATGCGCGCGCGGTCCGAGGTGAGCGCGTCGAGCAGCAGGTTCACCGTTCGTCCTACGCGTTTCATGTCGCGATCCGCCACGAGCGATGGCGGAACCCGCGCCTTCAGGTCGCCGCCCCACACCTTGTGCGCCGTGTTCTCGAGATCGCGTATGGGTCGCAGGGCCGCGTGTACCAGCACGAGATTCACGACGAGGCTGATCACCAGCGCCACGAGCATCACCGAGGCCAGCGTGATCCCCGGTCTGTTCATGTCGTGAAGGCCGATCGAGATGGCGAGCGCGATGATGACGATCAGCGCGTTGGCGCCCGCGATCTTGGCGAGGAGGGGAACACCGAGCGCGACGCGCAGCCAGGCGGGCAGCCAGCGTACCGGCTCCGGCTCGTCCACCGGCTGTGCTCCGGTGGACGACGCGCGCGCGAGTGCAGGCCCCAGCCGTGGGGAAGCCGGAGCGCCTGCCGGCGGTATCTCTGCCGAGGAGTCGGATACGGGAGTCATTGCTGCACGAATCCATTTCGAACGGAGAACGGCATTCCGTCGAAATGTACCATGCCGCGCCTGCTGCCGTGGACCGCTGGATCCAGCTAGAGGGACGGGAAATGCGGGAGGTGGCGCACGCCCACCACGCGATTCAGCAGCTCGAAGTCCGCGGAGTTGGCGGTGAGGAGTGTGGCACCCGTCTGGCGGCAGGTTGCGGCGATGAGCATGTCGTTCAGAAAGGAACGCTGCTGGAGTTTTCGGTCGAAGCCGCCCATGCTGCGGATCTCCCGCTCCATCCGCGCCACCAGCCGCCACGACGCAGCGTCGGGGACCAGAACCCTGTTGCGGGAGTGGAAGGGACGCACGAGCCAGCGTTCGAAGGCATCGGCGTGCGCATCGCCCAGCGCGCCGACCATGACCTCGAAAACCACGACGGCGCTCAGCCACAGACGGGCGAGCGCCGTGCGTTGAAAGCTCTCCAGCTCCGTAGCGAACGCAGGGTTGCGCAGCGCCCGGATGTACAGGTTCGTGTCGATCACATACACGGGGATTCGCCTCTGTCAGGGGCGTTCGGCCACCCGGCGGCGGCCCCGCTTGCCGCGGCCGTGCGCAGCGGGCGACTCGAAGCCGCTGAAGTCGAGCGTGCTTTCGTCGTCGAAGTGGTTCTCGAAGCCCCCCTTTCCGTAGAGCCTCGAGCTCCCTTCGTGGACCTCGCTCCGGAAGGACAGCATCTCCAGCGCCATGTCCATGGCGAGGGTTATCGCTTCCGTTTCGGTTTTCGCGCCGAGCGCCGCCTTGAGGAGGTCGATCCTGTGCTGATCCAGCTCGTAGTTCTTTCTGCGCGGCTTCGCCTCCACCTCGTACCTGGCGGCGCGTTCGCCGACCATTCTGGCAACTCTGCCCTTCGCCTCTTCGGACTTCCTGGTCATGGACCCCTCCCGCGCCGCGCGCATCGTATGCCTGTATGAATTATGATATCATCTGTATCCATGTCTGTCAAGTGCGCATGAACTGCGGACCCGTGAATGGCAGCGGGGCAGCGTTCCCAGGGAGGTCGCGGGAGCCGGTCGGCGAGAGTGGTAACCGCGGCTGGAGCCTTGCAGTACATTCGTGGTATAACACCCAACGCCGCGAGAGAGCATGAAGGGTGGGAGCGGGGCGGCCGGTCACTTCGTCAGCCAGATTTCCAACAGCGAAAGCGGGAGGAACTCCGAATGAAAGGACGCAGCATCGCTCGAGACGGGATCACCGCCGGGATCATCGGCGCGACTGCAGTGGCGGTGTGGTTCCTCGTGGTGGACACCATCGCCGGCCACCCGCTGCACACACCGCGCATACTCGGTACGGCACTCTTCAGCATCTTCGGTCCGCTGGGGAGCGAAGGGTCGTGGGTACACATCCTGGCCTACACGGTCTTTCACTACGCGGCGTTCATCGTCATCGGACTGGTGGCCTCCGTGCTGATACGCTGGTCCGAGCGCGAGCCCACCATCCTCGCGGGGCTGCTCATTCTTTTCGTGGCTTTCGAGGTCGGCTTCTACGGGCTGACCGCTCTGCTCGCGGAGTATCTCCCGATAGGAGATCTCGCCTGGTACCAGGTGGCCGCCGGCAACCTGATAGCAGCGGTGCTCATGGGCACGTATCTGTGGCGCATGAACCCCGCACTTCGAGAGCACTTCGTGGAAGCGCTGGACGGCCGCGAACGAGCGTGACGCGCCCCGCGCGAACGACAGAGTGACAGAGCGGGTTGGGCCCATCCATGGCTCAGCCCGCTTTCCAATGAGCGGCTGATCCGATCGGTCGCAACGACCCCGCCGTTATCTTCTCCACGTGCACACGCGCCTCTCGACCCGATACGAAGCATTCAGATCGGGTGATCCAGGAAAACTCGGCGTTTTGATGGCCACGGCCTTCATCGACATGGTGGGGGCGCTGATCATCATCCCACTGCTCCCGTTCTACGCGGAGCGGTTCGGGGCGAACGACTTCATGGTGATGGTGCTGGTGTCGTCGTTCTCGGCGATGCAGCTCCTGAGCGCGCCGCTCTGGGGCCGCGTATCCGACCGGTACGGACGAAAGCCGGCGCTGCTCATCGGGCTCGCCGGATCGATGGTGGCGTACGTGGTCTTCGCCTTCGCGGACTCGTACGGGCTCCTGCTGGTATCGCGGATAGTACAGGGCGCCGGGGGCGGGACCACAGGCGTCATCCAGGCCTACGTGGCCGACAGCGTGGAGCCGCGCAATCGCGCCAAGGGATTGGGCTGGCTGTCCGCGGCGACCAATGCAGGAGTAGTCCTCGGTCCACTGCTCGGCTCCGCGACCACGAGCTTCGGATCGCACACACCGGGACTCCTCGCAGCCACGCTCTGCTTTCTCAACATCCTCTTCGCGTGGCGCTTCCTGGGCGAATCGCATCACGTGAGCGACGCGACGCGTGCGACGAAAGCGCGCCGCCCGATCGAGGCGGTGGCGGAGGTGGCGCGCCATCCAGGCGAAGCGCCGTCGCGGATAATCTGGATGTACTCGGTGGGAATCGGGGCATTCTACGGAGTGAACGCGCTTCTGATCCTGTTCATGGCGCGGCACTTCGGAGTGACCGCCGAGCGGATCGGCCCATTCTACGCGTACATGGGCGGCCTGAGCATCTTCTTCCGCCTGGTGGTACTCGGCAAGGCAGTGGACAGGCTGGGCGAAGCGAAGACGACGCGGATCGGCGCCACGTTCCTCGCGCTGGGGCTCGCGCTCGTGCCGTTCATGCGACCGTTCCCCGTATCGTCGCTGGTGTATCTGCCGCTGGCAGTGGTGCTCGCCATGATTCCGCTGGGGACGGCGCTGCTGTTCCCGTGTGTGACGGCGCTGCTCTCGCGCGTGGTGAGCGAGCAGGAGCGAGGGATGTATCTGGGAGTGCAGCAGACCTACGGCGGCCTCGCGCGGGTGTCGTATCCGCTGGTCGCGGGCCTGCTCTCCGATCAGTTCGGAGAAGGCGCGCCGTTCTGGCTCTCGGCGGTGATGGTGGGGAGTACGATCTGGATGGGGATGGGGCTGGAGAAGTACAGCCGGAGCAGCGGGGAGGAAGAGGTGAGGGTGTCGACGGAGGGGGTGAAGAAGAAGGAGACGGCGGTGGTGGAGTAGGGGG
>JBIQLU010000155.1:0-7331 GCA_044463985.1 Gemmatimonas aurantiaca | reverse complement strand
CGCCACGGCGAAGTCATCGTCTATCCTGCCGCTCTCGCCGATGGCCATCACTCCGCCGCACACCGAGCAGCGCGCGCGAATCCCGGCCACGGGAATCCGGGCGGGGTCCACCCGGAAGATCGTACCGCATTCTGGGCAGCCGACGTTCATCGCCGAGCCTCCTCGGTCGGCTTCTCAGCGCGCTCGCGTCGGATCGCTGTCGGCATCCGCCGCATCGTGGCGGCGATCGACGACGTACACGGATCCCGGAAGCGTCTTCGCATAGCTCTTCATCTCCGTGGCCAGTTCGCTCACCTGCGCCGCGTGCGCGAACGTGCGTCGTTCGTTGGTCACGATCCCGATGCTCAGCGTCATGAGTGGTACCCGGTGGAGCTGGCCGCGGCGATCCTTCCCGAAAAAATAGCCCGCGTTCCGATCCTGCTCCGAGTACTGGTACGGCACGAGCGCATCGAAGATCGTGATGATCTCCTGTGAGATCTCCCGCGCATCAGCGTGGGGCACCACGAAGATAAAATCATCGCCCCCGATGTGGCCAACGAACCCATCGTTCGGGCAGAGGCCACGCACCACGTCGTGGAGCACCTTCGCCAGCAGCCGGATGACACGGTCGCCCTCGAAGTAGCTGTACCGATCGTTGTATTCCTTGAAGTGATCGAGATCGGCGTAGCAGACGGCGAAGGGGAGCGCCAGCGAAATTCGCCGGGCGATCTCGGCCTCGATCTCCGGCGCACCCGGGAGCCTGGTGGACGGATGGACTCGCACGTCGCGCTCGGCGCGCCGCAGCATCGCATCCAGACGCGCCCTTCCCTCGCTCGCAGGCGTCATGGGAGAGAGCACTTCATCGGCGCCCGTTTCGAACGCGGAAGTGATCGCCTTCACGACCCCAGCGGGCCCCGAAGTCCCGGGCGCGACGTTCACCAGTACGGCGCCAGGCACCACGGCGGTGTAGGAATCGCCCTTGAGTCGAGCGCACGCGGAGAGCGCACCATCGAGGCAGCTTCTCCCCTCGAAGATCACCGCACGCGGGCGCCCACGTAGCACGCGCGACATCAGGTCCTCCGCAGTCGAGGAAACGATGACGGCAAATCCGTGGGAGCAGCACCAGTTGCGGACATCGTCCGGGGGCTGCTGGGCGTCGGAAGAGAAGTAGATGGCGTGGGGCTGGGCCACGCTAGGTGATCCTCGGGTCGGCGTACGTACCGCTCGCGGCGAAGTGATTTCCGGCCGACGAGCTGTGCGTTTGTGGACAGGCGTTCCACATCCGACGATCAGAAAAAGAAGAACGCAACGGCAAGTATGGCGTACACCGCGAGCAGCAGCGCGCCCTCGAGCCAGTTCGATTCGGCGTCGAATACTATAGCCGCTCCGATCCACACCGCCAACGCTACGCTGGCCACCTCGAAGGTGGTGAACGCCAGATCCATCGGTTGCCCGAACAGCAGACCGGCGAATACGAGCAACGGCGCGACAAGGAGCGCTACCTGCACGGAGGAACCAACCGCTATCCCGACGGCCAGATCCATCCGGTTGCGGGCAGCCATGATGATCGCCGCGCTGTGCTCCGCCGCGTTGCCGATGATCGGCACGACTATGATACCGACGAAGAGCTCCGAGAGTCCCAGCGTGTGGATGGACTCCTGCGTGGCGCCCACGAGAAGCTCCGACATGAAAGCAATTGCCACGGCGACGACTATCAGCGTGACGATCGAACGCGCGAGCGACCAGCCCGGAGCACCTTCCTCCCCATCGGCCGTGTGCGCCGCCTCGTGCGCGGACTCCGCGAATGCCGCGCGGTGCGTTCCCATCGAGTACAGCAGCGAGAGTCCGTAGCCCGCGATGAGAAGCACGGCGACGAACTCCGACATCCGCACGGTCGCCACGCGTGCGGGATCGGGGTGCGCACCGTGGAAGAGCGCCGGCACGATGAGCCCGACCGCGGCGATTATGAGGAGCGCGGCGTTCATTCCGGCGAGATGCGGGCTGAACTTCTGCACCTTGTACTTCAAGCCGCCCACGAGCTGCGCGGCGCCGAGCACCAGGAGCAGGTTGCCGATGATCGAGCCGGTGATGGAGGCCTTCACCAGGTCGATCAGCCCTGCGCGCAATGCGACCACCGCGATTATCAGCTCCGCGAGATTGCCGAGCGTGGCATTCAGCAATCCACCCACCGTGGGCCCGGTGTGGGTCGCGAGGTGCTCGGTCGCGTCGCCGAGCATGGTGGAGAGCGGAAGGATCGCGAGCGCGCTGAGAACGAAGATCAGAAGCGGCGCTCCGCCCGCCAGCTCTGCCACGAGCGCCGCCGGCACGAAGATCAGCAGCGCGTACCAGAGCTTCACGGGGTGGGAGCGTCGATTGGCGTGGCTTCGTCGATCAGCATGATCGGGATGTCTTCACGAACAGGATAGCGGAGCCGGCAGCTGTGGCAAACGAGACATTCCTCCGCCTCCCTGTACTCGAGTTCACCCTTGCACTTCGGGCAAACGAGCAGCTCCAGAAGCTGCGGCGAAAGGCTCATGAGGCGGTTTCCTCCGGTGGCTTGTAGCCGAAACGGCGCAGCGCTTTCGCATTGCGCCTCCAGTTGGCGAGCACCTTCACCCAGAGATCGAGATAGACGGGTGAACCCACCAGCTCCTCGATCTTGACCCTCGCGGCGCGGCCGATTTCGCGAATGCGCTCGCCTTTCCGCCCGATGAGGATCTGCTTTTGAGTGGGGCGCTCCACGTAAATGACAGCCCGAATGTAAACCGGCCTCCGCTCCTCGCGAAACTCCTCCACCTCGCACGCCACGCTGTACGGCACTTCCTCCTCGAGCTGCTCCAGCGCGGTCTCGCGGATCAGCTCCGAAGTGAAGAATCGGAGCGACTGGGTACCGATCTCGTCTTCCGGATAGAGGAAAGGGCTTTCCGGGAGTAGCCGGGCGATGTGGGCGAGGAGACGTTCGACGCCGTCGCCGCTGGCTGCCGAGATGGGGACGAGGGTATCGTCGTCGGCGGTGCGGGCGAGGAGCGCTTGCCGCGCCTCGTGGTCGAGCGCATCGATCTTGTTGAACGCGGTGATGATCGGCGCGGCAGGTGATCGTTCGAGCCCGGCCGCTTCCGCGAGCGGAGGAGGTGCGGAGTCGTGTGCATCTACCATGTAGACGATCACGTCGGCGTCGTCGAGCGCGCGGAGCGCGGTGGCTCTCATGGCGCGCTGCAGTTCGTAGCGTGGCTCCAGGAGACCGGGCGTGTCGAGGATGACCATCTGCACGTCGTCGTCGCTGCGGATGCCGACGATCCGGTCGCGAGTGGACTGCGGCTTGGAGCTCGTGATGCTGAGCTTCTGCCCGATGATCCTGTTGAGGAGAGTCGATTTCCCGACGTTGGGCTTACCGACCACGGTGACGATACCGGCGCGTGGCATGGGGGGGGGAGATCAGGAAGCAGAAAGCAGACAGCAGGAAGCAGGAAATTACACCGATGTAGTCATCCCCGCGAAAGCGGGGATCCATGTTCGGTCGAGTAACATGGATGCCGGCTCACGCGGGCATGACGAGCGGCGAGTGCAGTTCCTGCTATCTGCTTTCTGCTGTCTGCCCGCTGCCGTCGCCGGCACCTCTTAAACACGAATACCCCTGACTGCAGAGCAGTCAGGGGTATTCGTGTTTAAGAGGTGCCGGCGACGGCCTACTCTCCCGCGCCCTCTCGGGCGGAGTACCATCGGCGCTGTAGGGCTTAACGATCGTGTTCGGGATGGGAACGAGTGTGGCCCCTACGCTCCAGTCGCCAGCGATTTTCAATCAAAAGAGAATGACAAACGGAGTTGGTGTAGACCGCGAATAACGAATTCATGCATGCAGTAACCGAATGCTCTGCCTGCGGTGTTGAAAAATAGAGTAGTCAAGCCACACGGGCGATTAGGACCGCTACGCTCGGAATGGATTGCTCCATGTCCACGGGCGGCCTATCGACGGAGTGGTCTCCTCCGGCCCTTTAGGAGGCTCGAGGCCTCGGGATGGGTCATCTCGGGGGGGGCTTCCCACTTAGATGCATTCAGCGGTTATCCCCACCAGTCATCGCTACCCGGCGGTGCTTCTGGCGAAACAGCCGGGACACGAGCGGACTGTCCGACTCGGTCCTCTCGTACTAGAGTCCGCGCCCCTCACCCATCCAACGCCCACGACGGATACAGACCGAACTGTCTCACGACGTTCTGAACCCAGCTCATGTACCACTTTAACCGGCGAACAGCCGGACCCTTGGGACCTTCTCCAGCCCCAGGATGTGATAAGCCGACATCGAGGTGCCAAACCGCGCCGTCGATGTGAACTCTCGGGCGCGATAAGCCTGTTATCCCCAGCGTACCTTTTATCCGTTGCGCGATAGCCCACCCACACGGGGCTACCGGATCACTACAGCCCACTTTCGTGGCGGCTCGAACCGTCGCTCTCGCCGTCAGGCGCCCTTCTGCTGTTACACTCCACGTGCGATTACCGACCGCACTGAGGGCACCATCGCGCGCCTCCGTTACTCTTTCGGAGGCGACCGCCCCAGTCAAACTGCCCACCTGCCACGGTCCTCATCGGGGTTTGCCCGATCGAGTGAGGGCGTCGCACAACACAGGGTGGTATTTCACTTGCCCCTCCACCGGAGCTAGCGCTCCGGCTTCACAGGGTCCCACCTATTCTACACAGTGAAGGGCAACGACCAATGACAAGCTGCAGTAAAGGTGCATGGGGTCTTTTTGTCCTGTCGCGGGTACTCGGAATCCTCACCGAGACTGCAATTTCGCCGAGCACGTGGTCGAGACAGTGCCCAAGTCGTTACGCCATTCGTGCAGGTCGGAACTTACCCGACAAGGAATTTCGCTACCTTAGGACCGTTATAGTTACGGCCGCCGTTTACCGGGGCTTCGGCTCACCGCTTCCCCACACCGAAGTGTGAGTAACGGCTCCCCTTAACCTTCCGGCACCGGGCAGGCGTCAGTGCGTATACGTCGCCTTACGCGGCTTTGCACGCACCTGTGTTTTTGCTAAACAGTCGCTTGGGCCGATTCGCTGCGACCTGGCGAAGCTCACTGGGTAAACCAGTTCACCCTGCCAGGCATCCCTTCTTCCGAAGTTACGGGATCATTATGCCGAGTTCCTTGACCACGTTTCACTCGTTCACCTGAGGCTACTCGCCTCACCCACCTGTGTCGGTTTACGGTACGGACAACCTATGACCTCCTCCAACAGCTTTTCTCGCCGGTAGACTCCACGACGCTCGATTCTCCCGAAGGATCCACTCGCACTCGGGTCTCGGGGCAAGCCCCTACACCCTTGGACGGTCATCCACAAGACCGCCGTCGCTTCGTTCCCGTGTCCCTGTTGGATTCAACGGACATAGGCTGGGGCCGGAATATTCGCCGGCTAGCCATCGACTACGCCTCTTGGGCCTCGCCTTAGGTCCCGCCTCACCCTGCGCTGATTGCCATGGCGCAGGAAACCTTGGGTTTACGGTGGTGGGGGTTCTCACCCCACTTTGCGCGTACTCATTCCGGCATCCTCACTTCGCCTCGCTCCACCCGATGGTTTTCACCCGGGCTTCATCGCACGGCGAACGCTCCCCTACCCCTCGATACCAAAGGTATCAAAGGCCACGCTTCGGCGGTGTGCTTAATCCCGACCATTCTCGGCGCACCCCCGCTGGACTGGTGAGCTATTACGCACTCTTTAAAGGAATGGCTGCTTCTAAGCCAACCTCCCAGTTGTCACAGCAGGGACACTTCCTTCGCTATACTTAGCACACACTTCGGGGCCTTAGCGGTGGCTCTGGGTTCTTTCCCTCTCGCCGCTGGACATTATCGCTCAGCGACTGCCTCCCGAGGTCAATCTCGACGGTATTCGGAGTTTGGTTGGGGTTGGTACGGCTTCTCGCCGCCCGCGCCCATCCAGTCGCTCTACCCCCGCGAGACATACGGGCCATACGGCCCCCTCGAGGCTCTACCAAAATAGATTTCGGGGAGAACCAGCTATCTCCAGGCTTGATTGGCCTTTCACCCCTACCCACAGGTCATCCGAGCGGTTTTCAACCCACAACGGTGCGGACCTCCACTCGGTGTTACCCGAGCTTCATCCTGCCCATGGGTAGATCGCCCTGGCTTCGGGTCTACGCCCACGAACTCCAGTCGCCCTCTTTACAGGACTCGCTTTCGCTGTGGCTCCGCGGCATAGCCGCTTAGCCTCGCTCGTGAGCAGTAACTCGCCGGATCATAATGCAAAAGGCACGCAGTCAGACGCGTTCACATCCCGAAGGATGGAACCGTCCTCCTACCGCTTGTAGGCATGTGGTTTCAGGATCTATTAACTCCCCGCACTGGGGTGCTTTTCACCTTTCCCTCACGGTACTCGTTCACTATCGGTCACACGGGAGTCTTTAGCCTTGGAGGGTGGTCCCCCCAGTTTCACGCCCGGTTCCTCGGACCCGGGCGTTACTCAGGAAATCCACTAGTTGCAATGCATTGGTTTCGGCTACCGGGCTCTCACCGTCTATGGCATCCCGTCCCAGGGAAATTTCGCCTACCGTCTTTGCAACCGTATGTGGCTCCTACAACCCCGCACCCACAAGGAGCGCGGTTTGGGCTCCGCCCCGTTCGCTCGCCGCTACTAAGGGCATCTCGTTTGATTTCTCTTCCTCCGGGTACTTAGATGTTTCAGTTCCCCGGGTTTGCCTCCGGATTGCTCCGGATGACCAGGCTTGCACCTGGCCGGGTTTCCCCATTCGGCCATCTCGGGATCAATGCGTGTGTGCCACTCCCCCGAGCTTATCGCAGCTTACCACGGCCTTCATCGCCTCCGTGTGCCAAGGCATCCCCCACATGCCTTCGCTCGCTTGACTACATAGTTCGTAGCAAAGCAGAGCACGCGCGTTACTACATATCAGCTAAGACGAAACTCGTCTTCGCGTGATGATTCGTTTCCCACGATCTACACCAACTTCGATTGTCAAAAAGCACGCGGCGTTGGCAGCGCTTCCCCATTCCTGGAGAAGCTCCGCCCGCCAAAGTGAAAATCGATGTGTGAGAGGTTGTGTCGAGGCGTGCGACTTCCATTGAGAACTTTCGAAAAGGCCAATCCTGCCAGCCCTCTACTCGTTACTCCGGAAAGGAGGTGATCCAGCCGCAGGTTCCCCTACGGCTACCTTGTTACGACTTCGCCCCAGTCATCCGGCTCGCCTTCGGCGGCTTGGTCTCTTGCGAGTTCCTGCACCGACTTCGGGCGCTCCGAACTTCCATGGCGTGACGGGCGGTGTGTACAAGGCCCGGGAACGTATTCACCGTGGCGTAGCTGATCCACGATTACTAGCGATTCC
>JBIQLU010000154.1:3344-7373 GCA_044463985.1 Gemmatimonas aurantiaca | reverse complement strand
TCGAGGCAGCAGCATGTACTCCACCTGCATCTTCTGCAACCAGTCGTTGGGCACCAACACCGCGCTCGAGTCGTTCGCGGTGGGCCGTCGCGTCGCGTTCGACGCCGCGAAGGGGCGGCTCTGGGTGGTCTGCCGGAAGTGCGAGCGGTGGAATCTCTCGCCGCTCGAGGAGCGGTGGGAGGCCGTGGAGGAGGCGGAGCGCCTTTACTCCGACGCGCGCAAGCGAGTCGCCACCGAGGAGATCGGTCTCGCGCGACTCGCCGACGGTACCGAGCTCGTACGCATCGGCGCCCCGCTCCGGCCGGAGTTCGCCGCGTGGCGCTACGGCGATCAGTTCGGACGCCGGCGCAACCGCCGCCTCCTTCTCGCCGGCGCCGGACTCACCGCGCTCGGCGGAGTGGTGGCGGGCGGCGCGGTGCTGGGCGTGTCGGTGGGCGGCTTCGGCTGGTTGATGTTTCAGTTCGGACGCACGGCCATCCACGGGAGCGACGAGGCGATCGTCGCGCGCGTGCCCACCGAGAGTGGCGAGGTGCTTCCGGTGCGGCGGCGCCACCTCGCGGAGAGCACGCTGGCGCACGCCAGCGATGGCGCACTCGCCATCGATCTACGCTACAAGAACGGGCAGACACGCTTCGAGGGACCGGAGGCGCTGCGCGTCGCGTCGCTCGTCATTCCCGCGGTCAACCGCTTCGGCGGCACGCGCGACACGGTAGTGGCGGCGGTGAACGAGATCGAGGATACCGGTGGCCCGGAGCGCTTCGTGGAAAATCTCGCGCGGCGCGCCGAGGTGATGACGGCGGTTCGCGGACGCCCGCACCGCTACGGACGGAAGGGCAGGACCGGCCGTACGGGACTCTACGGTCTCACCACCGTCGATCGTCTCGCGCTCGAGATGGCGCTGCACGAGGAGAGCGAACGGCGCGCGATGCAGGGCGAGCTCGCGGAGCTCGAGCGCGCGTGGCGCGAAGCGGAGGAGGTTGCGGCGATCGCGGACGATCTGCTGGTTCCGAGCGGCGTGCGGTCGGCGCTGGACCGGCTGCGGGGGAAGTAGCGCAGCGCAGAAGAGTAGAGCCAGATCGTCCTCGATCCGCTGGCGAAGGACTCCGTCAGACGCTTCTGGGCTGCGTAGGTGGACGGCGAATGGCCACGTTGCCAAGGCCGCCAATTATTCCGGCGACGAGCACGGTCCACGTGATGGCAGGCGTCCACACGGGCGCGATACCGAGCAGCGCATCGAGCGAGTAAGGGCCCGGCCCCACGAGCGCGAGTCCGAACGCGCCGGTCGCGTAGAGCAGTGGAAGCTCGATCCCGTTCGAAGTCGCGAAGATGCCGTTCGTCCAGTGCACGGTCAGCGCGGCCACGATCATCACCGAGATCATCAGCGCAGGTCCCACAGGGCCCAGGAGTCCGAGCGCCACGAGCAGTCCGCTAGCCATCTCGCCGGCCGCGGCCGCCGTCGCGAAGAGCGGGCCGGGGCGGAAGCCGAGCTGCGCGAAGAATTCTCCGGTGGTGTGCAGCCCGTGGCCTCCGAACCAGCCCAGGAGCTTCTGGCTCCCGTGTGCCGCCATGAGCAGCCCCAGCACGAGGCGCCCGGCGAGCAGTCCGATGCCGGCCATGCGGGGGTCGGCAATGTATGTGATGTCCATGTAATCCTCGGTCCAGAGATACGGTCGAACGCTGCCTCGTCCCTGCCGCGCCGTACCGGAGGTGGCGGCGGGCAAGGCATGGGGCCTCGGTACTCGTTGCTTCCCAGGTTACAATTCGTAACTATCATCAACGTAAGGGCGCCCTGGCGCGGCGAGAAGAACGCACTCGAACGTGCCTCGGTGACTTCGGAGTAACCAATGCCGATCGAGACGGAGCACACCCCGGCCAACTGCCGCGCGCGGGAGATGATCGTGCGCGTGGCCGACAAGTGGTCGATGTATGTCATTCACGTGCTCGCGGACGCGGGCCCGCTGCGCTTCAACGAATTGCGCAGGCGCGTGGATGGGGTGAGCCAGCGGATGCTCACCGTCACGCTGCGCGGCCTGGAGCGCGACGGTCTCGTGAGCCGCGCGATGTACCCCGAGGTGCCACCGCGCGTGGAGTACGCGCTCACGCCGCTCGGCGCGACGTTACGCGAGATCGTGCAGTCGTTGATGGAGTGGTCCGGAGCGCATCTGAAGGAAGTGGATGCGGCCCGCGCGCGTTACGATGCGACGGTGGGGAAGCGACAGTGGGTGGTCAGAAGATGATGACCGGCGGAATGAGAGCACCGCTCGGCGCATTGCTTGGAGCATTGCTCGTGGCGCCGTTCCTGGGCGCCGCCTGCGTGCGGGCGCAGCTTCCAGCGGCCGGTACGAGTTCGGGAGAGCGGGTCGTGAGCTCGGCTCATGACCGACCCACGGACAGCATCGCGCCGGTGCGCCCCGGAATCGATGTCTTCGTTTCGGATGTGCCGCAGCGTCTGCGGGGGAAGCGCGTCGGTCTCATCACCAACAACACGGGCATCGGCCGGTCGGGGGAATCCGACATCGATCTCATCGCGCGGCAGCCGGATCTGAAGCTGGTGGCGCTGATGGCACCCGAGCACGGGATCCGCGGCGATGCCATGAACGGCGCGAAGATCGCGGACGAGACCGATCCGAAAACGGGCCTGCCGGTCTACTCCCTGTACATGGCGGAGGACCGCGGTCCTTCGCCGGAGATGCTGAAGGATGTCGACGTGCTGGTCTACGACCTCCAGGAAGTCGGGGGGCGCACGTGGACCTACGTGTCGACGATGGCGCTGGCGATGCAGGCCGCCGCGCGGAAGGGGATCCCATTCGTCGTCCTGGATCGGCCGAATCCGATCGGTGGCGAGATCGTGGAAGGCGCGCTGCTCGATCCCCGTTTCAAGTCGTTCGTCGGGATGTATCCCATACCCGCGCGCCATGGGATGACCGTGGGGGAGCTCGCGACGCTGTTCAACGAGAAGTACGGCATCGGAGCAGATCTGATAGTCGTGAAGGCGGAAGGGTGGCGCCGCTCGCAGTGGTTCGACGAGACCGGACTTCCCTGGGTGAATCCATCGCCCAATCTCCGTTCGCTGGCCGCCGTAACCAGTTATCCGGGGACCGTCTACTTCGAGGGGACCACGCTCACGGAGGGGCGGGGCACGGAGCGTCCATTCGAGCAGATCGGCGCGCCGTGGCTGAACGCGCGAGAGGTCGCCCGCGTGATGAATGAGCGCGCGCTCCCGGGAATTCGCTTCGAGCCGATCACGATGACCGTGGAGCCGACCGCGGCCAAGTATCCCGGCCAGACGATCCCGGGGATTCGTTTCGTGATCACCGACCGCGAGGCGTACCGGCCGGTCCGCACCGCGCTCCTCCTCATCGATGAGATCCGCCGGCAACATCCGCGCGACTTCGCCTGGCGAAACACGATCGACCGCCTGACCGGCTCGGACCGGGTGCGGCTGGCGATCGAAGGCGGCCGCCTCGAGCCTCTCCTCGAGGAATGGGACCGCGAGGCCGCGGCCTTCCGCGAGAGCCGGAAGCCGTTCCTGCTCTATCACTGAAGATTGCGGCGAAATTGACGCAATTGCCGCTATTGACAGCTTAGATTGCCGCAAATATACTGTAATTGCTGCAAAGGAGTCCTATTGCCGCAATAACAGCCTCGCTACAGTCAGCTCTGCTGGCCGGCAATGTGGTATAGCCGCTTCCCGCCGCAGGCGTGGAGTCCCGTCCACATGGAAAAACGTCAGTCTCCGGGCCGCAAAAGCCGTCATGCCGTCGCGGAGGAGCGCGACCAGATCCTCGCCATCCTGAGGGAGAGCAGTCTCCCGATGGCGCGGCAGGAGGTCCGCGACGCATACCTCGACCGCGTCGGGATTCCGATTGCCTACAACACGGTGAAGGCCCGCCTCGAGGAGCTCCACGCCGCCGGTGTAGTGGAGCGTTCCCTCGAGGGCCGGCGGCCGGTGACGTACCGCGTGGTGTCCGGATCCGTTGACTACGCCGCCGAGGATCGAGAACGCGTCCGCGCGAGAGTGGGCGAACC
>JBIQLU010000154.1:0-3244 GCA_044463985.1 Gemmatimonas aurantiaca | reverse complement strand
CTCGATGCTGCCCGGCCGCCGGCAGGGATGAGCAATCGCGACCGCCAGCTCATCCTGAATCACAAGGCGGCGATCGAGTTCCTCGTGGAGGAAGCCGAGTCGATCGCGTTCAACCGATACACGATCCTCAACCTCCACGCGCTGCTCGCCGAGAACCTGCTCGAGCGTCGCGAACAGGAGGGCGCGCTCCGCACTCGTCCGGTCATGATCGGGAGCTCGGTCTACACGCCCACGGCCATCCCACAGTTCATCGAGGAGCGCTTCGACACCATCCTCGCGAAGGCGGCGGCGATCACCGATCCGATCGAACAGGCCTTCTTCGCGATGGTGCACATCCCGTATCTGCAGCCGTTCATCGACGCCAACAAGCGCACGTCGCGTCTGGCCGCCAACATCCCGATGATCCGCGCCAACCTCTGTCCCCTCTCCTTCGTGGACGTGTCCGAAGAGGCCTACACGGAAGGAGTGCTTGGCGTGTACGAGCAGAAGGACGTCAGCCTTTTGCGCCACGTCTTCATCCAGGCGTACGAGCGGTCGTGCGTGCAGTTCAAGGTGCTGCGCCAGGCGATGGGCGACCCCGACCCTATCCGGCTCGGCTACCGGACGGAGCTTCGCGCGATGGTCGTGGATGCGGTGCGCGGGATGGAGTGGCCAACTACCGAAACCCTGTTGCAGCACGCGGAGGAGCTGGGCGTGCCGGAGCTGGATCGGGCGGCGGTCGCGAGCGAGGCGCTGAAGGATTTGAAGGCGCTCCGGCCGGAGTTCCTCGCGCGGTACACGCTGCGCCAGCGCGAGTACGAGGCGTGGGTGCGGGCCACGGCGACCACGCGCACCTCGATGGTGTAGAGGCGGCGGTGGGGCAGTGGGATCCGGAGGATCATCCCATTCACTGACGGGAAACGATCATGGGAGAGCATGACTTCGAGGAAGACGCCGTTTCGGCAGGGGCATCTCCGTTCGTGCTGCGACCACCCCGCGCAGGCGACTTCGGCTGGATCGTCGAGCGGCACGGCGCACTCTACGCAAAGGAATACGGGTGGGACGTCCGCTTCGAAGGGCTGGTCGCACGTGTCGTGGCAGACTTCGTGGAACACTTCGACCCGCGTCGCGAGCGTTGCTGGATCGCCGAGCGCGAAGGCGTCGATGGCCCCGAGCGCATGGGCTCGGTGCTCATCGTGCGGCATCCGGAACGCGAGGGCGTCGCCAAACTTCGTCTCCTGCTGGTGGAACCGAGCGCGCGCGGGCTCGGAGTCGGTCGCGCACTCGTCCACGAATGCTCGAGTTTCGCTCGCGGGGCGGGATATCACACCATCACGCTCTGGACCAATAGCGTGCTCACTTCGGCGCGACGCATCTACCAGGCTGCGGGCTACTCTCTCGTGCATGAGGAGCAGCATCATAGCTTTGGCCACGATCTGACCGGCCAGACGTGGGAGCTCACTCTCTGAGCGTCCATCCTGAGCATCCAACGCTGCCATCGTCGCATTTAGATTGAGCTGGTAAGTACGTCCGGGGGACGACCTCCGGTCTTTCTCGAATTCGCGGGGACGGCCCCGCAATTCCAGCGGAGACGACGATGGCATGGGTCGTCCTTTTCATCGCCGGCCTGTTCGAGATCGGCTGGGCCGTGGGACTCAAGTACGCCGAAGGCTTCACGCGAATCGGACCGTCGATCGCTACCGCGGTCGCGCTGGTGGCGAGCATGGGGCTTCTCGCGCTCGCGTTGCGGACGCTGCCGCTCGGCACAGCGTACGCGGTATGGACCGGGATCGGGACCATCGGGACGGCGGCGCTGGGTATCCTGCTCTTCCGCGAGCCCGCGACCGCGATCCGGCTGTTCTGCATCGCCTTGATCGTTACCGGTATCGTGGGTTTGAAGCTCGTCTCGGGATCCGCTACCTGATCTCATGCGGACCGACACGACGCGCTCTCCCGCTCGAGCGCTCCTCGACGACTCTTCGCCGCTGCGAGGGCGCGATCGCGAACTGGCCGAGCTGGAAGCGCTCGTGAGCCGAGCGCACGCTGGCCAGAGCGGCGCGCTCGTACTGCATGGTGAGGCCGGTGTCGGAAAGACCGCCGTGCTCGAGAGAGCGGCCCGGCAGGCGAGCAGCGCGCTGCGCGTCAGGCACATGGTCGCATCCGAATACGAGATGGAACTGGCGTACGCGGGGCTGCAGCAGCTCTGCGCTCCGCTCATGGACTCCGCTGCGGCTCTGCCGGCGCCGCAGCGGGAAGCGCTCGAGGTGGCGCTCGGTCTCCGAGGCGCCGCCGCGCCGAGTCCGTTCCTGATCGGGCTCGCGGTGCTCGGTCTGCTCACCGATGCCGCGAGCGATCGCGGGCTGCTGTGCATCGTGGACGACGCGCAGTGGCTCGACGAAGCGTCGGCGCAGGCCATCGCCTTCGTCGCCCGCCGCCTCGACGCCGAAGGAGTCGCGATCGTGCTCGCGGTGCGCGAGCTCTCCGAGCGGTTCGCGCGGCTGCCGCTGCTCGCCGTCGAGGGGCTTCGTGACGAGGATGCGCGCGAGCTGCTGCGGCTCGCGATGCCCGGCAGAATCGACCGGCGGGTGCACGATCAGATAATCACCGAAGCGCGCGGCAACCCGCTCGCGCTGCAACTCCTTCCGCGAGAGATGAGCCCCGCCGAGCTGGCAGGCGGGTTCGCGCTGGCGGGATCGATCCCGCTGGAGCGGCGCATAGAGCAGAGCGTACTCTCGCGGCTGGAGCCGTTGCCAGAGGCGACTCGCACTCTCCTGCTGCTCGCGGCCGCCGATGCAACGGGCGATCCGGAACTGCTGCTGCGTGCGAGCGCCGCTCTGGGATTGGATCCCGAGAATCTGGACATCGCGGTGAAGGCCGATGCGCTCGTGCTCGGATCGCGCGTGGGATTTCGGCATCCGCTCGTGCGCTCGGCGATCTATCGTGCAGCATGGCCGGACGATCGTCGGCGTGTGCACGCGGCGCTCGCCGACGCGACGTCGTCGGAGCGCGATCCGGACCGCCGCGCGTGGCACCGCGCGAGCGCGACGCTGCTGCCGGATGAGGAAGTGGCCGCGGACCTCGAACGCAGCGCGGCGCGCGCACGCACGCGCGGAGGTGCAGCGGCTGCTGCGGCCTTCCTGGAGCGCGCGGCCGAGTTGTCACCCGCGCCGGGTGGCCGCGCGCAACGACTCATCGCGGCGGCGGAGGCCAAGTACGACGCGGGCGCGCCCGCGTCGACCTTGCGGTTGCTCGACAGCGTGCGCGA
>JBIQLU010000153.1:4317-7473 GCA_044463985.1 Gemmatimonas aurantiaca | reverse complement strand
GGTCAGGTACTTTATGTAGAGGTCCCGGCAGCGCCGCTGCCGGGACCTCTACATAAAGTACCTGACCCCGTCGTTCCCGTCGTTCACTCGTCCGGGATCTCCGGCTCCACGAGTTGCGTGAGCAGCACCAGCGAATCCTGCCAGCCGAGATAGCACATCTCCTCCGGTATGACGGCGGGAATTCCTTCCTGCAGGACGCTCAACTCGCAGCCGCACGAGACCGGATGCAGCGAGATCGTCACCTGCATCTCGCCCGGAGGTCCTGGAGCGTCGAAGCGATCGGTGTGTTTGATGCTCTCGTTCGGCGTGAGCTCCGTGTAGGTGGTGCGGAACGAGTGGCTGTTCCCCGTGGTCAGGTTGGTGAACGACATGCTGTATCCACCGCCCACTCGCGCGTCCATCTCGTGGACCTTGCCGGTGAAGCCGTGCGGCGGCAGCCACTTCGCGAGTGCATCGGGGTCGAGGAAGGCGCGATACACGCGCTCGGCCGGCGCGCGAAGCACGCGGTGGAGTTTGACGGTTCCGGTGGATGCGGCCATGACGAATCTCCTGTCGGTACGTGAAGTCACTCCGGGCTTAACGAATAGAGGCCCGGACGCCGGACGATGTTTCTCCGCCCCTCCTCGGGACGGATCGGGAGCCCGTCATCCACCCGACTTGCGGCGCGATTTCGACTGGCTCCATCAGTACGTCGAACGACGCGGCCGGACTTCGACATCGCTCCGCGGGAATGCGGCGCTCCCGCCGTCAACGCCCCGTGGAGAGGAGCGGCGAGTAGCCGATACCGTCGGACCACGTCCCGGTCGGCGCCCACCCAACGATGCGCATCGAGTCGAGGTCGACAGTGATCACGCGGTTGCGTCCCTGCAGCGTGACGAACGCCCAGCGTCCATCACCCGAGATGGTGACTCCCTCGGGCGACGGCGACCCCGGCACCTCGGCGGTCTCGACCACGCTGTCCGCCGGAATGTCGAGCGTGGCTCGCTCGCGCCGTGTCGCCACATCGAAGATCCGGAGCTGCGCCTTCACAGGATCGGTGATCACAGCGAGCCGAGCGTCGGGAGTGATCGCGAGGCGGTACGGCAGGCCGAAGCCACGCAGCGTGTCCACCGGTGCCCGCTTCACGAGATCCACCACGACGACCACGCTGTCGCGGTCGCTCCCCACCCATGCGGCGTGCCCGTCGGGAGTGATCGCAATCCCCTCGGGCGCAGCGGTCACGGGAAGAGTCACGGTGGAGTCCGCACCCGAGGGATCGATGAGCGAGATGGTGCCGGCGGCGATATTCGAGGTCACCATCGTGCGACCATCAGCCGAGAGCGCGAGCATGTGCGTGAGCCGTCCGTTCGTAGGTAGCACGCGCCTGATCGCGCCGCTCGCGAAGTCGATCACGAGCACCGCTTCGCTCGACTGGGCCGTGACCGCCAGCAGCGAGTCGCCCGGGAGAAAAGCCATACCGTGCGGATGATCGTGGCCGGCGATCTCGAGGGTTCGTGCAACCCGACGCCTGACCACATCGATCACAGTGATCGAGTTGCCCGCTTCGCCGCGCGGACCGTAGTTGCTGACCACGGCCCAACGGCCATCGTGCGAGATCGCGACCTCGTGCGGGCCGCGGCCCGTGGGAAGCGTGGCGAGCACCTTCCCGGTGGCGGCGTCGATGACGGTGGCGGTGTGGTCGTTCATGTTGCTGACGACCACCGTGCCAGCGGGCCGACCCTGCGCGCGCTGCGCGTTCGCGACGAACGGAAGCACGAGAGTGCACGAGACCGCGCAGAGAATCGCGCGAGCGATGGAGGAACGTCTCCGGAGCATGAAATCCATCACCCTGATGTAGAGGATCGTGGTCCAGCTTCCCCAACACTTCGTCCTGCGTGCGCGTCCAACAGCGCGCCGGAAGATCGCTCGTGCGCAGACGCTCTGTCGCTCCCCGGCCGCGGTCGCGTGTGGGTGACAAGGTAGAGGCCAGAGCTATCTTCCGCCATGCGCGCCAGTCACGACTTTCCCACGCTCCCCTCCTCGATACGCGGTGCCGCCTCGTGGGCATGACCCTCTGGATCGACGCCGACGCTGCCCCGCGAGACGTGAAGGACATATGCATCCGGGCATGCGAGCGCCTCGCGCTCACGACCGTCCTCGTGGCGAATCAGCGGCTGCAGATTCCCTCGGGGTATCGCCACCTCTCGACAGTGCGAGTGGACGGCGGGCCGGACGTCGCCGACCGCTACATCGAGGAGCACGCCGCTGCAGGCGATGTAGCCGTGACGGCCGACATACCACTCGCCGCGGCGCTGGTGTCCAGAGGAGTCGTCGTTCTCGATCCTCGCGGTGACGAGTACACGGCGGAGAGCATCGGCGAGCGCCTCTCGGTGCGGAACTTCATGGACGGACTCCGGGGGACGGGAGTCGATACCGGCGGCCACGCTGCCTACGGTCCGCGTGAGAAGCAGGCGTTCGCGAACGCGCTCGACCGGGCGCTCACGCGTGCGGCGCGGCGGCGGTGAGCCGAACCGACCACGTCTTCGTTCGCATGGTTGCCCGGTTACCTGGCGACCGGATACTCGAACCCTGCGTGCAGGAAAGCGGGCGCGATGAGATCGCAATATCGCGCGCTTCCACCATACGCTAGCACCTCCGAGCGCCAGCGACCGCGAATCACCTCGGCCGTGCGATCGATCAGTGCATTCGCCTCATCGGTATCGAGACCGAAGCGCGGCGCCGCCGAGGAGCACACACTCGGTGACCGGTCTCCCCCATGCGTCGGGCGACGCGTCGCGCAGAACGCCAAAGACATCGCGCAGCTTCGCCGGCTCGAAGGTCACATCCTTGATCGGAAGTCATCGCTCAGCTCACGTGCACGGCGCACATGCGCCGCACGATGCGCAGCCTCGAGCGTTTGCCCCTCGACGTCCGTCTCCGGACTCACCACAGCCGCCAACTGCGCCTCGAGTCCGAGTGCCCAGAGCGCCGCGGCGTACGCACCGATCCCGGTCCCCAGCTCACCCTCCTCGATGCGGCGAAGCGTGGTGCGGCTGATACCGGCGCGGGCGGCGAGACCCTCCTCGCGAAGCCTGCGGCGGATGCGTGCAGTCGCGATGCTTCGGCCGAGCTCGGATACCGTGGACTGTACGGCGGCCGGGGCGGCATCGCGATTCA
>JBIQLU010000153.1:0-4217 GCA_044463985.1 Gemmatimonas aurantiaca | reverse complement strand
GCAGTACGTCATCCGCGCGAAAGCAAAACGTCATTCCCGCGCAAGCGGGAATCCATAGTTACTCCACCAAACATTGGTCCCCGCTTTCGCTGGGATGACTGGAGAATTCTTTCACTGAGGCCCCCTGCCCCGCCACCCGACTGGTCGGTTTCGCGCGGGGACCTCGGGTGACGGACGGCGAACACGATGAGCGCCGATGCCATTGCAGTACGCGTGCGAGAAGCCGTCGGTGATTCGAGCGTAGAAGAGCCGGCAATGCAGTCCGGACATCCTCCTAGAATCTCGACACCTCGTCGCGGCGCATCCGGAACATCAGAACTCGTAGCCCATCCGAACCCAGTAAAGCCAGTCCTCCACAGCCTCCCGCGTCGGCGCATCCACATGGAACGACCGGAGCTGGGCCAGTGGCACGGCCAGACCACGCTCCTCCCACCGGATCGTCACGAACATCTCGTGCTCGCACTCCTTTTCGGGCGGCATGCCGATCGCCTCGACCTCATCGTCAATGTGAAGCGGGGAGATCATCCGCTCGGATGCGCAACGCGCCAGAAAGGGGAAGCGCAGCGTGTCCTCCAGATGACAATACCAGCCCATCGTACGCTCGTCGGGGCCGTACGCATCGACCAAGATCTCCATCGCGATTCGCTTCTCTCGCGCGGGGTCCTTCTTCTGGCGCTTCATCTCATTCCTCTCCAGGCACGAAGGGAATGAGCCCTCGCCGGAAGGCCTCCTCCTGGAGCTCGAGCGGTGCATCACGCACATCCACGATGTAGCCGTTCACCTCCAACATCCAGACCATAGGGTTGTCGATGAGGCGGCTGGGCAGCGTCCACCGCGGATCCAGCTGCGAGCCGCGTAGGAGATCGAGGATCAGCTTCGCCTTGGCCGACGCCGTACTCTTACTCACACTACACGGCTCGCACAATTCAGCGGGAGTGAGATGAGGTGTCTGACTCCGGTCGAACAGAAAGTTCACCCGGCCCAGCGCGTAGAGAATTCCGGCGGCCCACGTCGCGGCTTTGCCAGCGAGAAGCGGCGATGGACGCCTGCGACTCAACACCTCGGCCATCGAGCGGGCCATGATTGCATACTCCTCGTTCAGATGCTCGCGGCAGACCTGGTCGGTGAGCTGCACGATCTGCCCGTACACAGGTCGAACCGCTACGGGAACCGATGCGCGGCCTGCGCTCTTCTTCGCCACTATTATCCTCTCGCGTTGCGACTCTCTGCGTGATCCCAGATCGTCTCTCTCGGGAAGCCGTCGATCCTGAACCAATGCAGGCCGGGCTTTTCGCTGCCGTGTGCGAGGAACCACTCCAGAGCCTCGACCGCGAGTCGTTCGGAGACGAACAGCTCGGCCGGCCAGCGCTCGAGGGCTTGGCCGCCGAGCTCGATCTCGACCCGCGAGGCGGAGAATCGATCGGACGCCGCCAGGAAATCACTGAGAGATTGCGCGTCCTCGTAGATCTGGAGCACGAAGCCGTGACCGGCGTGAAAGCTCACTTCTGCCCGGGGGAAGTCGGCCCCACTCTTTGGGTGGAGGCTCCCCTCATGCCAGGCGTCGACCCGCATGAGCGAGGCCACGACAGCGGCGGCGGTAGGCGCTTCGTGCCGAGCCGATTCGTTGCCGATGAAGGCCGAGAAGACGAAGGCACCGGGTGGCATTCCTGGATCTGTCAACGTTCTCACCTCGCCGTTAGCGGTCGATCCGATATAGGGTTGGAGGGATTGACCGGAGTCGTCGCGGAACGTCACCCACGCATTACGAGACAATGGACCGGTGATCGGCAAGCACCATCCAACCACGGGTGTGGCATCGACATCGAGCTCGATGAGTTTTCGCCATGCCCAGAGCGCGTGATCGCGGCGAAGCTCCCTACGAGATGAAGCCGAGCGCTTCCGCCACGCCGCGCTGGCGTACATCCAGAGTCAGGAACGTGAGCTCTCCCGGATCTGGAGCGAGGTAAAGCGCTGTCGCCAGGTGCCAGCAGTCAGCGCCACGCACGTAGCCCGCCTCGAGGACCCGGACGATCTCGGGTCGCAGCGGACGGTCCGGGCTGATCCACGTTATCGCCGACAGCGCATGGGGCTCCTCGGCGATGCCTTCGCGCGCGAACGCGGCACGGAGTTCGGCCTCGAGCAGGCTGGATGCCAGAAGCTCATCGAACGCCGCGAGGCGCCGGGCGAGCGCGGTCGCGCCGCGCTCGCCGAACGCGATCGCCACGAAGCATGACGTGTCCACGTACGCGGCTTTCACTCGTCACGCTCGGCGAGGAAGCGCTTCACCGCCCCCGGGCGTCGAGCAACGGTGCGGAAACGAGTCGGCTTGCTCGTGGTGGGCTGGTGCAGCACGCCGCGATCGGTCAGCTCCGCGATTCGCTCGGCCAATCCTCCGGCCGCGGTTTCAACCGGCCGGATCTCGGCGACCGGCGTGCCGTGCAGCGTGACGATCACGCGCTGCCCTTCACGCACCTGTCGTATGATCGCGGAGAACCGAGCCTTGGTTTCGTAGAGCGAATAGGTATCCCGCATACCGGGAACGTACTCTATCTAGTCAGACTGGTCAAGCGAGACCGGGATGGCTCCTGCGACTGGCTGCCGGCAGGAGCCTCGCTCTACGCTATTCCGCTTCGAGCCGAGTGCGCAGCCGGTGCGCCCGGCGCCGCAGCAGCATCCGCAGTACGGCAGCCGAGGGCGGTAACGCCAGCCACGCCATGGTCGCCGCGCCGATGAGCGTGAGACGATACGTCGCGGTATCCGCGCTCAGGCGTACGCCCCCGAGCTCCCGCTGACGGATCATTTCGGCGTCCACTCGATCACCGAAGAACCGCGACGGATCCTGCCCGGGCAGCCTGGGTTGGATCGGAACGCCCCTCCGTTGCACCAGCTTCTCGTGGAGTGCTACGAGGTCGGCGGCGCTCTCCACGCCCGGGAACTGGTGGATGATCCCGGTCGGATCTCGCCGCATCGGCGTGTTGTACGACGCGTTGTTCGTCGAGAGCCGAAAACCATCCGCGAACTCCGTAACCAGGTTGAGAAAGACACCACCCCTCGCCTGACGTCCCATGCGCACCGCTGCAAGGGCTACCGCGGTGATCGCTCCGTCGGGTCGATCGTGACAGCGAGCCAACACGGAAGCCCCATCGGGGCGAGTGTGAGTGATGAGTCCGAGATCGCGGAAGCCGGCATCCACCAGGTCACGGCCCTTTTCGGCCAATGCCGCGAGGGTTTCGGCTGGTACAATGGGGGGCGCACCGCGATATGGCTCGTAGCGCTGATGCACCGGTACGCGATGTCGAAGCCATAACGACACGATGGTCAATGCGTAGAGCACCACCAGATACAGGATGATCCACTGCAGCAGCAGTAGCATCAGCGCGGAGCGACCAGCGACAGCCCGCCTACTCTGCGCCGGACCGACGGAACCATGAGTGCCCGATGAACAATCCGAAGAAAGCCGAGAAGATCGAGAAGACCACCCAGTCCGTACCATCTTTGACTATATGCTCGCCGAAGGCGTAGGGGGCCGCCAGCGCGAGCGCGCCCATGTAGCCGAAGACGCATACGATGCCCGTGAGATAGTCGCCGGGCCTGCCGAGCTTTCTGAGCGTTGGCCGCGTCGCAGAGTACACGACGCCGCCCGCGGCTCCGGCCCCCGCCGCGGCGAGTACTGCAACGAGCGCTTCGCCAATCTTGCCGGGCTCCGAGAGAAGACGCGGCAACATCAGCAGGATGCGCGCTAAGACGATCGCGCCCAGCGCGAGAGCTCCAAGTACCGCAGGCCGTGCCCACGCTGGCACTCGAGCGATCATGCCGAATACCCCCATCCATCGCGACTGCGGGGGCATCGGCCCGATGCGCTCTTCTACGAAGTTACGGCGCGCGATGCAGACGGGGCACACCTTCGTGTGCTTCTCGATGGACTTTGTGAACTCGATCAGCGCGTCCGTTCCGGACGGTACCGGCTGCCTTTCCTGATTCCGTATCCACTCGCACTCCGGCGGCTCGCCCTCCTTCGGGGCAGCGTTACGCATCTCGGCTACAGCGAGCAACCACATGTCCATCGCATGGCGACGCGGAATACCGACGCGACCAGTCGTCCATGCTTGCACGACGCGCGGCGTCACATTCAGCTCCGCCGCGAGTTGGTCGTCCGTCCACGCGAGGATGCTGCGCGCCTCGTTGAATTCCGCTGCGGTCATCTCTGTTCGGTTATA
>JBIQLU010000152.1:5495-7504 GCA_044463985.1 Gemmatimonas aurantiaca | reverse complement strand
CCGCCCAGCAGCCAGCCGGATAGAAGCGGGTCGCCCGACGTGGGGTAGCTCGCCACCGCGGTCGCCATCGATGGATCGGTTATCTCGAACGCCGGCCCGCCTTCGAACCAGATCGCGGGCCGCGCTGTCATGCGACTCGCCACGGGACTCTTCTCGTCGAGCGTCACGCGCAGGATGGAGCCGGGTGCGTAGAACTCGCTCGAGCTCGCGTCGGCGAGCACGTTCTTCACGGGCAGTGAGAGCACTTCGATCGCGTACTGGCTCGCGTCGTTGAACGTCACGAGCGTGCCGCCCGCCTCCACGAACGCCGCCAGCGCGGCCGCGCCCTCCGTGCCGAGTCCGCCCTTCAGCGAGTCAGGATATGGCTGCGTCACTCCACGCGAGAGCCCGCGCGGCGACTGATCGGGGAGTATGATCGCGTCGAAGCGCGCGCGCAGATTCCCCGCGCGTACGTCCCGGTCGACGATGCTGGTGAACGGGATGTGATACTGATCGAAGATGAACCTGGTCCATCCCTCGTCCATGGACGGATTGTAGCTCTTGTAGATCGCGATCCGCCTCGTTGACTTCCCGCTCAGTCCCGGCACCACGAGCGCCGGCGGCGCGATCGGTGCGATCGGCGCCGTGGTCGCCACGGCGAGCGTGTCCTTCACCGTCGCCACCTCCACGCCCATCATCAGCGGCAGCGTCTGCGCCGTCACGTCGTAAGGCCGCTTGGGCGGTCCGCCTGGATACTCGCGCAGGTCCGGATACTCCTGCACCTCCAGCAGCGCCTTCGCGAAGCTGCCGTACGGCTGCGCGGTGAAGATGACGTACGTACCCGCCGGATAGCTGCGCCCACCGGTCGAGTACGCGGCGCGCGTACGGCGTACTTCCACTGCACCGCGCTGCATGATGCGCAGCATCCCCTCGAGCGACGCGGTGTCGCGCTGCGTGCTCGGGATCAGATACGCCACGGGCCACTCCGCGCGCCCCGCCGCTCCACGCCCCTCCACCGCGCGCTCCCCGATCCGCGCGAAGCCCTCCAGCCACTCTTCGCGCTCTCCCGCCGCCTGCACCAGCATCGCCCACGTGGCACTGGTCTGGTAGTCGACGATGTTTCCGATGGTCCAGTGTCCGCCCGGCCACGGCGCCACGAAGTTCCACGACATCACCTTCGGATCGAAGCCGCGTGCACCTCCCAGCGACTCGAACGGAACGTCGACCGGCGTCGCCAGCCGCGCGCTCGCCGTCTCGGTGAGTATCCGGATGCCGCCGTGGTAGTGTTGATACGAGCGCGCCGGTGTCCACGCGTCGTACGATGCGTTCGTCGATATGCCCGTCTTCCCCGCCGCCGTCAACCGCCACGCGATCGCCATCCCCATGCTGTTGACGCCGGCCGCGATGATGGGGTCCACGTTCGGCTCCCACGGATCCATGTACGGCGGCAGGAAGAGTCGCGATCCCCGCCCTCCCTGCTGGTGGATGTCGTTCACGATCTCCGGATGCCACACGTTGTGCAGCGAGTCGATCGTGAGCTGCGTCTCCACCTGTGTGAACGCGTACCAGTCGCGGTTGTCGTCGTGCCCGTTGTACCTGTTGTAGATCACCGGCGGGCCGCTTCCCTCCCACGGCTTGCCGAGGCTCGCCTCGTACCAGTCGCCCACGATGTCCACGCCATCCGGATTGAGCGAGGGCACGAGTATCACGAGATCGTTCTCGCGTATCGCGCGCGTCTCCGTGTCCTCGCCCGACGCCAACCGGTAGGCGAGCACCGTGGGAGTGAGGATCCCGCCCACCTCGGTGGAGTGGATGCTCGACGTCACGAGTACCACGACCTTGCCGTTCTCGATGAGCGCGGCACGCTCGCTCGCATCGTGCGTGCGCGGGTCGGCCAGCTTGCGCTGGATCTCCTGGTAGCGCGGGAGATTCGCGATCATAGCGGAATCGCCGATGAACGCCGCGATGAAGGGACGACCGAACCCGGTCTTCCCCAGTGTGCGCACGCTCACGCGCGGGCTCGCCTCATC
>JBIQLU010000152.1:1815-5395 GCA_044463985.1 Gemmatimonas aurantiaca | reverse complement strand
TCTCCCAGTTGTCCATGAAGAAGACGGGCCGGAAGATGGTGTAGGGGAGCTCGAGCTCGCGGATGCGCTGCTCGATCTTCCACTTGCTCTCGAAGTGCGAGAGGCCGGTCTCGCGATGAGCGCTACCTACGGAGCTGTAAACGAAGTGCTCCACGCCCACTTCCTTCGCGAGCTCCGCGAGCGCCATCCCCTGCGCGATCTCGCGCTCGGCGCCGCTCTCCCAGAAGTTCTGCACCGAGAACACACCGTGCGCGCCCTCGAGGGGCCGGCGCAGCGTCTCGATGTCGTCGAGATCGCCGCGCTGCACCTCGACGCCGAGCTCGCCGAGCTCGGTGGACGCCGGCTTCGATGGATCGCGCGTCACCGCCCGCACGTGGAAGCCGCGCCGCACCAGCTCGCGCGCGACGGCTCCTCCCTGCTTGCCAGTCGCACCGGTCACCAGGATCGTGCGATCCGCATTCGCTCCTCTGGACATGCCAGTTCTCCTCCCCGCTCGCGGCCGGGAGCCGCGTGCGCTCCGTGGTTCTCCGGAATGATAGTCGCGCGGGTATTGACCCGCGCAGCCAGGAAGTGCATACTCTCCCCATACCTGGTAAGGGGAAAGAGATGGCCGACCGATCGCTCGACCTGCTGCAGGGAACGCTCGACATTCTCATCCTCCGCACTCTCGCGTGGGGACCGATGCACGGCTACGCCGCCTCCCGCTGGATTCACGAACGCACCGACGGCGTGATCGAGATCGACGACGCCGCACTCTACAAGTCGCTCCACCGCCTCGAGCACTCCGGCGCGGTGGAGGCCGAGTGGGGGGTGTCGGAGAACAACCGCCGCGCGCGCTACTACAAGCTCACGCGCGAGGGCCGCCGGCTGCTCCGCAGCCAGGAGTCCGCCTGGCTTCGCTACGTGGAAGCGGTGGGCAAGGTGCTCGCGCCCGCATGACCCGGAAGCTCTTCCGCCTGCCATGGCGCTCCGCGCGGCGCATCAGCGAAGACGTCGACGACGAGCTCCGCTTCCACATCGCCATGCGCGCGGAAGAGCTGACTGCACGTGGACTGCCGTCCGACATCGCGCTCGCCGAGGCGACCCGGCAGTTCGGCGACCTGGAAGATGCCCGCCGCTATCTGCAGCGGATGGACCGAAGCACCGAAGCCGCGCGACGGCGGAGGGACTACATGGGAGAACTGCGAAGCGACATCGTGTACTCGCTGCGAAAGCTCCGCGGCGCACCAGCGTTCACCATCACGGCGCTCCTGACGCTCGCTCTGGGCATCGGCGCCAACACCGCGATCTTCAGCGTGGTGCACGGCGTCCTCATGAAGCCGCTCCCCTTCCCCGAGCCCGATCGACTCGTGCGTGTCTGGTCGGCGAATCCGACGGCCGGCGCCACGCATGCCGCGGTGTCGCCTGTCGATCTCGACGACTGGCGTGCGCAGCGCAGCGCATTTGCGGACCTGGGTGGCTACTGGTACGTCGAGGGCGGCAGCGGAGTCGACATGACCGGCGAGGGCGAGCCGCAGCGCCTTTCGGCAGCATTCGTCGAGCCGGGGTTCTTCCCCACACTCGGCGTGAAGTCCGAGATCGGACGGCTCCCCCGGGAAGATGAGATGCATCGCGGCGGGCCTGACCGGGTCGTGGTTCTCTCACACTCGTTCTGGCAGCGGCAGTTCTCCGGCTCGTCGTCCGTGGTCGGCAGGGTCCTCACTTTCGGCGGCGAGCCGTACGAAGTGCTCGGCGTCATGCCCCGCGACTTCCGCTACCCCGGCGAACGGATCGACGTGTACATCCCGTATTCCACGATCCCCGACGACGGGATTCCACGGCTGCGGCAGGTCCGCGTGCTCGATGTGGTGGGGAGGCTGAAGCCGGACGTGACGATCGAGCGGGGCCGCGCCGAGATGGCCGCGATAACGCGGCGGCTCGGCGAGCAGTATGCGGAGGACCGCACGTGGAACGCGGCCACGGTGGAACCGCTGCACGACGTGATGGTCGGAAGCGCGCGCGCGGGACTGCTGGTACTCCTCGGCGCCGTCGCGTTCGTGCTGCTCCTCGCCTGCGCGAATCTGGCCAGCCTTCTGCTCGCGCGTGCCACGGCGCGCGAGCGGGAGCTCGCCGTGCGATCCGCGCTCGGTGCAGGGCGAGGAAGGTTGGTGCGCCAGCTCGTGACGGAGAGCCTCGTACTCGCAGTGGCCGGCGGAGTGCTGGGCGTCGCGCTCGCGGCCGCGGGAACGCGCGGGTTGTTGAAGGTGGGTGCCGGTGAGCTGCCGCGTGCAGCGGAGATCGGACTCGACCACACCGTCCTCCTCTTCGCTCTCGCGCTCTCCATCATCACCGGTCTGATCTTCGGCCTGCTTCCATCGCTTCGCGCCACGTCAGCCAACCTGGAGACCGCGCTGCGAGAAGGCGGCCGGGGGAGCAGCAGCGCGCGCGGACACAAGGCGCGAGCAGCGCTCGTGGTAGGTGAAGTCGCCGTCGCGGTCATTCTCGTGGTCGGCGCAGGACTCATGGCGCGCAGCTTCGTCGGGCTGCTTCGCGTGGACCTCGGCTTCCGTCCCGATCACGTGCTGGTAGTCAATTTCAGCGTCGGCGACCGGCATCAGAGCTCCCAGGCGCTGGAGAACGGCTACTACGCCGAGATACTCGATCGCGTGCGCGCGTTGCCCGGCGTGGTGGCGGCCGGCGCCGCGAAGGAGATTCCATTCCGCGGCACCGGAGAGCGCGTCGGCTTCGTGCCACAGGGGATGGTCGTAGCGCCAGGCAACGAAGCGCCGACGGCGGGGCTGATACACGTGAGCGACGGCTACTTCCGCACGCTGGGAGTACCGCTCCTGGCCGGTCGCGAGTTCGCGCGCAGCGACGACGACCATGCGCCGCTGGCGCTGGTCGTGAACGAAGCGTTCGCGAGAAAGTATTTCCCCGACCGACCGGCCGTGGGGCGCACCATCGCCTTCGACACGCTCCAGGTGCCGATCATCGGCGTGGTGGGCGATGTACGGCAGGAATCGCTGGACGAGCCGGCGAAACCGCAGTTGTACATCCACAACCTTCAGAACTTCAGGAGCCAGTCGAATCTGGTGGTGCGCACGACGGGCGAGCCGCTCGCCTCTACGCGCGCCGTGCGCGACGCGATCTGGAGCATCGATCGTGATCAGACCATCACATCCGTGTTCACACTCTCGAGCGCGGTGGGCGAGTCGGTCGCGCGCCCGCGCCTGCTGGCAACCCTGCTGGCGCTCTTCGGCTTACTCGGGCTGCTCATCGGAGGCATAGGCCTGTACGGCGTGCTGGCGTACTTCGTGAGCCAGCGCCGCCGCGAGATCGGCGTGCGCGTTGCGCTCGGCGCGGACCCCGCGAGCGTTCGCGGCATGATCGTGCGAAGGGGTCTCGGACTCGCGGCGCTGGGGATCGTGTTCGGTCTGACCGGCGCCGCGATCCTCACGCGCTTCATGCGGAGCGTGTTGTTTGGAATAGGAGCCACCGATCCGGCCACCTTCGTGGCAGTGGCGGCCGTACTCCTCGTGGTGGCTTTCCTAGCGAGCTGGATCCCGGGTCGCCGTGCCGCCCGTGTCGATCCGCTGATCGC
>JBIQLU010000152.1:0-1715 GCA_044463985.1 Gemmatimonas aurantiaca | reverse complement strand
GACCCCGCCGTTTACCATACCCAGCCTGTCCGTGAGCGGATATACTGATTGATCCCACCGGATGCGACCGCTCGCGCGCGGAAATGCATCCATCCACGTACACGATGCCTTGCCCTGATGCACGAAGCCACGGACTTCCTCCGTAACCTCGCGCTGGTCCTTTGCGTGGCCGCTGTGACCACTGTGGTGTTCCAGCGGCTGCGTCAGCCCGTGATCTTCGGCTACCTGATGGCAGGCCTGATCATCGGCCCACACATCCCCATCCCGCTCGTCGTCGACGAGTCGATGGTGCACACGCTCTCCGAACTCGGCGTGATCCTCCTGATGTTCGGCCTCGGGCTCGAGTTCAGCCTGCGCAAGCTCATCCAGGTAGGGCCGACATCGGGACTGGTAGCCGTCGCCGAGAACAGCATGATGATCTGGTTCGGCTATCTGCTGGGCCAGTTGTTGGGTTGGGGAACGCTGGAGAGCGTCTTCGCTGGCGCCGTGATCGCGATTTCCAGTACCACGATCATAGTCAAGGCGTTCGACGAGCAGGGCGTGAAGGGGAAGGTGGCCGACACGGTGTTCGGAGTACTGATCATCGAGGATCTCGTGGGCATCTTTCTCATTGCGATCCTCACGACCGTCGGAAGTGGAGCGGGAGTGTCGGCGGGGAGCATCGCGCTCCTCGCGCTGCGGCTGGTGACCTTCCTGGTGGGTCTCGTGGGCGTGGGGCTGCTGATAATACCGCGCCTGGTGCGCTACGTGGTCCAGCTCGACCGGCCGGAAACCACGCTGGTCGCCAGCATCGGGATCTGTTTCGCGGCTGCACTTCTGGCGCTCAGCTTCGGCTACTCGGTGGCGCTCGGCGCGTTCGTGGCGGGTTCGCTGGTCGCGGAGTCGGGTGAAGAGCACGTGGTTGCCCAACTGATAGCACCGGTGCGCGACATGTTCGTCGCGATCTTCTTCGTGGCGGTGGGCATGATGATCGATCCCCACGCCATCGCCGCGCACTGGCCTGCCGTGCTGGCATTCACGGTGGTCGTGATCACGGGAAAGGTGGTGGCGGTTTCGCTGAGCGCATTCCTCACCGGCTTCCCGCTGCGCACCTCGATCCAGACCGGGATGAGTCTCGCGCAGATCGGCGAGTTCTCGTTCATCATAGCGGGAGTGGGCGTCGCTACGGGTGCCACGCGCGGCTTCCTCTATCCAGTGGCGATCGCCGTTTCGGCCATCACCACCCTTACCACGCCGTGGCTGATCAAGGCGTCCGGGCCCGCCGCGAACTTCGTGGACCGGCGGCTTCCGCACGCGCTGCAGACGTTCGTGGCGCTGTACGGCTCGTGGGTGGAGCGGCTGCGGAGCGCGCCGCGCGAATCGGCCGGCGTGTCGCGCACCCGATATCTGATCAGGGTGCTCCTGATCGACGCCGTGCTGCTCACCGTGTGGGTGATCGGAGCGTCGCTCCAGTTCGACGCGGCGGCGAGCCTGGTGGACACCCTCACGCACATCTCGCTGGAGAACGCGCGGCTCGCGGTGTTCGCGGTGGCCGTGCTGGTGACGGCGCCGCTCGCGGTGGGCGTCTTCCGGAGTTCCCGTCAGCTCGCGCAGACGCTCGCGCTCAGAGCGCTTCCCGGTGTGCAGCAGGGACATCTCGATCTCGCGCACGCTCCCCGCATCGCGCTCTTCGTCACACTGCATCTCGCGATACTTCTTCTGGTGGGCGCGCCCGT
>JBIQLU010000151.1:0-7698 GCA_044463985.1 Gemmatimonas aurantiaca | reverse complement strand
GCGCGGCCACAGCGGGCGGCGAGTTTTCAGATTTCGCATGTCGATGTCACACTGTCCCGATTACGTGCCGCGCACGCGCACGAAGCGCATCCGGCGCGAACGTGGTGAAGTGAGAAAGAGACCGTCCACATTCCCGGCGGCGTTCCTGGTGAACTGCACCACCGGCCCGCCGTCGAATACATCCATGGTGAGCGGATAAACCGTGATCTCGTCACCGCCCGCGATCGGTGCCTCGAGTACGAGCGACGTGTCGGTCGCGGTAATCGTGTAGGTCGTTCCCAGCTCGTCGCTCCGGTAGCTGCCGGCGTACACGGCCAGCGATCCCGGCCGCGACGTGAACGGCGCGACGCGCTCGAGGCGATCGGTCACGCGCGCAGGAAACGTGGCGCGCAGCTCGAGACGACCATTGGCGGGAAAGACCATCTCGGTACCACTGCCGAACGTGAAGCGATCGTCACCCAGCGGAACGATGCGCGTTCCGCCACCGTCACCACTCCGCGGCACTCTCCCCTGAACCAGCTCGCCATCGCGCACGGAGAGTCGCAGCGCACGTCCCGACTCCCGATTCAGGTACGAGCCGGCGTACGCCGCCAGCACCGACGGAGCCAACGTCACGGGCGGTGCGCTGTCGGCCGGGGGGACGCCGGCGAGATCCAGATATACGTCGGCCACTCTGTCGGCGAGCGTCGAGGGGCTGGCCGACCCGGCGTTGCAGAGCACCGCCACCGCCAGACTCCGCGTGGGAAAGCGGAGCAGCTGGCTTCTGTAGCCCTGGTCCGACCCGCTGTGTCCGACCGTGGGAAGTCCGCGATACACTCCGCTCACGAGCCCGAGCCCGTAGGCGATGGAATCTCCGTTCGTCAGCACCGACTTCGACTGCATCGCGTTCAGGATGGCGCTGTCGCCGACCACGGGATGCTCGAAATTCTCCTCCCAGCGCAGCAGGTCGCCGACCGTGGTCATCACGTTCGTGGAGCCGATGACGTTGTGCGACGGGAACTCGATGTGCCATCCGCCGCCGCGCTCCGGGCCGTACGACGTGGCCAGTCCGGGAACGACTTCGGTGTAATCATCGCGGATGTGCGACCGGGTCATACCGAGCGGCTCGAAGACCCGTTTCCTGGTGAATTCGCTGAGCGACTCCCCGCTCACTCGCTCGGCGATCACCGCAGCCAGCATGTAGCCGCTGTTGCTGTACAGGTACTCGGCGCCGGGCGTGAAGTTGAGCGCCTTCTGGCGCGCCACGAGCGCGACGCCGTCCGACATGGTGAAGATGAAGCGCGGGCCGTGCGCGAAATAGAAGAGTGCCACCTCATCGCGCAGGCCGCTGGTGTGCGAGAGCATGTGGCGGATCGTCATTCGCGTTCCGTAGTCGGGAAGCTCGGGGATGTATTTGCGCACGTCGTCGTCGAGGGAGAGCTTGCCATCTCTCTCGAGAAGAAGGATCGCCATCACCGTGAACTGCTTCGACACGGAACCGATCTGGAAGATCGTGCCCGGCCGGATCGCGACACCATCTTCGAGGCTGGCCATTCCGTAGCCGCGCTCGAGAACCACGGTTCCGTGGTTGCGAACGCCCACGGCGCAACCGGGAGCGCTGGTGGAATTCCAGCGAGCGAAGATGCTATCGACTTGTCGGGAGATGGAGTCCTGCGGGGATTTCTGCGCGGCGAGCGCGGGTGCGGCCACGAGCGATGCGGCGGAGAGCGTCGCCGCGACGATGGCGGCGCGGGGGAGTGAGCGGCGAAGCATCGTGGCGTAAAGTCTCATTCCGGGATACCGAAGGAGCGCGCGCGATCGCGAGGCGGCGTGATGCGGGTGGTTGCAGGCCGGGACGGTGCATCACCGAGGCGTCTTAGTATACCAGATGTCATCGCATTCGGTATACTATGGATCGTCCGGGCATGGGCCCGACGGCCGCCGCCCCTGGCGGCGCGATGCTACTTCGCGGTCGTGCCCGACCCCACGTTCTTCTCCAGGCTCTCGAGGAACGGCTTGAAGATCGCCGGCGCGTTCGCGCCGCCGCTCGCGAGGAGCGTCCGCACGCTCTCGGAGCTCTCGCCCCGGCTCTTCGGCGCAGCATCCATGTACGCCTTCGTGTTCGCCGAGTAGTCGAGCTCCCACTTCGTGCCCGAGATGTCGACGCCGGCGAAGAGTCCCTTGCTCTTCGAGTACGAATAGATCTCCGACTTCAATTTGTAGTCGGTCTCCGCCGAGACGTTGCGCCCCACCGGTCCCGCAGCCACGGACACGCCGCCGCCCAGGTTGAACGTGGAGGAAGCGATCCGTCCGGCGTCGGCGTTCACGAAGACCAGTACGACGTCGGCCGACTGGCCGCCGATCTGGAAGCCGAAGCTGCCACCCTTGAGTCCCACGAACGTGGGCATGCTCCATCCTTCATCGGTGCGGCAGCTCGCGAGTCCGTAGCCCGCGCGTCCTCCGACGCCGAATCCGACTTTCACCACGCCCGGCACCACCGCCACGCACGTCGCCTGGGTTAGCAGATCGGTGGGCGGCGCCTTGTCGGGTACCGCCACCAGCTCGCTCAGCACCTCGGCGGCACGTTGCACGCGCGCGGTGAGTTTGGCGTCCTGGGAATGGAGAGAAAGAGGGAGAAACGAGAAAAGCGTGAGAAGGGCCAAGCGGAAATAGCGCATCGGGGGACCTCGTCGAGACCAGGGGCGTAGCGCTTGAAGGTAACCGGCAGATTCGTGTCGGGGGGCCGGTGGCATTGGCTGCACAGGAGAAATGCCCGGTGACGAATCCGGGTCCGGCGGGGTTGATGAACAGTATGGACACCCTGCTTCACGACCTGCGCTACGCGATACGCTCGCTGCGCCGGAGCGCGACGTTCACGATCGTCGCGGTACTCACGCTCGCACTCGGCATCGGCGCCACGGCGGCGGTGTTCAGCGTGGTGAACGGGGTACTGCTCCGGCCACTGCCGTTCGCGGAGCAGGAGCAGCTCTTCTACTTCATCGAGAAGAGCAACGACGGGGGCGGGCGGCTGCCGTCGTATCCCAACTTTCTCGATTGGCGGCGTGACGCTACCACGGTCGACCTCGCGTACGCGCGCGGGCGGCGCGAGGCGCTGCGCGGAAGCGACGGAATCGAGAACGTGCTGGTGGCGTACGTGACGCCGCGCTTCCTCACAGTGCTCGGTGCGCGGCCCGAGCTCGGGCGGCTGATCAGCTCCGATGAAGAGGAGGCGGGCGGCGGCGATGCGGCCGTGATCACACACCAGTTCTGGGTGCGGCACTTCGGCGGCGACGCGGCCGCGATCGGAAAGTCGCTGACGCTCGGCGATCGCTCCTACACGGTGGTCGGAGTCCTGCCGCGCGAGGCGCGCTTCCCGCAGTGGGTCGACATCTGGACACCGATCGGCGCGATCGAGGGGAGCGATCGCGTGCTCGCGGAGCGCGACTTCCACGCGGACGGGATCCTGATCGGCCGTCTTCATCCGGGCATCTCGCTCGAACGCGCGACGGGTGAGCTGGGAACCATCGCGCAGCGACTCGCGACGGCGTATCCCGAGGCGAATCGCGACTGGACATCGGTGGAAGGGCGGAGCGTGAGCAGCATGATCATCGGCAACGTGCGCCCCCGACTGCTGATACTCATGGGCGCGGTGGTGGTGGTACTGCTCATAGCGTGCGCGAACGTCACGAGTCTCTCGCTCGCGCGCGCGGCGGCGCGCTCGAGAGAGATCGCGATACGCTCGGCGCTCGGTGCCGGACGGCTGCGCGTGGTGCGGCAGCTCCTCACCGAGAGCGCGCTGACCGCGGCGGCCGGAGGCGTGCTCGGCGTCGCCATCGCGTGGGCGGGGGTGAGAGTCGTGCGCCGGGTCGCGCCCGGAGTGATTCCACGGCTCGGCGAAGCGGGTCTCGACACGAACGTCCTGGCGTTCGTGCTCGGCATCACGCTGGTCACCGCTCTCGTGGTGGGATTGGCGCCAGCGTTGCGCGCCGCGAGACCGGAGCTCGGAGATTCGCTGAGGGAGAGGGGAGCAGGTACCGCGAGTGGAGGACGTCAGCGGCTGCGCGCGGTGCTGGTAATGACGGAGATCGCGCTGGCACTCGTGCTGGTGGCTGGTGCGGGGTTGTTGATCAGGAGCTTTCGCGAGCTGCAGGCGCTGGAGCTCGGCTACGACCCGTCGCGCATGGTGACGTTCGACGTGACACCGCCATCGCCCAGGTACGACGAGCCGCGCGACGCAGCCGCATTGTATGCGAGACTCGCCGACGCGCTGCGATCGGTCCCGGGCGTCGGCGGAGTGGCGCTGTCGAACTTCGCGCCGGGCAGCGGCGGGATACCCACCAGGGTGGAAGTCGATGGGAAGGTGCCGTACGGCGAGTGGGGAGATCGTGGCGCGACTTTCCGCACCATCTCGCGTGGATACTTCGATGTCGCACGAATCCCCGTGCGCGAGGGACGCGATTTCACCGATGGGGAAATCGCGTCGGCGGGTGCCGTCTCCATAGTGAACGACGCGTTCGCGCGACTGTACTGGCCGGGTGGCAAGCCGCTCGGCCATTCCGTGACAGTGTACAAGTCGGCGCAGGGACGCGCCGACTTCGGCCAGCGCGTGCAGACCACGGTTGTCGGAGTGGTGGGCGATGTTCAGAACGGAGCGCCGGGTGAAGCGCCGCGGCCTGCGATCTACGTGCCGTACACCGTAAACCCGTGGACGCATATGAATCTCGTGGTGCGCGCCACCGGCGACCCGGGTGCGCTGATACCGGCGCTGCGGCGATCGGTGCTCGAGACCGAGCCGGCAATCCCGGTCGCCGGGGCCGGAGCCGATTTTCAGATCATGGATGAGCAGAGCGCTCGCGGGCTCGGAGTGCAGCGCTTCAACAGCTCGCTCCTCGGCGCATTCGCGCTGGCGGCGCTGATGCTCGCGGCGATCGGAATCTACGGCCTCATGGCGTACGCCGTGGCGCAGCGCACGCGCGAGATGGGGATCCGCATGGCACTCGGCGCGCGCCCGCGCGACGTGCTCGCGCTCGTGGTGCGGCAGGGGATGACGCTCGCGATCGCGGGGATCGCGCTGGGGATCGGCGGTGCGTTCGCGGCAACGCGCCTTCTCGTATCGCTGCTCTACGGCGTGAAGCCGACCGACCCGGTGACGTTCGCGAGCGTGGCTGCTTTGCTGGGTGCTGTCGCGCTCGTGGCGTGTTGGCTCCCCGCCCGGCGAGCCGCGCGCGTGGATCCGACGGTGGCGTTGCGGGCGGAGTGACGGGGTCAGGTACTTTATGTAGAGGTTCAGGCAGTGACGCTGCCTGAACCTCTACATAAAGTACCTGACCCCGTCGTCCCCGTCGTCCCCCCTGGTGACGACGCCACCGCCGACGTGCGCGCTGCCATACCTGTGAGGAGAGCCGCACCTTCATCGATGAGCACTCTCCCGCCCGTCGTGCGGCCGACTACTTCGCGAGCTCAGTCTCGAAGAACTTCACGATGCGCTGGCGCGCGTCGAAGCCATGCCACGGCTCCGCGCTCGGCGAGCCGTTGATGCCGGAGCTGAGCGGGCCGTGGTTCTCGCGCGGATAGGTTATCAACTGCACGGGGACGCCCATCTGACGGAGTGCGCGGTACATCTCCTGTGACTGTCCCAGCGGGTCGGTCGTGTCGTCTTCGCCCTGCAGGAGCATGAACGGCGTCTTCGCCTTGCCCACGCCGGAGAGCGGGCTCTGACGCCACGCGTCGGCGACGTGCTCCCACGGCCGCCCGAAGTACCAGCGATCGTAGTACGAACCGCCCTCGGTGCCGTACTCGCTGAACTGGTCGATCACCGGAGCGCCGGAGACAATCGCCTTGAAGCGATCGGTCTTCCCTTCCACGAAGCCGGCCATCTCGCCGCCGTAGCTGTAGCCGTAGAAGACGAGCTTCGCCGGATCGATCGGGCGGTTGGCGATCACGTAGTCGACGCCGGCCATGATGTCGCGATAGTCGCCGCCGCCGAGGTCGTTCTTGTTGGCCGCCGCGAACGCGGTGCCGTAGCCCGTGCTCCCGCGCGGGTTCGGCATCAGCACGGCCCATCCGTGTCCGACGAGATACTGCACGAACGGCGAATAGCGCTCCGTCCACACGCCCGACGGCCCGCCGTGCACGAGGAGCACGAGCGGCACCTTCGCCGATGCCGCGGCGGGCGGCAGGAACAGCAATCCCTCGATGGTGCGGCCATCGCTCTTCCAGTGGACTACGCTCGCTTTCACGGCGCGCCAGTTCTCTCCCGCGGTGGAGGGCGCGCCGAGTCGCGTGGGCGGCGCGTCAGGCGCGCTGGCGTAGTAGAGCGCCATCGGCTCATCGCTGTCGGTGCGCGCGTAGACCCAGCCGGTGTGCCGCTCGTTCGTGGCGAGCGACCCCACTACACCGTGCGCGGGCGCGACTGGCGATGCCGTACCGGGATGGTTGGCATCGAAGCGCACGTAGCCGACTGCGGTACCGTTCTCGGCGGCCACCAGCACCGCGTCGTCGCTCTCGACGATCGGTTCGCCAGCGATCGTTCCGCGAAAGTCGCGCGACAGGTTCACTACTGCGCCGCTGGCGACATCGACCAGCATCAGATCCTCGTATCCGGGGGGCGCGTCGGCCTCGGCCTGCGCGGTGAAGTAGATGCGCGCATCGCTGGTGGACCAGGCGACCCGACCGACCGTGGGCGGCGCTGACGCGAGTCTTCGCGGCGAGGCGTGAGCGGCGACATCCACGATCCATAGTATGTTCGCTGGCGACAGGTCGTCTTCGTCGTTCATCGGACCGGTGACGACGGCGAGACGATCGGAGTGATGCGACCACTCCACGTCCCGCACGTTCGGCTGCACCGCGACCGGGGTGAGCGCGGACGTCTCGAGGTCGAGCAGGTATACGCGCGTGCCGTGCAGTTCCTGGTTCACGGGGTGAGCGTCCGCCTTGTCGCGCTCCTGCTTCTCCTCGCCCGGCGTCCGTGGATCGCGCACGAGAATGGCTGCTCGCCGGCCGTCGGGCGCGATCGTGTATGACGACACGTCGGCCTCGACCGGCTTGTCGTTCGCGGGCGAACCATCGACCGCGTCGGGCGCCGACGCCTCATCCACGGGCGGGACGATCTTCACGACGTACGGGATCGCCTCGCCGCCGCTCATCGGGAGGCGGAAGAGCTGCGTGTGCTCGTCGCGCTTCGCCGTGAAGTACACCGCCTTTCCGTCGGGCGACCAATTCCCCTGCGATTCGCCGCGGTGCGGGCCGGCTGTGATTCGGCGCGCCGGGCCCCCCTCGACGTCGGCTATCCATAGATGCCGCACAGCGCTGTCGACGGTCGGTTCCGTCACGCTGAACAACACCGACTTTCCATCCGGCGAGAGCCGCGGATCGCTCAGCGCGCGGGTATGGCGAAGGTCTTCGTTCGTGGGGAAGTGTGTGCCGGTGGCCTGCGCCGCGAGCACGTGCGCGCCGACGGGAAGAACGAATGCGGCGGCTGCGAAAGTCGCGAGGGTGACGAGCCGGCGATTGCTGATGAGTCGTGGCATGAGTGGATGCGGGGGCTGCTGGGTGGACTCGACGATGTGTCTCGACCGCAGCGACCGCGAGGGCGGCCGAAGCGCCGTTTGGAGCTTGGTTCGGAGTACGAGCGCCTGCAAGAGCGACGGGGTCAGGTACTTCATGTAGAGGGCCCGGCAGCTTGCTGCCGACAATCGGAGCGACGGGGTCAGGTACTTT
>JBIQLU010000150.1:0-7790 GCA_044463985.1 Gemmatimonas aurantiaca | reverse complement strand
TCTCGCAGCTCCGCGCCGCGCGCGTTCGGAACGGCGCTGACGGTGAGCGTAGCACGTCGTTCCGCGGACCCCTTGAAGCGTCCCGCGCGGATGAGTTCGATCGAGATTCGCCTGTCATCGATCGGGGCGTCTACCGATTCCACGCGCCACCCTTCGAGCTGGGCACGCCGATCTCTAGCGAGCTCGCCCGACTCCGCCGCGGCGCGGCGCACCTGCACGTGGGGCGTGGAGAGATCGAATTCGACGGCATCCGTCCCCTCGATGGCCATCGAGAGCTTCGCGGCGGCTCCGTCGAAGACACACGCGCGTACGCGATGCCCGCGCCAGAGCGCGTCGAGCTCTCTGGCCAGGTAGTGCGCCGTCAGGCTGTCCACTTCGAAACCCGGTTTGACACGCGCGCACTATGCCGGTACGTTCTCACACCTGTCAACATATGCGCGACATCGCCTACATCGCACTCGGTTCCAACCTCGGCAAACGAGAGCAGTACCTCGAGTTAGCCAGGTCGGCCATCGCGGCGCTTCCGGGAACCCGCATCCTGCGCGCATCTTCAGTGGAAGAAACGGCCCCCGTCGGCGATGTTCCACAGGGACCGTACCTGAACCAGATGCTGGCGGTCGAAACGGAGCTCGCTCCGCGGGAACTTCTCGACCGCCTGCACGAGATCGAGCGTTCCGCTGGCCGCGTGCGTGACGTGCGGTGGGGGCCTCGAACGCTCGATCTGGACATCGTGAAGTTCGAAAGTCAGACAGTGAACGAGCCCGATCTGATGGTTCCGCACCCGGAGTTCGGTAACAGGGACTTCTGGCAGCGCGAACTCGGTGAGCTGACCGGGCCTGGAGGCCATAGCGAATGAGCAGTGCGAGCGGGGCGGGCCGCGTGAAGCCGGTCACCGTGCGAGACTTCATCGCCAGGAAGGCAAATGGCGAAAAGCTCGTCGTCGTGACCGCGTACGATGCGCTCTTCGGCCGCCTTGTGGATGAGAGTGGCGTGGATGCGGTGCTGGTGGGCGACTCGCTCGGAAACGTCGTGGCGGGGATGGATTCCACGATCCCCGTCACGCTCGATCAGATGATCTACCACGCGCGGATGGTGCGCCGTGGCGTCGAGCGCGCCCTCCTGATCGTGGACATGCCGTTCCTCACTTGCCAGGCGGGAGCCGAGCGCGCGCTGCTCAACTGCGGCCGCGTCATGCAGGAGACGGAGGCGCAGGCACTCAAGATCGAGGGCGCCACGCCGGAAGTCCTCGCCGCCGTGCGATCCGTGACGTCCGTCGGGATCCCGGTAATGGGCCATCTCGGCTTCACTCCTCAATCGGTGCACGCTCTGGGTGGCTACCGCGTGCAGGGGAGGGAAAAGGAGGCGGCGGAGCGATTGGTGGAAGACGCGCGCGCGCTGGAGCACGCCGGCGCTTTCTCCATCGTCCTCGAGCTCATGCCGGCGGAAGTCGCCGCGCGCGTCACGGCAGCCGTCTCCATTCCCACGATTGGCATCGGTGCAGGGGCAGGCTGTGACGGCCAGGTGCTCGTACTCCCCGACCTGCTCGGTCTCAACGATCGCTTCACTCCGAAATTCCTGAAGCGCTACGCATCGCTGGCGGACACGGTCCGCTCTGCTGTCGTCGCGTACGGGGACGACGTGCGGGGCGGACGCTATCCGGATGACGAGCATAGTTTCTAGCATGAGAATCGTCGAAGACACGGCCTCGGTGCGCTCCGCGGTCGGCGACGCGCGGCGTCGCGGCGCGACGATCGCGCTGGTCCCCACGATGGGAGCATTGCACGAGGGACACCTGCGCCTCGTGGAGGAGGCCAGACGCCACGCTTCGGTCGTGGTGATGAGCGTCTTCGTGAACCCGCTGCAGTTCGGTCCGCACGAAGACTTCGCTCGCTACCCGCGCGACCGCGATGGCGACGCCATCAAGGCGGAACGACGCGGCGTGGACATCCTCTTCGCGCCCAGAGCTGAAGAGATGTACGTCGGGGAGCGCCGCGTGGTCGTGACGCCGCTGGCGCTCGCCGATCGCTGGGAGGGGGCCTCGCGACCGGGGCACTTCACGGGAGTGCTCACGATAGTCGCGAAGTTGTTCAACATCGTACAGCCGGACGTGGCGGTCTTCGGACAGAAGGACATCCAGCAGGCCACGCTCATCGATGCGATGGTGCGCGAGCTCGATTTCCCGGTGCGCCTCGTGATGGCGCCCACGGTTCGCGAGCAGGACGGTCTGGCGATGTCGAGCAGGAACGTGAACCTCTCGCCCGCGGAACGCAGGCGAGCGCTCGTCCTCTCGCGTTCGCTGCGCGCGATAAAGGAGGCTTTCGACGGCGGCGAGTACGACGCGGCCATGCTGGAGCAGATCGGTTGGGAAGTGCTCGCGTCCGAGCCGGACGTGCGCGTCGACTACCTGGCGATAATCGACCCCGACCGACTCGAACCTGTGGCAGTGGCCGAGTCCGGAACGGTGGCGGCAGTGGCCGCTCGCGTGGGCGCCACGCGGCTGATCGACAACGCAATCCTCGGATCACCGTGAAGTGGAGCGCAGTCGTATCCGCGCTCGACGATGCCGGGACGTTCCGCTCCCGGGTCAGTGTCTATCTTCACCCGCTCGCCGGGCGTCCGATTCTCTGGCATGTCGTGAAGGCGCTGAGCGATGTCTCGCCGCCGCCGGCGAAAGTGCGAGTGCTGCACAGAGCCGGGTCGCAGCCGCTCGTTCCGGCCGTGGGGAATTCGGGGATCTCGCTCGAGCCAGTCGAAGAGGGAGTCGAGCTGGTATCGCTGCGCGCCGCGGTCACCGCCCCGGAACTGAGGGTCCTGGTGGACGGCGCCGCGCCGCTGATAACGCCCGCCACCATCGCGCGACTGCTGCGCGCGGGTGAAGGCGGCGTGGCTGCATTGCCCGGCAGGGGAAGCGACGGCAGCTACCTCGCCGTCAGCGGCGAGGGACCGGCACTCGCCTCCGCCGACGATCCGCGGCGCCCCGACGGCGCGCTTCCCGTGGCCGCGACTTCGTCGGACGAACTGATCCAGGTCACGGACCGCCACTCGCTCTCCGACGCATCGGTTGCACTGCGCGACCGCCTCATCCGGATGCACGAAGCTGCCGGTGTCACGTTCGTGCTCCCTGCCACCACCTGGCTGGACGCGGACGTGCGCATAGGCGCGGACACCATGATCTATCCCGGGGCCGTGCTCGAGGGACACACCGAAATCGGAAGCGAGTGCGTGATCGGACCCTACTCGCGCGTGGTCGAGTCGACCATCGGACGCGGCGTCGAACTCAAGGGGTGGAACTACATCGCGCGCACGTCGATCAGGAATCACGCGGTACTGGAGCCGTATGTCAGACGAGGCTTCGATTGAACTGCCGGAGTGGGCAATCGTGTCGCCCGAGCGTGAAGCGCACATCCGGAGAGTCGTCGCACTCGTCGACAGGTGGGCGATCGAGATGTGCGTGGAGCAGGCCGAGCGCGATGCGTGGAGGGACGCCGCGCTGTATCACGACGCGCTGCGCGACGCGCCGGCCGCGGAGCTCCGCGCGCTCGCCGGCGACCCTGGGCTGCCGGACGCGCTCCTCCATGGACCGGCGGCTGCACGGCTCATGGCGCAGCATGGCGAGCGGCGTGCGGACGTGCTCGAGGCGGTGCGCTGGCACACGGTGGGTTGCAGCGATTGGGGAAGAACGGGACGCGCGCTGTACATGGCGGACTATCTCGAGCCGGGACGACGGTTCTGCCGCGCGGAGCGGGCGAGCCTGGCCGACCGGGTCCCCACCGACTTCCGCGGCGCGCTGCGAGAGGTCGTGCGCGAACGAATCGAGTGGATTCTGCGTGAGGGGTACGAGATCCCGCTGCAGACCGTCGCGTTCTGGAACTCCTTGCGGTGAAGCGTAGATGAGAAGGCGTCTGGAGATCGCGTTCGCGCTGCTGGTTCTCATCGCGCTGCCGGCTGCGATCTACGCCGCGGTATCGCGCGGGAACGCGGCGCCGCTCCCACAGGGGGTGGAGGCTGGCCCGGAGGGTCGCGCACCGGAAGGGGTTCGCATCCGCGTCGAAGTCCTGAACGCCAGCAGCGTGCAGGGACTCGCGCGGCACGCCACTTTCTATCTTCGCGACCGCGGCTTCGACGTCGTGACTTCCGGGAACTCGAGCGAGAAGCATGACAGCACCATCGTACTCGACCGCTCACACAATCCGGAATGGGCGCGGCTGGTGGCGAATGCGATGGGCGGCGCCCCCGTGGCGGAGGCGGCCGATTCAACCCGCTACGTGGACGTCACGGTGCTGGTCGGCCCCACGTGGCGGCCGCCGGCCAAGCCGTTCCACCCGTAGCTGGCCGCACGCGGCCGCGATGTCCTTCCCGCGGCTGCGACGGATCGCCACCTGGATCCCCGCTGCGCGCAGCGCGCGCGCGAAGGCCTCGATCTTCGCCGGGGGGGTGGCGCGAAAGTCTCCGGATCCTCCCTCGTGCAGCGGGATCAGGTTGACGAATGCTCGACAATCCCGCGCCAGCGCCGCAAGCAGCTTCGCGTGCTCCGGAGCATCGTTGACGTCGCGCAGCATCACGTACTCGAACGTCACGCGTCTGTCGAAGGATCGGGCAGCGTCGATCACGTCCGCGAGTGGATACTTGATGTTGATGGGCATCAGCGAGCGACGCAGCTCATCGCTCGGCGCGTGGATGGAGATCGCGAGACGGAACTGCTCCGGTCTCGCCGCGAGCGCCACGATCCCTGGAAGGACGCCGACCGTGGAGACCGTGATGTGCCTGGCGCCGATGCCGAGCCCCTCGCCGGAATTGAGCGTCGTGAGCGCCTGCGAAACGGCGTTCCAGTTCATCAGCGGCTCGCCCATCCCCATGAACACGACGTTCGTCACGGCGACCGGTTCGTCGACGAGTCGCATCTCCCGCACCTGACCGGCGATCTCCCACGGAGCCAGGTTGCGCTGAAAGCCCATGCGTCCAGTGGCGCAGAAAGCGCACTTGAGCGCGCATCCCGCCTGCGACGAAATGCAGAGCGTGAGACGGCCACCTTCGGGAATCGCGACGGTCTCTATTCCCTGACCATCGGGAAGGCCGAAGAGAAACTTCTGCGTCCCGTCCACCGAGCGCTGGCGCGAGAGCAGGGTGAGGCGTGGCAGCGTGAAGTTCTCTGCGAGCAGCTCGCGGAACGCCGTCGGAAGTTCGCTGATCTCGGAGAAGTCGCGCACCGGATTCTTCCAGAGACGCCTTGCGACCTGCGAGCCACGGTACGACGGCTCGCCGTTGGCCACGGCAAACCCGGTCAGAACCCGGGCGGCTTCTGCCGGGGTCAGATCGAGAAGATTCACCCTGGAGTCTTCGGAAGGCGATCCGCCAGGTGAAAGCGGTTCGCTTGCCGCGATCCGGGCGGCATCCGGTTGATCGATCCTCATACGCCCGGAATGTAAACTCCCGAGGGGCCGTCAATGCGCGCCTAATGGGATCAGACCCCCTACTCAGAGCGCCTATTGGGGTCTGACCCCGAAAATGCGCGCCTTTCGGCGTGCCTCGCCGACGACGCCGCCGCATGGCACACCGGCCGACTCCACGTTAAATTCAAGCAGGTCATTGAGATGACTGGAACGCTCACCGCGCCGCCCGATCGACTCGTTCTTTCGGGCAGGGTGTGGTGTCGTTAGTGTTGGAGATCACGTTCGATAAGTGGAGCATACGTGCTTCTTTCCGAGCTGCTGTCGACGGACCGGGTGAAGGTGCCGCTCGCCAGCCGCACCAAAAGTGACGTGTTGCAGGAGTTGGTCGAGTTGGTGACCGCTGGGCGTGCCGACAGCGACTCGGGCGCCATTCTCGCATCGGTGCGTGAACGTGAACTCGTACTCAGCACCGGGGTCGGTGGAGGGGTGGCTATCCCGCACGGCAAAACGCCGAACATCGATCAGCTCGTGCTGGCCGCTGGTGTGGCGCCGGAACCGATCGACTTCGACGCGCTCGACGGGAAGCCCGTCCGGCTTTTCTTTCTGCTGGTGGGGCCCGAAAGCGCATCGGGCGCGCACGTCAAGGCGCTGAGCCGTATCTCCCGCCTGCTCCGCAGGGAGTCGTTGCGAACGGATCTCCTCTCCGCCAGTTCGCCGGCCGATTTCCTGCGCATGATTCGTGAGTCGGAGGCCGGGTGAACGTTCGACAATGGGGGCCGCCGGTATTCTGGGCGGCGTTCATACTGCTGTTGACCTCGATCCCCGGTTCCGACATTCCCCACGTCGGTTTTCTGAGTTTCCACGCGAGCGACAAGCTCGTGCACGCCACCATGTACGGGATCTTCGCATGGCTCGCGACGCGCGCGCTTACTCGCTCCGGTCAGCCGCTCCTGCGATCCATCCTTCTCGTGATACTCGGCATCATGGTCTTCGGTGCGCTCGACGAGTGGCACCAACAATTCATTCCTGGCAGGTCAATGGATCTCTTCGACTGGCTCGCTGACCTCTCCGGCGCGACCATCGGCACCATCGTGGCAATCGTGGCTGCAGGCACGCGGGAGCGGCGCGAAGCATGAGCGATCTCGCTGGCTCCGCCACGCACTTTCGCAGTCACTACGCCGGCGCTCTTCGGCTGCCGGACGTCGGCACGACCGTCCGCCTGGGCGGCTGGGTCCACAACAAGCGCAACCTGGGCGGGCTGATCTTCATCGACCTGCGCGATCGCACCGGTCTCCTGCAGCTTTCCTTCGATCCCGAACTGGTCGACGCGGACACTCTGCAGCTCGCGGCGCAGGTCGGGAAGGAGAGCGTGGTGCTGGTGGAGGGCGAGGTCGTGGCCAGGCCGCCCGCAGGGCGCAATCCGGAGCTCGCCACCGGCGAGGTCGAGGTGAAAGCGCGAAGCATGCGCGTCGTCGGCCCTGCCGACACGCCCGCGATCCCGGTGGGGCGCGTGAAGGGTGAGCCGCTCCCGGCCGAGGAGCAGCGGCTCCGCCATCGCTACCTCGATCTGCGCCGTCCGGAATTGCAGCGCAATCTCGTGCTGCGACATCGGTTGATGCAGACCACGCGGCGCTACCTGAGCGAGCGCGGTTTTCTGGAGATCGAAACGCCGATCCTCACGAAGCCGACTCCCGAAGGCGCGCGCGACTATCTCGTACCGAGCAGGATACACAGCGGCGAGTTCTACGCTCTTCCGCAGTCGCCGCAGCTCTACAAGCAGCTTCTGATGGTCTCCGGCTTCGACCGCTACTTCCAGATCGCGCGCTGCTTCCGCGATGAGGACCTTCGTTCCGATCGCCAGCCCGAGTTCACGCAGATCGACATCGAAGCGTCGTTCATCGGGCCGGAGGATGTCTTCGCCTTCACCGAAGGGATGCTGCAGGAATTGTGGGCCGAGGGCGGCGCGCGAATCGAGAAACCGTTCCCGCGCATGACGTACACCGAAGCGATGGAGCGTTTCGGCAGCGACCGTCCCGACGTCCGCTACGCCCTGGAGATCTTCGATGCGAGCGATGTCTTTCGCCCGATCGACTTCGCGATAACGCACAACGCGCTCGAGGCTGGCGGGCGCGTGCGCGGCATCCGGATTCCGGGTGGCGCCGAGCTGTCGCGAAAGCAGGTGGACGCTCTCGAGGAGCTCGCGCGCGGCGCGGGCGCGAGCGGGCTGCTGCGCGTGAAGAGCGACGCGGCAACCGGTGAGCTCTCCGGACCGCTCGCGCGCCATCTCGGCGCGGAGGACGTCCAGCGGCTGGGAATCGAGCCGGGAGAGCTGGCGCTCTTCGTGGCGGCGCCCGATCATATCTCCAATCCGGCGCTGGATCGTGTTCGCCAGGAAACTGC
>JBIQLU010000149.1:2918-8014 GCA_044463985.1 Gemmatimonas aurantiaca | reverse complement strand
GAAAGTGCCGAACGAAGACCGCGTGATCGATGTCCGCAGCGAAACCCCGAAGGTGCGCCACGAGATCATTTTCGATGAGTGGGCCGCGCTCGAAGCCGGAACGGCGTACGTGCTGGTGAACGACCACGACCCGAAACCGCTCTGGTATCAGTTCCAGGCGGAGCACGAGGGAGAGTTCAGTTGGGACGCGCTCGAGGAAGGACCGGAAGTCTGGCGCGTGCGGATCGGGAAAGTAGCGAAGTAGCCACGGGCGCGAAGCGCGTGTCGATGGCTACCCCCCGATGTACGACATCTCGATCTTCTTTCCGTCGAGTACGGGGAGTCCCCTCGTAGCCGCTCCGCGCAGCTCCGAGTAGCGGTCGTCGCGCGCGCGCCAGATGTGCGCCATCACCGTCGCGAGCTCCTCGTCGCTGCACCCGCCCCGCAGCAGCGCGCGCAGGTCGTGTCCGTGCGTCGCGAAGAGGCAGGTGTAGAGCTTCCCTTCAGTGGAGATGCGCGCTCTCGTACACGAGTGGCAGAATGCGCGAGTGACACTCGAGATCACTCCGATCTCTCCCTTCCCGTCGCGATAACGCCACCGCTCCGACGTCTCTCCCTCGTAGTTCGGCGCCACTTCCTCCAGCGGAAACTCGGCGTTCACCCGGCGCACGACTTCGGCCGAAGGCACCACGTCATCCATCCGCCAGCCGTTCGTGCTCCCGACATCCATGAACTCGATGTACCGGAGGATGTGCGGCGTATCCCTGAAGTGACGCGCCATCGGCACGATGTCCTTCTCGTTGAGCCCCGCTTTCACGACCATGTTGATCTTGATGGGACCGAGCCCCGCCTCGTGCGCGACTTCGACGGCATGCAGCACCCTCGAGACGGGGAAGTCCACATCGTTCATCGCGCGGAAGGTGGCGTCGTCGAGCGAGTCGAGCGAAACGGTGACGCGCTCGAGGCCGGCATCCCTGAGTGCATGCGCCTTCGCCGCGAGCGCGGAGCCGTTCGTGGTGAGCGCGATGTCGAGCGCGCGCCCTTCCGGCGTCCGGAGCCGGGAGAGCATCGCGATGAGCTCCTCGATGCCCTTCCGGAGGAGCGGCTCGCCGCCCGTGAGTCGGATCTTCTCGACACCGTGCGCCACGGCGATCCGCGCGATGCGGGCGATTTCCTCGAAGGTGAGGAGCGACCCGCGCGGCATGAACTCGTAGTCGCTCCCGAAGATCGCCTTCGGCATGCAGTAGACGCAGCGGAAATTGCATCGGTCCGTGACCGAGATGCGCAGATCGCGCAGCGCTCGGCCACGCGCATCGGCTACGTTCCCCGTAGGCGCTTCCTGCTCGGACGGAACGTCCGACATGCCGCCGATGTAGCGGGGTTCCGCAGTCCCCCCGTTTCTGCCTGCCATACCTTCAGCTTACTCGCGCCGCGCCACGAAGGCGAGGCTCTACCGAGCTACGCTCGTTCTACGCGCGGAACCCAGCCGGTCGCTCCGGCTTCGCCTCCGCGAGCGCGCGACGTACGCCCGCTGCATCCTGATCCGCGGTGTAAACCGGCGTCCCCGGCTGCTGGCGCCACGATTCGTCGAGTGTGCCCGCGTCGACGCCGTCGAAGCCGAGTTCGTCCACCAGATCCAGGACCACCTTCTTCGCTGCGGGATCGTCGCCCGCCACGGGGAGCGCGATGCGCTTCGGATCGCCGGCGGGCCGCCCGTTCTGCAATAGATGCTTCGCGTAGATGTTGTTGAACGCTTTCACCACTGGTCGGCCGAGCTGCTCCGACACCCACCTGCTCTCCGGCGTGCCGGACTCGATTCCGTCGATGCGTCCATCGCGCCGCGGATAGTAATTGCCGGTGTCGACCACGACGGTGTCGCGTCGCGCTGCATCGAAGAGGCCGGCCGGCAGCTCCGGCACGGCGCGCTCCGGAATGGTCACCACTACCACGTCCCGGTCGCGCACCGCTTCCTCGACCGTCGAGGGCGTGGCACCCGTCTCCGCCGCCAGTTCGCGGAGCGTGTCCGGACCGCGCGAGTTGGCCACCTTCACATCGTGGCCCAGCTCCCGAAAACGGCGCGTGAGCGTGCCGCCGATGTTACCAGCTCCGATGATTCCGATACGCATGATACGCCTCCCATCCGTCTGCTCTCCGCCACCGATGCAACCACCCGCGAGCGTTTCCTGCAGGTCGCTCCGCCGTAGCGCTCACGGCGCCTCTCCTTCATCGGTCCAGCCGCCGCCGAGTGCCCTGTACAGATCCACTGTCGAGACGAGGTACTGGCGCTGCCCCTGCACGAGCGCGAGCTGTGCGGAGAAGAAGCTCCGCTGTGCGTCGAGCACCTCGAGGTAATTCGCGATCCCGCTCCGGTAGCGCTCCTGCGCCAGCGCGTACGCACGCTGCAATGCCTGCGCCTGCGTCGCCTGCGCCACGAGCTGGTCGCGATTCAGCCGCACGCCGGCCAGCGCATCGCTCGCTTCGCGCAAGGCGTTCAGTACGGTCTGCTCGTACTGCCCGCGCGCCTCGTCGGCCGCCGCACGCGCCGCTTTCTCCTGGTTCGCCAACCGGCCGCCGGTGAACAGCGGAATCGAGATGCCGACCTGCGCGGTGTACAGCTCTCCACTCCGGTCGAAGAGGCCGCTGAAGTCGGGCTTCTGCGCGCCATAGCTCCCACCGAGCATTATGGATGGGAGGCGATTGCCTATCGCCACTCCGATGCGAGCCGTTGCCGACTGCAGCCGCCGCTGCGAGGCTATAACATCGGGACGGCGCGCTATCAGCGAACCCGGAATCGAATCGGGTACCTGCACCGCCTCAACGGCACTCTCGAGTGTGCCGCCTCGCGCGATCGGTCCCGGCTCGCGACCGAGAAGCACCGCGAGCGCGTTCTCCTGCTCGACGCGCATCCGCGCAAAATCGGCCACGCGTGCGGCGGGGTCGGCGAGCTGCGCCTCGAACTGACGCACGTCGAGCTCCGAGATCAATCCCTGCGCATAACGGCGACGCGCCAGCTCGAGCGTCGTCTTCCTCGACTCGAGTGTCTGCTCCGAGATCGCGAGGTCGGCGTCGAGCTCGCGCAACTGCAGATACGCCGTGGCCACGTCACTCACCAGCGTGAGCACCGTGGCGCGTTCATCGGCGCGCGATGCGAGATAATCGTAGTGCCCCGCTTCCGCCTGGCGGCGCAGCCGCCCCCAGAAGTCCAGCTCCCACGAGAGGTCGCCCGTCAGGCGCACCGCATCGTACTTCAGCACATTCGGGCCGAAGGCCACCTTGTTCCTGCTCGCCGAAGCGCTCGCCGTCACCTGCGGAAAGAGGCCCGAGCGCGCGACGCCATTGAGCGCGCGATACTCACGTACCCGTGCCTGCGCCACCTGGAGATCGCGATTGTTGGTGACCGCGCTGTCGACCAGAGCGACGAGCTGTGTATCGCGCAGCACGTCCAGCCAGGCGAGGTCGCGCATCCGCTCCACGTCGAGCTGTCGCACCGGCGGGAGCGCTCGCGTGGTGGTGTCCGCGCGACGCGCCGATTCCGGCCGCGTCACCACCGCGCCGCTCGGCTCCTCACCCGACTCGCGCGCGGTCGCGAGCGAATCCAGGAAAGCGCGCGCCGCGGGCGACAGTGCGCTGTCGGCACGCTGCGGCACTGGCAGAGCCGGCGACTCCACTCTGGTGGAGGGGCCGATCGCACACGCCATGAGCCACACGCCGGATGTCGCGACGACCACCCGCATTGCCGATGCTCGCCGAACCGGCAGCATTCCCATCCCTGCACGGATTCTCCGCGCCAACTCCTTCGCTGTCCGCATGGTCAGCGCCCTCCGTCGGGATTCGTCGCCGGCGCCGGAGCGTGCGACCGTCGCCAGAAGCGTCGTTCGGAGAGCGCGCGGATCGCGGCGAAGAAGAGCGGGATGAAGAAGATCCCGATCAGCGTGGCACCGAGCATTCCGAACACCACGCTCGTGCCCAGCGAGTGACGGCTCGCCGCACCCGCACCGCCCGCGGTGAGGAGTGGGGCCACACCCAGTATGAATGCGAACGACGTCATGAGGATTGGACGCAGCCGCTCTCGTGCCGCCTCCACCGCCGCCTCGCCTATCGACTTGCCCTCGCGTCTCAGTTCGCTCGCGAATTCCACGATCAGGATCGCGTTCTTGGCCGCGAGACCGATCACCGCGATGATCCCGACCTGGAAGTAGATGTCGTTCGGCATTCCCCGCAGCCACACCGCGAACAGCGCACCGAGCACTCCGAACGGAAGGCCCAGCAACACCGCGAACGGCACCGACCAGCTCTCGTACTGCGCGGCCAGCACCAGGAACACGAGGATCAGTCCGAGCGCGATGACGAGCCCCGTCTGTCCCTGCGACGCCCGCTCCTGGAACGACTGGCCGCTGTACGCGTAGCCGAGTCCCTGCGCGGCGTACTTGTCGGCCATCAACTGTTCGACATCGTCGAGCACCTCGCCCGAGCTGTGCCCCGGCGCCGCCGTACCTGTGATGAGCGCCGACGGGAATCCGTTGAAGCGCGTGATCAAACTCGGCGCGCCGCGCATCTCCGTCTGCACGAGCGCGGAGAGCGGTACCATGTCGCCGCCGGTACTTCGCACGTAGAATCGCCCGATGTCTTCCGGCTTCTGCCGGTACTGCGCCTCTGCCTGCGCCTGCACGCGATACGTTCTTCCGTAGAGGTTGAAGTCGTTGAGGTACAGGGTGGACAGCATCGTTTGCAGCGTGGAGAAGATCTGCCCGGTCCCCACTCCGCGGGAGCGTGCCGCGTCTTCATCGACCTTCACGTACACCTCCGGCACCTCGGTGCGGATGCCGCCGTTGACCGTTGCGATCGACGGAAGCTTCTGCGCGTCCTGTACGAAACTCCCCACCGCGGCAGCGAACTGGCGGATGTCTCCGCCCGTACGCTCCTGCAGATTCATCTCGAGACCGGCCGTCGCGCCGAGTCCGGCGATCTCCGGAAGGTTGAAGCCGAAGCCGATGGCGTCCTTCATCCCGAAGAGCCTTCCGTTCGTTCGGGCGAGAACCGCATCCACCGACTGGTCCGAACCCTCGCGCTGACTCCACGGCTTCAGCGACACGAACATCGTTGCCGAGTTGGTCTGG
>JBIQLU010000149.1:1439-2818 GCA_044463985.1 Gemmatimonas aurantiaca | reverse complement strand
CCGATGTAACCGCCGGTGAGACGCTCGAAGCGATCGTTGAACCAGCGCGCCAGACGGTTGTCGGTCTCCTCCGGCGCGTGCTTCAGCATCAGGGAGCAGAGCGCGGGAGTCAGAGTGAGCGCCACGAGCCCCGAGAGCACCACCGAGATGACGATCGTAGCCGCGAACTGCTGGTACATGCTCCCGGTGATGCCGCCGATGAACGCCACCGGGACGAACACCGAGCAGAGCACGAGCACGATGGCTATCAGCGCTCCGGCTATCTGGCGCATGGCGCGATTCGTGGCCGCTCTCGGTGGCAGATGCTCCTGCGCCATTATTCGTTCGACGTTCTCGATGACGACAATGGCATCGTCCACCACGATACCTATCGCCAGAACCATCCCGAACAGCGTCAGCGTATTTACCGAGAACCCGAGCGCCTTCAACCCCAGAAAAGTGCCGATGATGCTCACCGGTACCGCCAGGACCGGGATGAGCGTGGCCCGCCAGCTCTGCAGGAACACGAACACCACCAGCGTGACGAGCAGCATTGCCTCGAGCAGCGTCTTCGCAACCTCGATTATCGACTCGGTGATGAAAGGCGTGGTGTCGAACGGCGAGCTCCACGTCACCCCGTTGGGGAACGACTTCGCCAGCTCGTTCATCCGCGTCTCGACCGCCGTACGCACATCGAGACTGTTGGCATCAGGTCGGCTGTAGATCGCGAAGACCGCCGTCTCCTTGCCGTTGATGCGGGTGGCAACGTCGTACCCCTGCGCCCCGAGCGTGACGTTCGCGATATCGCGGACGTGCACGATCGACCCGTCGGGCTCCGCCTTCACGATGATGTCACCGAACTCCTCGGGCGTACTGAGGCGCCCCTGCGTGGTCACCGGGAGCGTGAGCTGCGTTCCGGCCGGCGATGGTTCGCGACCCAGTCGCCCTGCCGGCTTCGTGGAGTTGTTCTCCTGTACCGCGTCCGACACGTCGCTCACCGTGATCCCGAGCTGCGCCATCCGCTCGGGATCGAGGCTGATGAGCATCGAGAAATCGAGCGTACTGAAGAAGGTCGCGTTGCCCACGCCCGGAAGGCGCTTCAACTCGTCCTCGACGTACAGTTTCCCGTAGTTCGTGAGGAATGCGGCGTCGTAGCGCGGGTCGTCGGACTGCAGCGCGCCGAAGAAGAGGATGTTGGTGTTGGCCTTCGTGATCGTGATGCCGTTCTGGCGCACTGCCGCCGGGAGCTGCGGCTCGGCCAGGCTGATCGCGTTCTGAACATCCACCGCGGCCAGATCCTGGTCGCGCGAGATGTCGAAGTAGATCTGCAGGTTCATCACGCCGTTGCTCGAGTTCGACGACTTGTAGTAGAGGAGTCCGTCGAGACTGTTGAGCTGCTG
>JBIQLU010000149.1:0-1339 GCA_044463985.1 Gemmatimonas aurantiaca | reverse complement strand
GACCACGGGGGTAGTCTCGCTCATCGATCCCCTCCGCCACGCGCGACGCTGCTCCCTGCCGGCCGATCGCCGCCCAGCGTGTCGGTCGCCGAACTGTCGGTGTAGGCCACGGGATGCACCACCATTCCCGGACCGATCTTCTGGACCCCATCCACCACCACGCGATCACCAGGCTGCAGTCCGCTCTCGATGAGCCACCCGTTGCCCGACCATCCCGCTCCCTTCACTTCGCGCGCGAGCACGGTGTCCCCCTTCCCCACCACGTACACGCTCTGTCTGCCGAGCTGCTGCTGCACGGCGCGCTGTGGTATGACGATCGCGCTGTCGCGCACCAGTCCCTGCAGCTTCACGCGCACGAACTGTCCCGGGAGCAGCACGTGCTCGGAGTTCGCGAACTCGGCGCGAAACTGCTGCGTTCCCGTCGCGGGATCCACTACGGGATCCACGTATCCGATGCGGCCGAGCGTGGGGAAAGTGCTGCCGTCGGAGAGCGTGACCTGCACGCGCGCCGAGCCGCCGATCGTGAGCGCCCGACGCGTATCCGCGTTGCGACGCCAGGCGAGCTGCTGTTGGGCCGAAGGACGGAAGCTCACGTAGATCGGGTCGAGCACATCGATCGTGGTGAGCACGTCGCTCGGTCCGGTGACTCTCGTGCCCACATCGAGCTGCGCTCGCCCCACGCGGCCGGTGATCTCGGCACGCACCACTGTCTCGCTGAAGCTCTTGCGTGCACGCTCCATCGCCGCCTTGGCGGCGTCCACCGCAGCCTGCGCCTGCTTGACCGCCGACTCCGCGTTGTCCACATCCTGCTTCGACACGGCGTTGTCGGAGAGGAGTGGACGCAGCCTGCCGGCATTGCTCTCGGCGTTGGCGAGCCTCGCCTCGGCGTCCGCCACCTGCGCCTGCGCCGCGTCGAAGTCGGCGCGGTAGTTCACCGGGTCAATTCTATAGAGGACGTCGTTCGGCCGTACCTCGGATCCCTCGCGGAAAGGCCGCTCCACTATCACGCCCGAGACCTGCGCGCGAACCTGAACGGTGCGCCATGCCTGAACCTCCCCGGCCAGCTCCACATCGTCGGCCACCTTGCGAGGGACCACTGTGACGACGGAAACCTCGGCAGGCGGCATCTGCGGGGGCGGAGCTCCCTTGCCACAGGCGAGTGGAAGAAGCACCGCGGCGAGCACGGAGGAAATGCGACGCATACGAGTCACTGTTCTGGACCGAGAAGGAGATGCGAACGGACGCGCACACCCGCGCGAGCACGGATGAGGCCACGACCGACCCGGAAGTTCGGGACGAGACACGTCCCATAACGTGGGAGCACGCTCCATGGTTCCGC
>JBIQLU010000148.1:0-8051 GCA_044463985.1 Gemmatimonas aurantiaca | reverse complement strand
GTAGAGGTCCCGGGCAGCAAAGCTGCCTGGGACCTCTACACGAAGTGCCTGACCCCCTCGTTCGTCAGTACTTAAGGTTCCCTGCCGCGGCGAACTGTTTCATCATCTCCTCCTGCTCCGGAGACAGATCCTCCGGCACGGTTATCGACACCTCGATGATCATGTCGCCGCGCTTGCTGTCTTTCTCGATCCCCTGACCGCGAACGCGGAAGCGCTTCCCTGAAGGCGTACCCGCCGGAATCCGCAACGCGACCTTCTTTCCGTTCAGGGTGCGCACGCTCACCTTCGAGCCGAGTGTGGCCTGCGCGATGTTGAGCGGTATCGTGGCAACGATATCCAGGCCATCTCGCTTGAAGAAGCGATCGGGCTGAACCTGGAAGTTGATGATGAGATCGCCCGGCGGTCCGCCGTTGACTCCCTTCCCGCCCTGCCCCGAAAGCCGCAGCCGCGTGCCTGTATCGGTACCCGCCGGGACCGTCACGTTCACAGTGCGGCGCGCGCGCGTCTCGCCGGTACCGTTGCAGGTGGGGCAGCGCTCGGTCGGGATCTGGCCTCTTCCCAGACACATCGGACATGGACGGTTCACCGCGAAGCCGCCCTGACCGAACGAGATCACGCCGCGCCCGCTGCACTCGGGACATGTCTTGAACGACGCGCCGGGAGCGGCGCCGCTCCCGTGACACGTCGGACACTCTTCGTTCACCTCGAGCTGGATCGGCACTTTCCCCCCGAGCGCCGCGGTGCGGAACGGTATCTCGACCGTGGCTTCCACGCTCTGGCCACGCCCCGCGGTGCGCGCACGCGCGCCGGCCGCACCACCGGGCGTGGGGCCCGCGCGACCGCCGCCGCCGAACATCGACGCGAAGAGGTCGCCCAGACCTCCGAGTCCGCCGATGTCGAAATCCTCGAAATTTACATTTCCGCTTCCCGGCCGCGCGCCCGCACCGGCGCCGCCGCCCGGTCGAGCTCCTCCGGGCCGTGCGCCGCCGAATCCACTTCCGAACGCGCCGAGCCGGCGCATCTCGTCATACTGTTTTCGCTTCTCCGCATCACCCAGCACGTTGTACGCTTCGGAGATCTCCTTGAAGCGCTCGGCCGCTTTCGGGTCGCCCTGGTTCGCATCGGGGTGAAACTTCTTGGCGAGTTTGCGATACTGCTTCTTGATCTCATCCTGCGTCGCCGATGCGCTGACGCCGAGTGTGGCGTAGAAGTCCTTGCTCTGAGCCATGTATCGTTACGCGCTCCTCACTCCGACCACTGCTTGACCACGACGCGCGCCGGACGAAGGAGCTGTCCCTGGTAGACGTATCCCGGCTGGTACACACGTGCCACCAGGTGATCGTCTTCCGGCGAGAGCGCGCGCTCGGTCGCTATCGCTTCGTGCAGTTCCGGATTGAATGGCTCATCCAGCGGACTCACGACCTCGAGTCCGGCGTCGGCGAGCGTGCGCATCAACTTCTGGTCGATCGCGCGAATTCCCTCCACCACCGCCTTCGCATCCACGCCTTCGTTCTGCGGCGACGTGGCGCGATCGAGATCGTCGAGCGAGTCGAGGATCCGCTTCAGCAAGTCGCCCTGCGCGCGCACGCCCGCCTCCTGGCGCTCGCGAGTGGTGCGCTTGCGATAGTTGTCGAACTCCGCCGCCAGTCGCAGATACTTGTCCCGCTGCTCGGCGAGCCGGAACTCGAGATCGGAGCCGTCCTGGGCTGCCGTACCCGCGGCCGCCGTGGCTGGCGGAACCGTCGCGCCATCTGCCTGTGGTTCGGGCTCCGGTGTATCCGCTACCTCTTCATCCCGCTGCGCGCCATCAAAGCGGCCTTCCCGATCGTCTCGCACCATGAATTCCCTGAAACGTGTAGATGCCCGCACCCCGGCAGTCGAAGCGCCGGAGCGTAGTCGCGAACTCGAAATCTCCCCTCTCGCTGGCAAGCGTGCAACCGGTATGCCTCCCGCCGCCCCGATCACGCGCGACTTCGGCGCCGCGTCGCCTGCGGTCCCCGCTCGCCTCAGCTCGAGACGAGGAGCAACTGCCGCAACGTCTCCAGAGCGGACTGCGCCGAGCGCGCACGCACCTCGCCGCGATCGCCAACGTACACGCGTCCGAACGTCCGCACTTCATCACCCATCTGCACGGCCATCCACACCGTCCCCACCGGCTTTTCGGGGGAACCGCCGCCCGGGCCCGCGATGCCCGTGATGCCGACGCCGATGTTCGCGCCGAGGCGCTCGCGCACTCCGGCCGCCATCGCTCGCGCCACTTCCTCGCTCACCGCTCCCCTGCTCGCCAGCAGCTCGGTCGGTACGCCCAGGAGCGACTCCTTCACAGGATTGGAGTACGCCACCACGCCACCGGGGTAAACGTCGCTCGAACCGGGCACCGCCGTGATACGCGCGCCGAGCAGGCCGCCGGTGCAACTCTCGGCTGTCGCGATGGTGAGCGAGCGCTCCCTGCAGAGGTCGATGACGACCGCGGCGAGATCCGCCGACCCTTCACCGTAGATGTACTTGCCGGCCCTGTCGCGCAGGCGGCGTGCGGCCTCATCGAGATGTCGTTCGGCTTCCGCCGCGGGCATCTCCGCCGCCGTCACTCGCAGGTCCACACCCTCCCATCCCGGCAGATACGCCAGCGGAAGGCCGGCCACGCTGCTCCCTCCGTCAGCGCCGAGCAGCTCGGCGAGCGCCGACTCCCCGATGCCAGTGGTACGCAGAGTGCGCGATGTGACGACGACGGGCGCGCTTTCTCGCGAGCGTAGAATCGGGATCACCGTCTCGGTGAGCAGTCCGCGCATCTCGCTCGGCACACCGGGCAGCGTGATCACCCAGCGCCCGCGTTCATCCTCCAGCCAGAGCGCGGGCGCGGAACCGAATCGATTCTCGAGCACGCGGGCGCCGCGCGGCACCAGCGCCTGCACCACGTTGATCCGCGGCATCTCCCTGCCGAAGAGACGGAAGCGCCGCTCCACCTGCGCGAGTGCTTCTGGATCCGTGAGCAGCTCGCGCCCGAATGCCGCTGCGAGACCATCGCGCGTGCGGTCGTCGGCGGTGGGTCCCAGACCGCCGCTCGTGATGACCGCACCGGTGCGCTCGAGTCCATCGAGCATCGCGCGCGCGATGAGCTCGGGATCGTCGCCCACCGTGTCGTGCCTCACCACGACCACGCCGATCTCCGAGAGAGAGCGCGCCATGAAGGCTGCGTTCGTGTCTACCGTGTAGCCGAGCAGCAGCTCGGCACCTATGGTCAGCAGCTCTACGCGCACCGCCCCGCTCCCTCCGAGAGTATCATCGACTGCCCGTTCGCATCAACTCCCCGGATGGTAGCTTCGTTCCGTGTGGCCCTCGAGCTGCGATGGGTAGTAGTACACGGGACGCAGATCTCCCGTGGAGTAGCGCTCCGCCTCGTCGTTGAAGTGCGGCGAGGCCGGATCACCGCTCTCGCCGCCCGCCGTCACGGCGATCGCGCGTACGCTGTCGCCGAACTCCACGACTGCCACGAACGAGTTGCCGCTCGTGCCGTACCACTTCTTCGTGCCCGGATATGCGCGCGCGCCGAACGACGCGAGCGAGCCCCACCGCGACGAAGTGAAGCCCACGGGAATGCTCGGCTTCGAGTCATCGAACTTCTGGACGATGTCGCCCGAGACGCGCTGGAACCGGTTTATCTCGCCCCACGGTGTACGCCAGTCTCCGAAGTCCGCCTGCAACTTGTCCGACGCCGTCGCTAGCGCGTTCAGGAGCTGGCTCGGCGGAGCCTTAGAAACGATGTACTCATCGGCCGAGGCTCCCGCCTTCCGAGCGTCGTCACGCACATCGCGGTATACCTGCTCGCCCCAGAACACGGCGAGCGAAGTGGGCACCGACTCTACACCCCACCTGTAGTCCCAGCCGCGCAGCACCTTGATCTGCTCGGCGAGCTTCGAGCGCAGCGGGCTCGATGCGGGCGTGCGGTCGTACGCCTTCAGCAGCGCCGGTATCAGCTTCGCGAAGGCGGGAAGGTAGCTGTCGTATGCCGCCGCCCGCAGCGACTCGACGGTGAAATCCTTCCTGTCCGAGAGCACGCGAAGCGCGTGGTAGCCACGCGGAGACTCCTCGGTGCCCCGCTCCACGTACTTCGGAAAATCGGCGCGCTTCGGGCTGCTGGGACCCGCGGCCGACCACGGCCAGTTGTTGCTGTTGTAGAGCCAGCCGCTGGCAGGATTGAGGAGGTCGGGGCTTTCGTTGAGCGAGAGCACGCCGTTCCAGTCGGTGCGCGGATCGCTTCCATCCACCGGCTCCGTCCAGTCGAAGCTCGTGTCGCGCTTCGGGATGAAGTTCGAGTGGAAGTAGGCGATGTTCCCCTCCTTGTCGGCGAAGATCGTGTTGTTGGAGGAGTTGGTATGGAGCTCCATCGTCTGGGCGAACTCCTTGTAGTTGCGCGCCTTCGTGCGGGTGTACGACTGCGTGAGCGCCTTGAGCGGCGCCTGCATGAGACTCACGCTGATCCACTTGCCGTCCGCCTCGCGCACGATGGGACCATGGCGCGTCTTGTAGACCTCGAACTCGCGCTTCTCCATCCCCGAGTCCGTGCGGTAGGGGACGGTGATGGTGTAGGTGGTGACCGGCAGCTCCTCGTTCCCGTACTTGTAGAAGAGCGAGTCTCCTCTGCGCGTGATGGTCTCGTAGTACTCGTCGATGTTGTCGACGCCGCTCGACGTGTGCATCCACCCTGCGCCGTCGTTGAAGCCCTGATACACGAAGAACTGACCCCACGTCACCGCGCCGTAGGCATCGAGCCCCTCATCGCTCGTCATCTGCAGCTCCGAGCGGAAGAAGAACGACGTGTGCGGATTAATCAGCAGCAGCGCGTGGTGATCCTTCGTGTTGGATGGCGCGATCGCGATACCGTTCGAGCCAGTGGGTTCGGGGGGCGGGCCGTCTTCGGCCTCCGCGATCCGAGTTGCAGCGGCCGGGCGCGCGGAATTCACCTCCGCGGCGCGCTGAATCGCGGCGCCGGGGTCGGCACCGTAGAACGCTTCCAGATCACCCAGGTCGATCCGCTCGATGTCGCCGCCGATGCTCCCTTCGCTGAACGTGAGCGCCATCCACGGCTCGAAGTGCGTTATCACTCGCGGCTTCACCTCGGGATGCTTCGCGAGGTAGAAGTTCAATCCGTCGGCCCACGCCACCATGAGATCCTTCAGCCACTGCGGGCTCTCCGCGTACATGGACTTCATGCTGTCGGGATCGATGAAGAGCTTCATGCGAAGATCCCGGTAGATCTCCTTCTCACCCTCCGCTTCGGCGAGCCGGCCGATCGAATTGATGTAGTTCGTCTCTACGCGATTGAAGTCGTCTTCCGCCTGCGCGTAGATCATCCCGAACACCGCGTCGGCGTCGCTCTTGCCGCGCACGTGCGCGATCCCCCAGTCGTCCCTCGTGATGGTGACGTTGCTGGCGTGCTGCTCCCACCGCGCGGCTTCGTCGCCGGAGGATTTTCCGGAGCACGCGGCCGCGGTTCCGGTGAGCACGATGGCGAGAAGAAGCTTTTTCATGGCAATTCGAGCGGTGGGTGAGAGATGGCGGGCTAAGCAAAGATGGGGAGCTGCAACGGCACTCGCCAGCGGCTGCCCCGATTTCAGCCGGAGTGCACTGCCCGCATCGCGCAGAACGCCGGTGGCGCACTCCCTCGTGCACCACCGGCGTTCCGCACCTCGCTTCCGCGAAGCGTCTACACGGTCACGACGCCGCGAGCTCCTTCACGGCACTCGCCAGCTTTCCGACCTTCGCCGCGTCGCTCGAGTTCCGCGCCTCGCCGTCGAGCAGCGATGCGAGTCCCTTGAGTGCGGCGCTCCGCTTCGCGCCCGATGCCTTTTCGGCGCCATCGAGCGTCTTGCGGACAGCGTCGATCCGCTCGCTCGAAAGGCCGTGCGAGCGCTCGAGCTGATCGACGTACGCGCGTGCGAGCGAGAAGCTCGCGGGCCACACGTACTTCGGCTGACCCTGTGCGTTCAGGTAGTCGAGGTGCACCGTGTTCGCCGCGTCGATCTCGTTCTGCGAGAGAAGATCGCTCGGCGTGAGCTGGAAGATGTCGAGTCCGCGAGCGATCTCCGAGCTGACGAGAGAGCCGTTGTACCAGTACACCGACCAGGTGCCGCCCGACTCCATACGCGTCGAGTCGATCGGACCGCGGTCGAAGAAGGCGATCTCCTGCGGGTGGCTCGCATCCGTCCAGTCGAAGACCGAGATGCCGCCCTGATACCACGACTGCACCATCACGTCGCGCCCCGGAATCGGGATGAGCGACCCGTTGTGCGCCACGCAGTTCTCCTCTTCAGTCTGCGCCGCGGGGAGCTTGTAGTAGCTGTGGAAAGTCATCTTCTCCTTGTCGAGCGAGAAGATCGCGTCGGCGCCCCACTCGCGCGGGTCGGTAGCGCGGCACTTGGCCTGGCCGCCGCCGCCCCATTCATCGGTGAAGAGGATCTTCGTGCCGTCGTTGTTGAAGGTCGCCGAGTGCCAGTACGAGAAATTGGAGTCGGCTACCGCCTGCAGACGAACCGGGTTTGCCGGATCGCTGATGTCGAGCAGCATTCCGTAGCCCTCGCAGGCGCCGCCGGCGAGGCCGAGCTCCGGATACACCGTGATGTCGTGGCACTGCGTGGGACCGGGACGCGGGCCATTACCCTGCTGCTGCTGGCCGAACATCTTCGCGAAGATGCCGGGGAGCGCTTCGCGGAGCGCCGCGCTGTCCGCGGCGGTCGCCGCGCCGCTTCCACCGCGTGCGGCGACGACGCTGTCGAGCATCGGCTTGGTGTAACGGGCGGGGAGAACGCGATCCGCACCCATCATGTTCACGACGAACTCGCCCTTCGCACGCGCCTCGGCAACGCGCTCGGCGTTGCGCGCGGAATCCTGCGGCGTCTCACCGTGACGCTTCGGCGCCGTGAGGTCGTGGAAGATGCGCGGCGAGCTGACGATCTTCGCCTGCTCCGGATGCGCGAGCGGCACCTTGATGACTTCGATCCGGAAGAGCGCCGTGTTCGCGTTCTCATCCGGGCTCGCGTTCACGCAGCCGGCGAGCTCGCTGGGCGAGCGCACGCCTGCCGAGCCGGAGATGTATATGTAGACGTTTTCCTTGTCCTTCGGGTCCACGAGGATGGTGTGCGTGTGCGAGCCGCGGCACGTCTGCACGTTCCCGACGTTCTTCGGATGCTTGATGTCGCTGATGTCGAAGATGCGGAGACCGCGCAGGCGTTCGGTGCTCACGGTGTCCTTCACGCCCTCGGTGCCGCAGTCGATGCGGCCGGTGAGTCCCTCGCCGGAAACGAAGAGCAGATTCCTGTAGACCGAGACGTCGCTCTGCGAGGCCGGGCACACGTACGCAGTTTCGAGCACGGGGTTCGCCGGGTTGCTGATGTCCCAGATCTGCCAGCCGTGGTAGCTACCCTGAATCGCGTACTTGCCGAGGAAGGCGAGATCGGAGTTGGTCTGTCCCTCGAAATCCTTCGGCGGCTTGCTGCTGGACACGAGCTTCACGTTCCACGCCGCCTCGCCGGCATCGTAAAGTCCGGCCTTGAGACCGACGCGCGGATCGGGATCGGGCGCCGAGGGCGAGAGGTTCGCGGCCGCGCGGGCATTCCCCTCCGAGCGGGCGGCGCTCTGAGCGCTGGATGCGATGGGGATCAATCCCAGCGCGAACGAAAAGGAGAGAAGCTTCAGCGCTGTCGTTCGCAGCGTGGTACCGCGATTGTGATACGGGGGTGCCATGTCTTTGTCCTCTGGAGGGGCGAAGTGGGCTACTGTCTTTCCGAAGTCGAACCGTCTGCCGCCGTATCGCCGAACATCACGGCGGCGAGCATCTTCTGCATCCGGGCAATCTCCGTGGTCTGATCCACGTTGACGTCGTTGGCGAACTTGAAGACCAGTTGGTCCTGCGCGGCTCCGTAGGTTCCGAAGAGCTCTCGCACCATGGAGACCGCGCCGCTGTGGTGCTGGATCATGAACGTGAGGAAGAGTCGGTCGAACTCGCTCCCGCGCGCAGCGTCCAGCTCCTGCATCTGCGCTTCCGTGAGCATCCC
>JBIQLU010000147.1:4377-8249 GCA_044463985.1 Gemmatimonas aurantiaca | reverse complement strand
GATGGCTGGAAGGGACGGCGGGGGCCAGCCCTTTTATGTAGAGGCCCCGCCGCCTTTGCGCCCGGAACCTCTACATAAAGTGCCTGACCCCGTCGTTCACTTCCAGATTCCGGCGGCTGCCGTCTCGCGCACGTACTCGGTGAAGTCGCGCGGCTCGCGGCCGAGCGCCCGCTGAACTCCATCGCACAGCCGCTCGTTGCGACCGTCGAGTACTTCGCTGAAGAGGTAGCCGAGCAGCCACACGAAGTCGTCTGGCACTGCCATATCCTTCAGCGCCGCCGTGTAGTCGTCGACCGTCACGGGGACGTACTCGATCGTTCGTCCCGTCGCCGCGGCGATCTCGCCGACCGCTTCCCCGAAAGTGAGAAGCCTCGGTCCGGTGAGCTCGTACAGCCTGCCGGCATGGCCAGCTTCGGTGAGCGCTGCGACTGCTACATCGGCCACATCTTCGGCGTCGACGAACGGCTCGCGCACCTCATCCACCGGCAGCACTACCTCGCCGGCCACGACCGGCTCGAGGAGATAGTTCTCGCTGAAGTTCTGGCTGAACCAGCTCGAGCGCAGGATCGTCCACTCCGCGCCGGAGGCGCGCACCTTCTCTTCGCTTTGCTCCGCGCCATCCTCGCCGCGGCCGGAGAGGAGCACGATGCGCCGCACTCCCATACGCACGGCTTCCTTCGCGAACTCGTCCACCATCTCGACAGCGCCGGGTACGGCGAGGTCCGGGTAGTACGACAGGTACACGCGCTCCACGCCCCGCAGCGCAGGCGCCCACGTCGAGCGATCTCCCCAGTCGAAGCGTGGCTCCGCGTTTCGGGAGCCCACCCGCACCGGCAGCCCGAGCGCCTCGAGCCGTTCCACGATGCGCCTGCCGATCTTTCCGGTGCCGCCTGTTATCAGGGTCGTCGTTTCTGTAATGTTGCCCATCGTCTCTCTCCTGCGTTGCCCGGTTTCCAGATTGCGATTGGTACTGCGTCCAGTATTCCGGTCTGCCGCTGGTCGGAAAATGGCATGAAGTCGACGATTCATGCTCGATCGTCCAGAGATACTGGACGAGGCCGTAGGACGCTGTGCAGATTGATCCCATGGATCACGAGCCGGAATGGAACCAGGTCGATCCGCTTGGCGAGGTGCTGCACTTCCTGCGGATGAGCGGCGTCTTCTATTGCCGCTCGGAGTTCAGCGAGCCGTGGGGGCTGGAGCTCCCGCCGATGCGGAACTGCCTCATGTTCCACTTCGTGACCTCGGGGCGCTGCTGGCTCGAGGTGGATGACGACCCGGCGCGCCTCCTGATGCCGGGCGACCTCGCCCTCGTGCCGCACGGCACGGGTCACCGGATGGGGCATGAGCGAGGCGTGGCCGCCGCGAAGCTCTTCGACTTGCCGCGCGAGCAGATCAGCGAGCGCTACGAGGTCCTCCGGCTCGGTGGGAGCGGTGCGGCTACTACGGTGATCTGCGGCGCCGTGCGCTTCGATCATCCCGCGGCGTATCAACTGGTGCGGGTGCTCCCGAAGCTGATGAGCGTGGACTCCTCGCGCTCGCCGCAGATGGAGTGGATTCAGAGCACGCTCCGTTTCATGTCGGCCGAAACGCGCGAGCTGAGACCGGGCGGTGAGGCGGTGATCACTCGTCTCGCCGACATCCTGGTGATCCAGATGATACGGTCGTGGATCGGGCAGGACCCGGCAGCGCAGCGCGGATGGCTCGGCGCATTGCAGGACAGGCGGATCGGCCGTGCGATGGCGCTCATACATCGCGACCCGGCGCGCGCGTGGACGCTCTCGTCGCTCGCGTCGGAGGTGGCGATGTCGCGCTCGGCGTTCGCGGCCCGCTTCGCGGAGCTCGTCGGCGAGCCGGCGATGCGCTACGTGGCGCGCTGGAGGATGAACCTGGCGCTCACCTGGCTCGGAGACGACGACCTGAGCGTGGCCGAATTGGCGACGCGGCTCGGCTACAGGTCGGAGGCAGCATTCAGCCGCGCGTTCAAGCTTCGCACGGGCACCCCGCCGGGGGAAAACGGGGGGGTCAGCCCCCTGATGTAGAGCCCCCGGCACCAGCGCTGCCGGCACCTCTACATCAGGTGCCTGACCCCGTCGTTCCGAGCAGAGTGGCTACATCGTAGAGACCGCGTCGCTCGGCGATGTTCGCGGCGGACTCCTTCTTCGCGTTCAGCACTGCGGCATCGGCGCCGTGGTCCAGCAGCAGCGTCGCGATGTCGAGGGCAGCTTCAGCATCGCCGGGAAGCCACATGAGCGGTGTGTCGCCCTCCCGCCCGACAACGCGCGCGAGCTCCGGTTCCTCCGCCAGAACTTCACGCAGCCGCTGCACCCGTCCCGTGTAGGTGAGATACCAGACGTCGCGACTCCGCGCGCCGAGCAGCTCCACCATGCGCGCGTGCTGAAACCAGGAAGCCCAGCCGAGCGGCGGCGAGTCGTACATCCTGTCGCGCACGTCGACGTCTGCGCCATACTCGAGGAGCAGCAGCGCGGAACGCGGCGCGTTCGCGCTCGCCGCGATGTGCAGCGCGGTCACTCCGTTTCGAGAATCGGTGATGCCGGGTGGAACGCCGAGCTCGAGGAGCAGCTCCACTACTTCCGCGCGATCCCGTTGCACAGCCGCGTGCATCGCGCGTGGGTCGGCGAGTTGCTCGGGATGCCGGCGCGAGAGCGCGAGTACTTCATCGCGCTCGCCGCGGGCGCACGCCTCGACGAACGCTTCGCTCGCAGCGACCGTGGCCGGCAGCGTGCTGGCGCCGTACCGTGCGAGCAGCGCCGCCATGTCGGCGTGTCCGCGCGCCACCGCCTCCTGGTAGAGCGTGCGCGTGCTCCCCTTCCAGAGCCGGCCCGGGGGCGCGTTCGGGTCGGCGCCGTGCCGCAGCATCCATTCTGCCATGCGGAGCAGGTTGCGATCGACGGCCGCATCGAGCATGAAGCGCGCGCCATGGTGCACACGCTCCTCATCGCCGAGTGATGGGGCGCCGCGCATGTCGAACATCGGCCAGAGCGGATCTTGCCAGTCGGCCCGCCGCCCGCGGCGCACCGAGGCTTCGTACATCAGCTCGAGGAGCCAGACCATGTCGTCATCCAGCAGGTGCCGCGACGTGTTGTCGGCGAAGACGTTGTAGAGCACCTGGTTGTCGTACGGGTCAGCGCCGCGCTCGAGGAGCAGCGCCACCAGCTCGCGCGCACGCGGGTGCACGGCCTCGAGATCCTCGCCGCGTCCCATCACGCAGGTGAACGCGGTGTAGTGGATGTCGGCGTTGCCACCGAGGTAGAACGCGTTGGGATCTGCGCCACGGTCGAGCAGCAGATGCGCGATAGCTACGGCGTTCTCGCTCGATCGAGACTGCGGGAGCCGCGCCGAGCAGAGGTAGAGAAGCGGAGGCCAGGCGCGCGGACCGCCGATCTCGTTCGCAGCGTGCGGGCGCTCGTCGAGAATGCGACGAACTTCATCCAGCTCGCCGCAGGCGACGGCGGTGTAGATGCTGGTGCGCGCGAGCTCCGGATGGCGTTCGAGAATGCGTCCGGCATCGAGCGTCCACATGGAGCGTCCACCACCGCCCACGCGCCAGTCCATGCACGCCTTGCGCAGGAAATCCGCCACGAGGTCGTCGGAACCCCGCGCGCGTGATGCGCGCTCGGCGAGGATGCGAGCTGCATCGAGCTTTCCGTTCGCGTTCGCGAAATCGAAGGGCGTCCAGTCGGGGTCGACTCCGCGATGCGACTTCGCGTCGCCGTTCACGTACTCGCGGAAGCGGCGCTCGAGCGCGAGCGGGTCGCGCGCGAGGATGTCGGCGATGCGATCGTTGCGCTCGAAGATGATCGCATCGAAGATGTCGATCGCGCCATCGAGGATGATGTCACGCGCTTCCG
>JBIQLU010000147.1:0-4277 GCA_044463985.1 Gemmatimonas aurantiaca | reverse complement strand
CGCCGGCGCGCGCTCCGCCGCGCGGATGACGAGCTTGTCCCAGCGGCCGCCGGGGCGCAGCGCGTGCGGGTCATCGGAGAGCAGCATGTCGACGACGTCGAAGCGCTCCAGCGCCACGGCGGCCGGGAGACGGATGCGGGCTCCGTGCGCGATCAGCGCCTCCGCCATCTCGCGTTCACCGCTCAGCGCGGCCTGGTCGAGCGGCGTTAGACCCGCGGCATCTTCGGCTTCGACGTTCGCGCCCAGCTCGAGGAGAGTGGCGAGCGCCCCGCGCTGCCCGCGCACGATCGCCAGGTGCAGCGGCCGGCGCCGGTGGTTCGTCGCATCCATCGGCTTGTCGAGATCGGCTGGTGTGTGGGCGGCGATCTCACGTATCGCGTCGTCGGCGCCGGTCGCAACGGCGGAGGAGATGTTGTGCCGCGCACCGTGTGCGAGCAGGTACTCCACCAGCTCCACGCTCTGCTCGCGCGCGAAGACAGTCGCCCAGCCGATGACATCCAGCTCGTGGAAGTCGCCGCTTCCGATGGTGTCGGTGCCGTGTTCGACGAGCAGGTGCACGATGTCCAGCGCCACGTGTTCGGCAGCGAAGTGCAGCGGTGTCGCGCTGTCGCCCTCGTCCCGGATGTTCGGATCGGCGCCGCGTTCGAGGAGAAGGGCCACCACCGCCGTACTGTCGCGGTTCACGGCGAAGTGCAGAGCAGTGCGCCGGCCCGTGTGCCCTTCGAGCGTCGCGCGCTCGTTCACGATGTCGGGGTGCGCATCCAGAAGCGCGGTGACCCGCGCAACGTCGCCGCGCTCGGCGCTGGCGAGGAGCTCGGTGATTGCCGCTTCGCGATCGGTGGGGAGCGCTCCCATGCTCGCCCGGCGACGCGCGAGCTCGGCCTTCAACTCATTCCAGCCGGGGAAGCCATGCTCCCGCGCGAGTGCGTGCTGCACGTCGCGTAAGCCGGGAGCGTCAGGAGCATCGGGGTTCGCGCGATGGAGGCGCGCCTTCGCCTCCGCGTCGTTCTCGCGCAGCGAGCGCAGCCAGCGCTTCGCTTCCTTCCGGAGCGTCTCGAGCGAGCTCCGGGACGTGAGTTGCCTCTCCATTGAAACCTTCCTCCACACTCGCCTGAAGTCCGCTGAGTACAGGCAGGAAGAAGGTTCGCAGCACGTGCACGAACCAGTTGGGTGGGAGCATGGCTCCCTTGCCGCGGACAGGAGGCGCCCCAGAGCGCGCTGCCGAAAGCATTGCTCGGGTGCCGCCCGGCGTCAAGCCGGTGCATGGTGGGATCAGGCCCATGCATTCCGTCGTCATCCCTGCTTTCGCAGGAATGACGACGGAGGGTCAAAGGGTCAGACCCTGTCGACGCATCAACTCCCGGGCTGGCCTGCGGCAGTCACCGGCGCTGTCCAGAACCCCGGGCTTCCGTGCGCACTCTTCGCGATGTCGCCTGCGAAGAACAGCGAATTGAAGACCACGCGGAACGTTCCGGTCGACTGGCCGCGCCATTGCGGCTGGAAAGCGATGAGCAGGACGTGGCCGTTCCCGTGCTTCACATCGAGCGCGGCAGCGCCGCCCTGCATGTACTTCGCGCCGTTGAGCCATCCCGAGCGAAGCGGCGATGCCTCACGATCGTAGCTGGCCAGTACGGTGCCCTCGAAGCCATCGAGTGTCGTAAGAACCGGACTCCGGTTCACGACCACGTCTGCACGTTCGGGCATCCCCGCCATCACGGGGTGCACCGGGTCGACCTTCGCCTGCATGATCGAAATCCCCGTGAAGTAATCCTTCATCTCGAGCCCTTCCACCACATCGCGCACGGGAAGCTGGAGTGCGCTGATGGCGGGGTCCACGCCCTGACTCCAGACCACGATAGTTCCGCCGGTGCGCACGAACTCGTCCACGCCGCGCACGGTGGCGGCTGTCTCCGCACTGTCAGCAGCGCTGCGGTTGCGCGCACCTCCGCCACGTCTCCCTCTGCCGGTGGCGCCGTCTACCCGCTGCGATGCCACCACGAGAACATCGAAGCGCGAGGCGAGCTTCCCGTTGCGGATGTCCTCGGGCGTTACGATGGTGTAGTCGAACCCGTAGTTGTCCAGGAGCCACTGGGTCCATCCCTGGTCGATTATCCCGGGCGACGCCTTGTACAGTGCGATCCGGCTGCGTGCTGCAACCGAGCGCGAGCTGGAGTTGGTGGCACTCGCGGCAACCGAGAGCTCGGAGGCCCAGCTCGCGAGCTTGCTCGGCGCGACACCAGTCACGAAGTAGCGGCCGCCGCTTCCATCGGTGCCGGTCGAGAAGCGTAAGCTCCCGCCGGCGGCGAGCGCGCGGTTGATGAGGCGGAACGAGTTGTTCTGTGCCGGGTCGAGCACGAGGGTCTTCCCGCTGCCCGCCACTCGTACCGGCGGCGCGACGATACCCGCCGCCCTGAGGTTCGTCGTGAATGGCGCATCCGGAGCGCGGTCCCTGAGGACGACGGCGCCGCTGACCGGTTTCAACCCGGCGTGGAATTCCTTGGAGAGCGGCGTCTTCCCCTCGATCACCTTGACGTTCATCTGGAAGGGGAGCGTCCAGCCCGCGGCATCGTACGGCTGATCCTCGCCGAGATCCGGGTAGTGCTGCACCTCGAGCAGCTCGCGGGCGAGCTCCGCGTATTCCTGATTCATGGGGATGACCCACGTTCCCTTCGGATACGTGACACCATCGTACGTGAGGTCGCGATCCATCTGCATGATCCAGATTCCCATGAAGGCGAATCGGCGAAGAAGCTCGACCGGCGCCATCCGGTCGTGCTGATCCTGCGGTATGATGTAGGCGTAAGGCGCCGACGTGCTGTACTTCCTGATCACGTCGCGGCCGGATTGATAGCGGTTGTAGAGGACATCCTCGCGGTTGGCCGCTGCCCAGCGCAGCGTAGCCTTCGATGCCGTGATCATGTAATCCACCGCGTCGCGCAGATGCCACGTTCCCTCGGTCCACGGGCTGACATACATCGGCGTGGGCCGCAGGTCCTTGTAATCGTCAGGCAGATCGTCGAGCGTGGTCGTGCGCGGCACCGCGCAGTTGCCGCCCTGAGTCTCCGTCCACCAGGAGGCTATGTTCTGGTACATCGGCATGTAGTCGATGTAGCCCGCGTACCAGGCATCGTAGCCGTCGCCCATGCTCGTGGCGCCCGGCTGGCCGTTCGCATCGAGACTGAGTCCGATCTCGGTGCCGATCACGTTCACCTCTCGCGCCGGGATCGGCGGTACGCGCATCCCGACGGGATCGGCGAAGGGCGGAGTCCAGATTCGCGTGGGGAACGGCGAGGACTGGTGATGGACGTAGATGATCTCCGGCTCCCAATCACGCCAGGTACGCTGCACCACGCGCGACTCCACCACGTTCAGCATGTAGCTGTCACGATTGTTGTCGTGCCCGATGTACTTCTCATACAACTCCATCGGCGGCGGGTTCTTACCCGCTTCGCGCGCGTTGCACCAGTCGACCACGATGTCCTGGCCATCCGGGTTGATCGATGGCCAGAGGAAGAAGATCACGTTGTCGAAGATCTTCTGCACGCGCGGATCGTCGGCACGCGAGAGGAGATCGTAGGCGAGCTGGATCGTATGCTGCGAGCCCGCTATCTCGGACGCATGCAGTCCGCCGCTGATGTCGACGAACACTCGCCCCTCTTCGGCGAGTTTCCGCGCCTCGGCGTCGGTGAGCCCGGCCGGGTGCGCCAGGCGCATGTTGATCTCGCGGTAGTGATCGAGCTTCGCGAGGTTCTCGGGCGAAGAGATTATAGCCGCAGTCCAGGTTCTGCCGAACGCCGTCTTCCCGACCTCGATGAGTTTGATCCGGTCGCTCGCCGCGGCCAGCTTCTGGAAGTAGGCGATCGACTCTTCGTAGTTTATGAGCTTGTGATCCGCTCCGACCTCGAAGCCGAACACCGACTCCGGAGTGGGAATGGCGCTCTGCTGTGCCGGTGCGGCAGCGGGAACGGCGATCGCCGCCAGCGCCAGGGACATTGCCAGCTCGATGAGTGTCATCGGTTGGCCCCGCGGGACGCGGCGTGATGGGTTACTCGGCATCGAGCTCTCGTCGAAGAAGGATTGCGGTGCGTTGCCTGGAACTGTCTGGATGTGCGCGGCATGGCGGCAGCGCTAGCGCTGCCGTTGCTGGTTGGAGTCGCCGCCCCCGGCGGCAGTCGCGCGCGCCCCGCTGGGCCGCCCGCGCTTGCGGGCTGCATTGTCGGCTGCGATGAGCTTCTGGCGGTCGAGATAGCTCTCGCCGCTGGTGATCCACTCCGCGG
>JBIQLU010000146.1:0-8251 GCA_044463985.1 Gemmatimonas aurantiaca | reverse complement strand
GTCCCGAAGATCTTCATCGTATCAGCCAATCTATGAATGAACCCGCGAAGTGCGAGCGGGTGACATGCGATGGTCCGGTCGGGTGCATCATCGATCAGTCGTCCTCCCATGGACGACGGTCCGCCTTCTCCTCCATGCGCCGGGCGCGGTAGAAAGCGCGCCGCGCGTTCCGCTGTGCGGCGGTGCTCTCCGACACGCGATACACGTGTGCCACCAGTACCCGGTGCCACGCGCCGGCCAGGTCGCGAAAGGCGATCCAGCGCGGCGACGGGAGCTGATCGAGCCGGCGCTCGACTTCCGCGGCGGTCTCGCGAGAGACCGCGAAGTAGTCGTAGTGCGTCTCGATCTCGAAGAAATCCTGCTCGTTCTCCGGCTCCGGAGGATCGGCGAAGTAATCCTCGAGCCTGTTCATCATCCTTTACAGTGCGTGTGGAGTGACGGGGCCGCACCGTGCGACCCCGTCGTGAACTTCGCGGCGCCACCGGCCTGGGTGGCGCGGCGAACTACTCCACACCCACCTGACCGATGAAGTCGCCCAGCAACTGCGGCGTGGCCGCGTCGAAGCCGACCACGTCGAGCATCCCGGCATCGTCAGGATCGGCGATGCTGAAGCCGTTCGATGCCATCGCGACGACCACCAGCTTCGCCGCGATCCCCATCCGCTCCCGGTAGTCGCGGAGCGCCTGCACGGGGTGGATGCTTCCTGCCCACGTCTCGCTGTCGGTGTAGATCACGAACGTGTCCACGGCCCAGCGGTTCCTCAGCGCCTCCACCATCGGCAGGGCGCAGTCGGTGCCGCCGAACTGCAACGCGCTCGTGGCCCGCACCACGTCGTCCAGCCGCTGGCGCGGCGAGATCGCGAGCGGAGTGAGACCGGTGTCGAGCTGCGACCCGTGCGTCTGCCGCCACATCGAAGGATTGCTCCCCCGCGTGAAGGCGACGAAACGATGGTTCGGCTCCCGCGCCGCAGTGATCAGCGCCATCGCCGCCGACGCCTCTCGGCACGATATGAACGGCAGGCCATGAACCGGCGCGCCCATCGAGCCCGACACGTCCAGGGCGAGCATGATCCGCTTGCCCGTGGACGGCACGTTCTCGAAGGCCAGGTAGAAGGCGCCGTCGAGCGCGTCCACCACCTGCGATACGGAGGTCCAACCATTTCCTCCCCGCACACTTTCGCCACGCGCATAAGTCCGCAGCGCTGCCAGCAGCTTGACCGGATGTACGCGCGCCCTGCGGAGCGCCTCGCGATCGCCCAGTCGCGCGACGACCGTGTGCATGGCGGCGCTGCCATGTACGAGCAGGCCGACCTTGCTCATCACGCCCAGGTTTCGCACGAGCGCGCCGAGCGGCATGCCGTCGAGCAGTGCGTCCCACACCTCGGCGTACACGAGCAGCTCGGTGGGGATCATCTCGCGCGTGAGCTTGTAGATCCTGATCACGCTCGCCGCCTCGCGCGGCTTCATCGAACGGATCGCCTGCACCGCCTCGATCCGCGCGATCACGTCGCCGGCGCGAAGTGACAGCGCGTCGGCGCCATCCAGCTCCGTCACACCATCCCAGCCCTTCACGACGAAGCGGAAGAGCAGATCGTGCGCAGCCGAAGTCGGTTTCGGGTGCGCGAGCCGCAGCGCATCACGGTGTGACCAGCCGTCACGTGCCTGGTACTTGAGAAGCTGGTACACCAGATCGGCTGGCGACTTCGCGTTGTACCACTGTGCCACGGCGTTGCGCACTCCGCGTCCCCAGCCGCGGAACGCCTTCACGTACTGCAGCCAGTGGAAGAGGTGCGTCCCCGTTCGTGCGACCGCGGGGAGCGCGGCGAAAGCTGCTGCACGGGTAGCATCGTCGCCCCAGCCCGCGGCGAGTGCGAGCACGAATAGCGCCGGATCGTTCTTTGGAGCGCGGCCGCTCCGGCTCACGGCCACCACGCGCTGCACGACGCGCACACCATCCTCGGCGACGCACTCGATCGCGGATGTCGCGCACTCACGGGTGAGCTCGCGCTCGCCCACGTAGAACGTTCCGCCATCGCTGCCGAGGATGAGGAAGCGGTCGAGCCGCGTCCAACGGTCCACCGCCCAGGCAAAGCCGCCGGCGGAGTTGGGAAGCTGCGTGGTGCCGGGTATCGGCTCGGCCTGCGGCGTGACGGGACGCCGAAGGCGAGTCGCAAAGTGCTGAGTGAAGTCGATCATGACTCGCCCTCCCGTGGTCGAGTGGTGGATGTGTGAATTGCGCGTGGTAATGGAGATGCGCGGATGAAGAGATGCCGTTGGGCCTCCCCTTTCGACGGGGAGTCTCTTTGCGAGAGTTGACGGTAACCAAGCAGCGGCGACCCGCGCGGAGCGAAGAGTGGAAGAGTGCCGGCCGGATTCGAACCGGCGACCGCGAGGTTAGATAACCCTCGTGCCTTCGGCCCGGCCGGGCCGGGCGAGTTTACGGCGAGGGGATTTCTCGAGCTCTACCAACTGAGCTACGACACCCTCCACTATCAACATCAGGGGGACGGGTCTCGAACCCGCTCTCAGGGGTCCACGACCCCTTGTGCCGAGCTGCTTACACCACCCCCTAGGAGTGTGAGATGTCCGCCGCCGGCGCGACGAGAGCAGAATCGCATGACCGAGCAATGGGAGTCGCGTTGTCCAAAAGCTCGCGCGCCACGCTCCGCCGGCCGTCGACGGTCACCTCGCAGGAACTGCCTCCTGCATTACTGCATGTTGCTGCTTCCTTCCCGGACCATCACTTGTCAAAAAGCGGTTTGTACGGGGCGCATGAAACACGAACGCCCCACCTGGCACTCGGCGCAGGCGGGGCGTTCAAATCGCTCCCGGATTCGGAAACAGCTCGTCGCACTCTACGGAGTGCGCCTCCCTGCATCCAACCATGCACCGAATCTTCCTGACTGCAGTCGATCGCCGAGCTCACTCGAGCTCACGCTGCCGACTTCCATCGCAAACGCTGGAATGCCGCTATAATCGCGCGCATCTCGCCTGCTACTCTTCGCGCGGAGTTCCCATCCCCGTGCGATACCTCTCTCGAATCCGCACACGTCTTCCCCACGCGCGCCAAACGGCACGTCATGTCGCCCCGATCTCTGGCAGCCGCCAGAGAGCAGTGAGTCCGTGATGTGGGAAATCGTGAATGTGGTCATCGAGAAATGGCTGCTCCGAACGAGGTTTCGACTACTTCCAACTCCTGAAACGCAAAATCGCGTCGCCGATGATCTCCCGCGCGCCATGCGCTTCGGGTGTGCCGCCGCATTCCGCACGCGAGGCGTGCAGAAACGGTCGACTCATGAACATCGGGACGCGACTCCCAAGGCGACGAGTCTACAACGAGAGGGGATGATTTGTCAATAGCCCCCTTGGCCGTTGTGTCAAGCACCATTAGAAATGTCCCCTGTCTTACACCAATAGAAATGTCCCCTGGGTGTTTAAAGAGTGAGGTCAGCCCCGCGGAAGCGGGGATCCGTGTTGCTCTGCCAAAGCTGGATCCCCGCTTCCGCGGGGCTGATGGCGAGTCGATGCGGCTCCTGCTCTCTGCTTTCTGCTCTCTGCTTTCTCGAGTGTCACTCCGCCCTCAACGCATCCAGCGGCGGCACCCGCGATGCGCGTATCGCAGGGAGAAGCCCCGCGGCGGCTGCGCTCACCGCCAGCACGACGATGGCCATGACGATGGATGGCACATCGAGCGCCGCTACTTCGTAGAGCTGAGTCGCCAGCAGCCTCGTCACCACGATCGCTACGGGGAGGCCGATGAGGATGCCACCGCCGGTGAGCAGCAGCGCCTCGCGAAGCATCAGGCGGCTCACGTCGCCGGGTCTGGCGCCGAGCGCCATTCGCAGACCGAACTCGCTCGTGCGACGTATCGTGGCGTACGCCATCACGCCGTACAGCCCGAGCGCCGCCAGCACGAGCGCCAGCGCGCCGAACAACGTCACTACCTGCGCGACCATGCGGTCGCGACTGATGGAGTCTCCTACGAGGTCGTTCAGCGGGTCGACGCCCAGTATGACGAGCGACGCGTCGGCGGCGTGCAGCGCTCGCCTGACAGGCACGACGAGTCGTGCGGGATCGCCAGTTGCGCGGATCTCGAGTCTGAATCTGCCAGGCAGGTCGTCGAGCTGCACCATGGGGAAGTACACGCGCCGCGACGGCGGCTCGCGCACTCCCTGTTCTTCCACGTCTGCCACCACGCCGACGATCTCGCGAGCCGTGCTGTCGGTGATGAGATGGCGCCCGATCGCATCGCCATTCGGGAAAAAGAATCGCGCCGCGGTCGTGTTGATCACTGCCACCTTCGCTCCGGTCTCATTGTCGCGCGGCTCGAAGTCGCGACCCTGCATCATGTGCGCGCCGATCGCATGGAAATAGGCGGGTCCGACATCGTCGTACGCTACCGTCGTGTCGCTGTCGGCGCGCGCCGTGTAGCCCTCCACCTGGAGCGTCGTGCCTGATTCGGTGCCGCTGAAGATTCCATTCTCGGAATACGAAACGGCACTCACTCCGGGTACCCTCTCGACCCGCGCGACGATGTCGCGCATGAGCGCGATGAGCCGCGGGCCCTCATACCCTGCGCGCTGAGCATCCACGTCGGCGATCGCCAGCTCGTCGCGCGCCAGCCCGAGATCGGCGTTCTGCAACTTCTGCATGCTGCGCACGAGCATCCCAGTGCCAACGAGCAGTAACAGCGAAAGCGCTACCTGTACCACCACCAGCAACTTCCCGAGCGCGAGTTTCCCCGGCCGCCCCTGCATCCCCGCCACTCCGCGTCCCTGCGTCCGCAGCGCGGTGGCCAGCTCCACGCGAGTGGCGCGCACCGAGGGAACGAGCCCGAAGAAGACGGCGGTGACGAGCGAGAGGAGCGCGGCGAAGAGTAGCACCCGGCCATCGAGCTGCGCTTCGAGGGGGATGGGACTCGTGCCGCCCGCGAGATGCAGGAGTCCCCTGCTTCCCCAGTACGCCACGAGAAGTCCCAGCGCGCCACCCGCCACTGCGAGGATCACGCTCTCGGTGAGGAGCTGCTGCACGAGTCGCAGCCGTCCTGCACCGAGCGCCATCCGCACGCTCATCTCCCGACCGCGCGCGGATGCGCGCGCCAGGAGGAGGTTCGCGATGTTCGCACAGGCGATGAGCAGTACGAGCCCGACGGCCCCCATGAGTGTGAGGAGCGAGGCGGAGTATGCACTCCTGTAGTACGAGAAGCCGCGCGCGCCGGGCGCCACCTGAACGGCATCCTCCTTCAACTCCCGCTCGACGCTGCTGCGCACCTCGCCGTTTGCGTTGGTGAGCAGCGACCGCTCGATCACGCCGCTGATGTCACCGCGCGCCCGCTCCAGGGAGACGCCTGGCCTCAGACGTCCCATCATCAACAACCAGTTGATGGCCCTGTCATCCATCCACCGGGTATGCGGCATCACCGATGGCTGCATCATCAACGGAATCCACATCTCGATCGTCTGGCCGACGATGTCACCGGTGAAGCCGACAGGACCCACTCCGATGATCGTGAGCGGTGTGCCGTTCACTACTATCGTGCGACCCACTGCCGAGCGATCGCCGGCGAAGCGGCGGCGCCAGTAGTCGTGGCTGATTACCACGACCGGGTCGTCGCCGGGAACCCGATCTTCGTCGGCAGCGAACGTGCGCCCGAGCGACGCGCGTAGCTGCAATACGGAGAAGTAGTTTCCCGAGACGAATCGCCCGCGCGGATGCTCCGCCTCGGCAGCCGTCCGCGCGCTGCCCGTACTGTCACGGTCGATCAGCGCATCGAGCCGGCTCGTGCGACCCGACGCGTACACGCCGCTCAACGACTGGTTCTGTGCACGCAGATCGGCGTAGACCGGGAACGAAGCGAGATTGACCCGCGGCGTCCCCTGCGACAGCGATCCAGTACGCGTGGGGTCGCCGATCGTGACGAGCCGCTCGGCGTGCGGCACCGGCAGCGTTCGAAGCAGCAGCGCATCCACCAGCGTGAACATCGCGGTGTTCGCGCCGATGCCGAGCGCAAGGATCAGCAGCACTATCGCCGTGAAGCCCTTGTTCTTGATGAGCGTGCGGATGGCATAGCCCGCGTCCTGCCGGAAATCCTGGAAATGACTGGCGCGCCGCATGGCTCGCTCTCGCTCCTGGTCTATGGTGAGGCATTCCGCGCGCACCGCCGAGACGTCGCCGAAGCGATGCAGCGCCTGGGTACGCGCTGCGTCGGGCTCGAGACCGGCGGCTGCGAGCCGCCTGGCCCGCATCTCGATGTGGAATCCGAGCTCTTCATCCACGTCGCGCTCGACGCGCCCCGCACCGCTGTCGATGCGGAAGATCCGCGGCCGGTGATCTCGCGGGTCGCTCGAAGGAGGATGCGAGTCGGACATCAGGCCGGTAGCGGCTCCGTAGCGCCGAGCGCCCTGCCGGCGGCTTCCACGAAGTCGCGCCACGACGAAGTGCCGACTCGCAGGCGACGCCTGCCATCGCTACTCAATCGGTAGAACTTCGCCTGGCGATTGTTCTCCGAGAGACCCCACTCGGCTTCGACCAATCCCTGCTTCTCGAGCCGGTGGAGGGCGGGGTAGAGCGTGCCCTCGCCAACCAGGAGCACCTCGCCGGACACCGCCTCGATCCACTCGGCTATGGCGTATCCGTGTCGCGGACCCCAGCTCACCGCCTTGAGGATGAGCAGGTCGAGCGTGCCGCGCATGAGTCCGACGTCGAGATCTTCCATTGCATTCGCAGGTGATGGTACACCCGACGATAGCGCGTTACCCCTCGTCACGCAAGGGGACTGGGCGGACGGCTGCGCATGCTCGTCGTCGTGCGTCGCCGGTTCCCGGCGGTGCGTCGCATGCCGCGTCGATGCTCCGCGATGTCACGCCCGGGCGTATCGAGCGTTCGTCATTCCCGACTGAACGTCAGCTGCGGCGATGGCGCGGTCGCGCGCGATGGTCGGACGGCGAGAACGACGCAAAAATTAAAATGCTCCAATCTTGCACGGCATTTCGAAAATGCCATTGCGCCGCGTCCCGTACGTGTTACCATGTGTTCAGGATAATAGAACGCTGTCCCATATAATGGGACCCGACCCCAGCGCCCCGCGCCTCTCGCGGCGCCGGCCGCCGAATCGACACGGTCGAGATACGCACGCAAGGTACGAGCATCGCGAATGACGATCGCGCCACTCGCGGAGCTCATCGCATAGAACGACAGTACCGTCGCAGGACCTCGTGATGTCGTTCCCCGGTATCACCGCGCCGTGATGTATGCATGGTGGTACCATACGTTGCCCGAACCAATCCATGAGGAGGGTGAGCAATGAGTCGATGCCTCGCGAAGCGGGTCTCGTGCATGCTGTTGATGGTCTCGGCCGGCGCGCTGACAGTCGGTTGCAGCGGATCGGCGGAGCTGACCGAGCCGGAGGATGGGCCCCGCGTTCCGAAGACGGTTCCGAGCTTCACGTACACATACCAGGAATTCCAGAATCCGACGCGCACCAACGTGTACGAGGATGGCCAGTGGGTGGCCACGTTCACTGACAACTCGTATACGGTCATCTACAAGAGGTCCTTCGACCGTACATTCATCGAGGATGGCGATACGGTCGTCACCGACATCCGGGTGCGCCTTTACACGGAGCCTTACGATGGTCAGATAGGCCCGGCCGAGCGCGCGTGGCTCGACTCGGCGCGGGTGAGCACCAAGCCCGACATCATCCGCGACGCCGTCCAGTACCTCTCGGGTGTATCGGATCTCTACGACGGAAGCCTGCGAATCGCGGGTGATGCCGCTTACGGCGATGGCATCGGCGCCGACTTCAACGACTTCCTCGGCATTTCCTGGACGTACGGAGGTACCACCGATAGTCCCGAAAGCAGCCAGTACGGTCAGATGGACTGCTCTGGCTTCGTGCGCATGCTCTACGGCTATCGCGGCACGCCACTCACCATCCCGCTCACGCTCACTGGCACGAGCGGAGATGCCATCCCGCGTTCCTCGTACAATCAGTATCTGTACGGGCCCGGTGTCATCCTCATAGAAAACACGGAGTCGGAAGTGGATCCGGGCGATCTCGACGTGCTCCAGCCCGGCGATATTCTCTTCTTCGACTCTTCCTCGCGCGAAACGCCGGGGAATATCAACCATGTGGGGATCTACATGGGTGAGGACACGAACGGGCACATGCGCTTCATCTCGAGCCTTCCATCCAGCGACGGGCCGGCATTCGGCCGCTCGAGCGGGAGCGACTTCATTCTCGACGGGTCCGG
>JBIQLU010000145.1:3079-8276 GCA_044463985.1 Gemmatimonas aurantiaca | reverse complement strand
CTGCCACGGCCGTCGGCGCCTCGCCGGATGCGATGTCGAAATGCCGCCCGCTCGTTCGACGCTCTCATGGAGCCACTCACGATCCGGCCGAAGCGCGGCCGGAAGGCGGCTCCCGACATCCAACGGGAGACAGGACAATGCGGGGACACGGAATCAGCGTAACGCTATGGACCGCTCAGGTATTGCTCGCCGCGCTCTTCCTTTTCGCGGGAGTCACGAAGCTCGTACTTCCTCCGGAGGCCATGGCCGGTCCGGTCGCTCTGCCCACCCTCTTTCTTCGATTCATCGGAGTGATGGAAATACTCGGCGCGGTCGGGCTTCTCCTTCCGGGGTTGCTGCGCATCCGCCGCGAGCTCACTCCGCTCGCGTGCATCGGGCTCTCGATCATCATGACCGGAGCCACGGTCGTCACGCTCATGGGAGGGCAGTCTGCTCCCGCCTTGATTCCATTCACCGTGGGTGTGATCGCGGTGCTCGTGATGTACGGCCGGCGCGAGTGGCTGCGGGCGGCGCGCCGCGGCGTCGGGAGTGGAGTCGGGAGTGCGGCCGGATCGCGCATCGGTGCCGCGGCACGTCGCGCCGCGTGACACATGTGCCTCGCCGTGGACTGACTGGTCGCTTTCGAAGGCACAGGTGCTCGCCGCGTGCGGACCGAGGAACGCATAGGTAGTTTCCGGCATGCCCAGGATCCTCTATATGGAAGGTATGATGGCGCGACGGCCGACTCGCGGCTTTCTGACCGGCGTGCTCGTGATCGCGACCATGGCTGGCTGCGCTCCGGCCGGAGCGCAGCGGACTGCCGCCGCGACGGTGAGGTCGGAATCCATTCTTCTCGACCCGTCGAACCCCGAATGGAAGCGAGAATCGCCGCCGGTGTGGTACGCGCGATTCGAGACGAGCAAGGGAGACTTCGTCGTTCGCTGCGAACGCGCCCACGCACCCAACGGGTCGGATCGCTTCTACAATCTCATCCGGCTGGGCTACTACGACGACGTTCGCTTTCACAGGGTGGGTCGCAACTACATCGTGCAGTGGGGACTTCACGGCGACCCGGCCGTGAACGCCGCATGGCTGCACGCGTCCTTTCCGGATGATCCGAAGTACGGGAGCAACGTGCGCGGCACCTTCGCGTTCGCGCGCGACACGGCACCCGGCACGTCCAACACTCAGGTGTACGTGAACCTGAAGGACAACACGCGCAACGACGGCGATCCCTTCGCGATCTTCGGGCGCGTGATCAGCGGGATGGAAGTTCTGGACAGCCTCTACTCCGGGTACGGCGAGCGCTCGGGGAGCGGGGTGCGGCAGCGGCGTCAGGGAGAGATCATATCGGGCGGCAACGCGTATCTCGACCGCGAGTTCCCGCTCCTCGACCACCTCATCCGCGCGCGCATCATCGACGGGCCGACGGGAGAGTGACGGATCGGCATCCCGTTCCGCCTTCGCGTGACACAACGAGCCGGGTGCGTGCGTAGGTAGCGCTGGCAAACACGCCAGCCTTCGTTCACACTGCTTACGCGCCCCATGCTTCGATTTCCCGGTTCACGCGCGCGCGAACACGCGCGCGCTCTCTCGTTCGCCCTTCTCGTAATCGCGGTCGGGAGCATCGCGTTCGCCCAGCTCTCCGCTCAATCGCCCGGCGAGTGGATAGCGTACGGTCGCGACCCGGGAGGCAGTCGCGATTCACCGTTGACGCAGATCACGTCCGGCAACGTCGCGAAGCTCGAGGTCGCGTGGCAGTATCGTACGGGCGACTATGCCCGCTCCGACCATCGCACGCGCTTCGAGGCGACGCCGTTGATGGTGGAGGGCACGCTGTATCTCTCCACGCCTTTCGGCCGCGTGATCGCGCTCGATCCCGCCTCCGGCCGCGAGCTCTGGACCCATGATGCCCACGCCGACGCGACAGCCGGCTTCGGCGATCCGGCGAATCGTGGAGTCTCCACCTGGCTCGACCCGTCGGCGGAAGCGAACTCGCCATGCAGAAGGCGCATCTTCGTGGGAACGCTCGACGCGCGCATCGTAGCGCTCGATGCGAAGAGCGGAGTACCGTGTCGCGACTTCGGCAACGATGGGGCGGTGTCGCTCCGTACGGGGCTGCGCAATACTCCATTCGAGACCGCGGAGTACGAGCTCACTTCGCCACCGGCCGTGGTGCGCGGCCTGATCGTCACCGGCTCGGCCGTGGCCGACAACAACCGCACGGACGCGGCGAGCGGCGAAGTACGCGCTTACGATGCGCGCACCGGAGCGCTGCGCTGGACATGGGACCCGGTGCCCCGCGACTCGACCGATCCCGCCTGGCGCTCCTGGCGCGGTCCGACGGCGCACCACACCGGCGCCGCGAATACCTGGTCGGTGATCTCCGTCGACTCGGCGCGCGATCTCGTCTTCGTTCCCACCAGCTCCCCGAGTCCCGACTACTACGGTGGCGAGCGGCTCGGCGACAACCGCTACGCGAACTCCATCGTGGCGCTGCGCGCATCCACCGGGAAGGTGGTCTGGTCGTTCCAGACCGTACATCACGACCTGTGGGACTACGACAATCCCGCGCAGCCTGTACTGGCCACGATCACGCACGATGGAAAGAGGGTGGACGTGGTGCTCCAGGCAACGAAGACGGGGCAGCTCTTCGTGCTCGATCGCGACAGTGGCAAGCCGGTGTTCCCGGTCGAAGAGCGGCCGGTGCCGGCGAGCGATGTGCCGGGCGAGGAGGCGTCGCCCACGCAGCCGTTCAACTCCGTGATTCCTCCGCTCTCGCCGCAGCGTTTGCCACTGGACAGCGTGTTCGGAGTGACTGCCGCGGATCGGGAGGCGTGCATGGCGCAGATCGAGCCGCTGCGAAACGAGGGCATCTACACGCCGCCGAGTCTGCGGGGAACGCTGGCGATGCCGGGGAACGTTGGCGGTGCGCACTGGGGTGGCGTGGCGTACGACGCGGCGCGCCAGATCGCGGTCGTGCCGGTGAATCACATCGCAGCCATGGTCCAGCTCATTCCCGTCGCCGGGCACGACATGGCCGAGATGCACCGCAACGCATCGCGGCTCGGCGACGAGTACACGAAGATGCGCGGCACGCCGTACATCATGCGGCGGCGCTTCCTGTTCGCGCCGAGCGGTGCACCATGCGTGTCGCCGCCGTGGGGCTCGCTCGTCGCGATAGATCTCGCGACCGGCGCGAAGCGCTGGGACGTACCGCTGGGTGATCCGACGACGGTGCGGCTGGGAGCAGGAGAGGAAGGTGAAGTATCGTCGACATCGTCGTCGACGCCGCAGCGACGCGCACGATCGGACGCGGAATCGGTGGCGAAGTTCGGGCTTCCCAACCTCGGCGGTGCCATAGTGACGGCGAGCGGGATCACCTTCGTCGCGGCGACGATGGATCACTATCTCCGCGCCTTCGATACGGAGACCGGTGCGGAGCTCTGGCGTGGCGAACTGCCCGCAGGCGCGCGCGCGACGCCGATGACTTACTCCGTTGGCGGCCGGCAGTACGTGGTGATATGCGTTGGCGGCGGCGATCAGTGGGGGAAGGGGGACTACGTAGTGGCGTTCGCTCTGCCCAGGTGAGCGCGGTGGCGCACCGACGGCTCGTACGTCGTTGCGCCGCTGTCGATTTCCGGTGCTCCCGTTCCACGTTCACATGGGGCACCGAACGACTCGACGATGAGCCCACATCGTCGTTCATTGGTCGTTCATTCGGTCGTGAGACGAGGTTCACTCGCCCCCGCTAGAGTGTGACCGGTGCCGCGGACGAGGCTGCGGCACCCCCGGCGTGCGGCACCGGCCGCGCGCCGCATGGTCACTCGCTAACGGAGGTCCACCATGTCTCCCCGAAGCTCGAACCGGCTGCTCTTTGCTCGATCCGGTGCTCTGATCGTCGCGTCCGTGCTGGCGTTCGCCAGTTGCGACGGTCCGCTGCCGGCCGACACCGACGCGGCGACGCTGTCAGCTTCCTTCCACCGCACCGCGGCGGCGGGGACGGCGAGTTTCACCAGCACCGCTCTGGGCGCCGGTCTACTCGACTCGCGCGTCGACATGGAGACGAATTCGCGGCGTGGCGTCAAGATCGTCACCGCGAAGGTGAGCATTCCTCCTAATGGAGGGTTCGTGCCCTGGCACACTCACCCGATGCCGGGTGTGTTCGTAGTGGTCACCGGCGGCGGCACGCTCACGCTCACGAGCGAAAATTGCAGGCGACACAAGTATCCCACGGGTGCCGCGTTCCAGCCTCCGCATGACCGCCACATCGCGCAGAACCTGACGTCGCAGCCGATCGAGCTCCTCGCCACTTTCGTGATCCAGTCCGACAGGGGTGGCACCTTCGGGAATCCGACTGTTCTCGAGCCGGCCGAGGTGCAGCAGAGGCTCAACAGGAAGTGCAGGATCTGATATTCGGTGCGCGACCGTGACGCGTAAGTCGCCGCGCTCCGGACTAGTACTGAGCTGAGCAGTCGCACCATCTGACCATGCGCGGCCCGCGGCTGTTTCGGGGGCCGGGCATGGTGCGGATGTGCCCGGGATTCTGTATTTTCACCGCACGGGAGCGTCCTCGATTCCCTTGTGGTGAAGCGCGATTGAACGTCACGCAGAAGTGGTACCTCAGACTCCTGGGAAGTCCATCGCTGGAGAGCGCGGATGGCGCGCGCCTCTCCGGCGGCGCCGTGCAGCGCCACCGCCTGGGACTCCTCGCTCTGCTCGTCCTGGCGCCCGAGCAGCGTATCACGCGCGACAAGGCGATCGCCTATCTCTGGCCCGAGAAGGAATCCGATCGGGCGCGCCAACTCCTCAACGCCGCACTCTACACACTCCGTAAGGCACTGGGCGAAGCCGCGCTCACCTCCGCGGGCGACATCGTATGTCTCGACAGTGATGCCGTGCACTCCGATGTCATGGATTTCGCGGCGGCCATCCAGCGAGGGGAGTACGATGCCGCGCTCGCGTCGTACCGCGGCGAGTTTCTGGATGGCTTCTACATAAACGATGCGCCGGAGTTCGAGCGGTGGGTGGAGCGCGAGCGAGGGCGTCTGGCCGCTGCCTGCGATGGCGTGCTCGAGACGCGCGCCGGGGCGGCCGAGCAGTCGGGCGACTTCCGTGCAGCGGCCGAGTGGTGGAGGGCACGCGCGGCGCGCGATCCCTACGACTCACGCGTCGCGCTCCGGCTCATGCAGGCGCTCGAGGCGAATGGCAATCCGGC
>JBIQLU010000145.1:0-2979 GCA_044463985.1 Gemmatimonas aurantiaca | reverse complement strand
GAGAGCTCGATAGTGGTGCTCCCTTTTCTCAACCTCAGCGCGGACTCCGACAACGAGTACTTCTCCGACGGTCTCACCGAGGAGATCATCACCCGGTTGTCCACGATCCCGAATCTGAAGGTGATATCCCGGACGTCGGCGATGCGCTACAAGGGGAGCGCGCAGTCAGTGCGCGACATCGCGAACGAGTTGAACGTGACGCACGTGCTCGAGGGAAGCGTGCGGTGGAGCGACAGCACGGTGCGCGTCTCGGCGCAGCTCATCGATGCTCGCACCGACGCACATGTGTGGGCCGATTCGTACGAGGATGATCTGCAAGTCGCCATCCGGGTTCAGGAGGAGATAGCGCGCGATGTGGCGAGGACGCTCGAGCTCGAACTGGGAGATCGCGCGCAGCGTCGGATGCGACGGCGGGGAACGCGGGATGCGGAAGCCAACGAGTATTACCGGCGCGGGCGGTTCTTCTGGGCACTTCGCACTCGCGAGGCGCACGCGCAGGCGATCTCCTACTTCGAGCGGGCGATCGCACGCGACTCGGGCTACGCGGATGCCTACGCGGGGCTGGCGGATGCCTACCTCACCGCCTGGCAGCTCGCTGCATCCGACATCACCGAGGAGGAGGCGTACACGCGATTCAGATGGGCGGCTGAGCGGGCCGTGGCGCTGGACGACGAATCAGCCGATGCGCACACGTCGTACGCCGTAGCGCTCTGGTGGAAGCGCGACTGGCTCGGCGCCGATCGCGAACTGCGCCGCGCGATCGAGCTGAACCCGGGTGATGCGACTGCGAGAAGCTGGCATTCACTGTTGCTGCGCGGCATGGGGCGGCCGGCGGAAGCGCGTGAGGAGGCGAGACGCGCGCACGAGCTGGATCCGTTCGCGGTCATCGTGAGCTCCATCGACGCGTGGAACTGCTATCTCGACCACGATGACGATTGTGCCATCGAGCGGTTCGGCCGCGCGTCGCACATCGGGACGTACGGCGGGGCGTGGCAGGGACTGGCGGTATCGTATGCCCGGAAGGGGAAGTTCGACTCCGCGCTCGTCGCCTCCCATAAGGCGATCGAGGCCGCACCGCTGCGCGCCGATTTCATCGCGGACCTCGCGCTCGTGCAGGCGCTCGCGGGCGACGAGCGGGGAGCACACGAGAGCCTCGACCGTGCGAAGCTGCAGCCGCGCGAACCGTTCAACATCGGGCGGGTGTACATCGCGCTCGGTGAGCCGGACAGCGCGTTCGCGTGGCTGGAGCGAGCAAACTGGAAGTGGCCGCACCGCGCCGTGCTGAGCGATCCGTCTCTGGATCCGTTGCGGTCGGATCCGCGATTCGTGGAGCTCAGCGAGCGTGTGGCGCGCGAGATGGGGTTGCGCGAGGGCGACGCGAACGTCACAGGCGGCCGCACGGTGATGGCACCTTAGCCATCGCACAGCACCGTGCGGCCGCCGGCTCATTCGGCGGCCGCGCGGCGCTTCGACTCACTCGAGCGCCGCCTCGAGTCTGTCGAAGGACTCCATCCACCCTCGCGTCATCCCCGCCTTCGAGCCGGCGAACGCGGCGCGCTCCTCCTGCGTGGAGGAGCCGTGCACTTCCCACGTCACGGTCACACGCGTGCGATTCGCGCTCTCCGCCGTGAGCTCGACGCTGGCCAGAAGGGTGTCGGGCCAGACGGGAGCGAGCGGATGACGCGCGATGTTCCCGCCTTCATCGCAGAACTCCTGCGTGTACACCAGGCGGTGCGGCCGCTCCACTTCCAGGTAGCTCGAGCGGCCGCGGAAAGCTGCACCGTTCCCGGCTACGGAGAATATGCTCCTCCCGCCGGGGCGGACATCGCATTCGATGAAGCGCAGGTCGGAGCTCGCCGGCGCGAGCCAGCGCGAGAGGAGGGCGCGATCGGTCCACGCGTCGAACACTCTGTCGATGGGTGCATCGACTGTGTGGTTGAAGACGAAGATGTCGCGGCCGGAGCGTTCGTTTTCCAGGTACTCGGCCAGGCGGTCCCAGGTGGAGTTGCCGCCGGCATTGCGGATGACATTCTTCGCCTCGCGCAGCGCCTCGGGGCCGGTGAACGCCATGCGCATGTCCATCCGTGTTCCACCCTTCACATCCGTGAAGACGACGGTGACGCGAAAGAGCGGCGGCTTCCCTTCGCTCGCGCCGTGATCGTACACGAGTCGCCGCCCCGGTTCGACTTCGATGTAGCGCGTGATGTTGGGATAGTCGACGCCGTCGGGGCCGTGCATGGTGTAAACCCAGCTCCCGCCAGCTCGCAGATCCTTGCTGTGCGTGGTGAGCGTGAAGCCGCGAGGACCCCACCACCGGGCGACCTGGTCGGGATCGGTCCACGCATCCCAGACGAGTTGCACGGGTGCGTCGTAGAATCGCGTGATCGCGATCTCGTTCTCGGTGGCGCTAGCGACGTCGGCCATCTTTCTTCCCTCGCTTCTTCTGGTTGGCTGTGACGGTCTTCAGGTAAGCATCGAGGCGGTCGAAGCTCTCCTCCCAGTACTGTCTGTAGTAGTCGAGCCAGTTGGACGCGCTCTCGAGCGGCGCTGCGCGCAACCGGCATGGACGCCACTGCGCGTGGCGCGTCCGCTCGATGAGCCCCGCCTTCTCCAGCACCTTCAGGTGCTTCGAGACAGCAGGGAGCGTGATCTCGAACGGTTCCGCGAGCTCGTTGACGGACGCTTCGCCCTTCGACAGCCGCGCCAGGATGGCGCGCCGTGTGGGATCGGCGAGCGCGGAGAAGACCTGGCTGAGCGAGTCGGTGGTCATGACGAAGACCGGCTGGGGGTGAAGTAGTTCGCCAATAGGTTAATTAACCACAACAGAAACTACGATAGGGCCGTGGTGCTGTCAATGCCCTTGCGCCCTGCCGGGCTGGATATGTTATCCATGAGGTGGGAAGACGCCGCGCGCCGGCTGGTCGCGGCCGATCGGACGCGCGCCGCCCGCGTGGCCGCAAACAATGGATGAGGTGGATG
>JBIQLU010000144.1:0-8639 GCA_044463985.1 Gemmatimonas aurantiaca | reverse complement strand
CCCTCTGCGCCCCTCAATCCCCCGCCACCGGCACGGGGATCGGCTTCCTCCGCTCCGCCTCGGGCGCGGTGCCGAAGATGTGGAGTCGGTGCTGGAGGGAATCCAGGTACGTGTAGATCACCGGGGTCACATACAGAGTGACGAGCTGCGAGAAGGCGAGGCCGCCCACCACCGCCACGCCCAGCGGACGGCGCGACTCGGCGCCGGCGCCCGTGCCCAGGGCGATCGGTAGTGTACCCATCAGTGCGGCCATGGTGGTCATCATGATCGGCCGGAATCGCACCGAGCACGCCTCCATGATCGCGTCGTGCGCCGATTTGTTCTCGGTTCGTTCGGCTTCGATCGCGAAGTCGATCATCATGATGGCGTTCTTCTTCACCAGGCCTATCAGCATGATGATCCCCACGAAGGCGTACACGCTGAGCTCCATGTTGAAGATCAGCAGCGTGAGAAGCGCGCCGAACCCGGCGAAGGGGAGGCCCGACAGGATCGTGAGCGGGTGGATGAAGCTCTCGTAGAGGATCCCCAGCACGATGTAGATCACCAGCACGGCGAGTACGAGCAGCACCAGCAGCCCGCTCTGCGCGTCCTGGAAGGCGGCCGCCGTTCCGGAGAACTGCGTGGACACGCTCGAGGGAAGCACTTCGTTGGCGGCCTCCTGCACGGCCGCGACCGCGTTCCCCAGCGCCACGCCGGGCGCGAGGTTGAACGACAGCGTCACCGACGGAAGCTGCCCCGAGTGGTTCACCGTCAGCGGTCCCACGCTCTGGCTGATCTTCGCCAGCGATGCCAGCGGCACCAGCTCGCCGGTGTTCGAGTGTATGTAGAGAAGGTTCAGCGCCGAGAGGTCGCGCTGGTACTGCGGCATGAGCTCCATGATCACCCAGTACTGATTGTTCGAGGTGTAGATCGTGGAGACCTGCCGCGCGCCGTAGGCATTGTAGAGCGCGCGCTCGATCTGGTCGGCCGTGATCCCGAGCGACGAAGCGCGGTCCCGGTCGATCTGGACGTCCACCTGCGGATTCCGGATCTGCAGGTCGCTGGTCACGTCCTGCAATCCCGGTATCTGCTCCATCCTGCCGAGCAGGCGGTTGGAGGCATCGTACATCTCCTGCACGTCCGCGCTCTGCAGGGTGAACTGGTACTGACTCTTGGAGCGCCGGCCGCCGATGTTGATCGGTGGCGGATTGCTGAGATAGACCTTGGCTCCCGGCACCACCGCGAGCTTCTTGCCCAGCTCCTGGATCACTTCGTCGGCGCTCAGATCCCGCTCGGAGCGCGGCTTGAGCTGGATCATGAAGCGGCCCTGGTTCACGGTGCCGCGGCCGCCGCCGATCGAGGAGCTGAAGTTCTCCACGTTGGGGTCGGCCTTGACGATGGCGGCCAGCGCCTCCTGATGGCGCTTCATGTTGTCGTACGACGTGCCCTCGGCGGTCTCGGTGGTGGCCGAGATCCGACCCGTGTCCTCGCTGGGGAGGAAACCCTTGGGCACCACCACCGCCAGGATGCCGGTCCCCACGAGAATGCCGGCCGAGAAGAGCATCACGAGTCCGCGATGCTGCATGGCCCACTCGAGGGTGCGCATGTAGGCGCCCAGCGTGTTCTCGTACCAGCGCTCGGTGGTGGTGTAGAACCGGCCGCGCTCCTTGTCGCTTTCCGGCTTGAGGAAGCGCGAGCAGAGCATCGGCGTCAGCGTGAGCGACACCACGCCCGACACCAGAATCGCCACGCCGATCGTGACCGCGAACTCGTGGAAGAGCCGCCCGAGCAGCCCGCCCAGGAAGAGCACGGGGATGAATACCGACACCAGCGACAGCGTCATCGAAAGGATCGTGAAGCCGATCTCTCGCGAGCCCTTCAGTGCGGCTGTGTACACCGGTTCGCCCTTCTCGATGTGGCGCACGATGTTCTCGAGCATGACTATCGCATCGTCCACCACGAAGCCCACTGATAACGTGAGCGCCATCAACGAGAGGTTGTCGAGACTGTACCCCAGCAGGTACATGACCGCGAAGGTCCCCACCAGCGACATGGGCAGCGCCAGGCTGGGGATCACCGTCGCCGAGATGTTCCTCAGGAAGAGGAAGATCACCATCACCACGAGGCAGAGCGTGATGAACAGGGTGAACTTCACGTCGTGCACGGACTCCTGGATGGAGGCCGAGCGGTCGTACATGGTGTGGATCTCGACCGAGGGCGGAAACTGCTTCTGCATCTCCGCGAGCGCGGCCTTCACGTCCTCGGCCACCTTCACGGTGTTGGTGCCCGGCTGGCGCTGAATGGCCAGCACGATGGACGGCGTGCCGTTGTACCACCCCTCCTGCTTGTCGTCCTGGATCCCGTCCACGACGTTGCCGAGGTCCTGGAGGCGAACCGGGGCGCCGTTGCGGTACGCCACGATGAGCGGCCGGAACTGCTTCGCGTCCTCGAGCTGGCCGTTGGACTGCAGCGTGTAGACCTTGTCCGTTCCCCAGAGCACGCCGGTGGGGAGGTTCACGTTGCCGGCGTTCACTGCGTTGGCCACCTCATCGATGCCGATCTTGCGCGACGCCATCGCCTGCGGGTCGAGCTGGATGCGCACCGCGTACTTGTGCGATCCGTACACCTGCACCTGCGCCACGCCGGACACGGTCGAGATGCGCTGCGCCAGATACGTCTCGCCGTACTCGTTGAGCTCGGTGAGCGGCATGGTGGGCGAGACGAGCGCCATGTACAGAATGGGCGACGCGGAGGGATCCACCTTCCGGTAGGAGGGCGGGATGATCCCGTCGGGGAGCCGGCGCAGCGTCTGCGAGATCGCCGCCTGCACGTCCTGCGCGGCCGCATCCACGTTGCGGTCGAGCGCGAACTGCATGGTGATGTTCGTGCTCCCCTGCTCGCTCGAGGAGGTCATCTGCTCGATGCCGGGGATCGTGGAGAACTGTTTCTCCAGCGGCGTGGCCACCGCGGTGGCCATCGTCTCCGGGCTAGCACCCGCGAGCGAGGCGCTCACCGATATGGTCGGGTAGTCCACCGTCGGAAGGTCGCTCACCGGCAGGAGCCGGTAGGACACGATCCCGAAGATGAGAATGCCGGCCATGACGAGTGTCGTCATGACCGGACGCTTGATGAACAACGCGGAGATGTTCATTCCGCCCTCGGCTGATCGGCGTTCGGCGCGCCCTTGATCTGGACTTTCGCGCCGGGTGTGAGACGGAGCTGGCCGTCGGTCACCACCATCTCGCCGGGGGAGAGCCCCTTGGCGATGACGGCTATGTCGCCGACGGTGCGCGCCACTGTCACGTCACGCGTGACCGCAGTGTCGTTCTGTATCACGAAGACGTACGTCCCGCTCTGGCTCTGCACGACGGCCGGCGCGGGCGCCACTATCGCATCCTTCTCTACGAACAGCTCCAGCGCGACGTTCACGAATTCGCCGGGCCAGAGCTCGCCATCGGCGTTGGGGAAGATCCCCTTCAGCATGATGGTGCCGGTGGTGGTATCCACCGCGTTGTCCAGGAAGGTGAGTGTACCCTGCGTGATGGTGCCGTTCCCGCTGGCGGGCTGCGCATGAACCGGGAGCGCGTCGCTCCTGTACTTGCGGATGTCCGGAAGGTTGGAAGCGGGCACGGCGAAGCGCACGAGTATCGGACGGAGCTGGTTCACCACCACCAGCGTCTGGCCTGCGGCGCGTACGAGATTCCCCTTCCTCAGAAGGAGCGCGCCGGCGCGTCCGTCGATCGGCGAACGAATCGTGGCGAACTGCAGGTTCAGCCGCGCGTTTTCCACTGCGGCTGCATCCGCGTCCACCGTCGCTCGAAGCGACGCCGCGTTGGCCTTCATCTGCTCGAACTGCTGCGGTGTCACGTAGTCCTTCTCGACGAGGGACTCGTATCGCTTCACATCCTGTTCCGCGGCCACGAGCTGGGCCTGGTCTTTCGCGTGCACCGCCTGCGCCTGCTGCAGCGCCGCCTGGTACGGACGCGGGTCGATCTGGAAGAGCATCTGCCCGCGCTTCACTTCGTCACCTTCCCTGAAACCCACCTCGGTGAGGATTCCATTCACCTGCGACGCGACCGACACCGTCTGCAGCGGCTCCACCGTGCCGGTGGCCCGGATCTCCCACGGCACCGACGTGCGCTCCACCTTGGCCACGGCCACAGGCACTGCCTGTACGGGTGGAACGTGCGGGTCGTCGCAGGCGCCGGCCGCGAAGATCGTGGCGGCGAGCGCGAGCGCGCCTCGGGTGATGGATCGAGCTCTGACGTTCATCTTGGTGGGTTCGTCTGGGTCGAATCGGGCGCTAGATCGAATGGTGTTCCGCCGCCCGATCCGAGGACTCCTGTGTCGTGTGCCAGTTGCGCGAGTGCGCTCTGCCATATCCAGCGTGCCTGTACCTGCTGTGCCCTGGCGCTGGCCAGCGCGCTCTGTGCCGAGAGCAGGTCGAGCACCGTACCCGCGCCAGCCCGGTAGCGTCCGAGCGCTACCTGCTCCGACTGCTCCGCGCTGGCCAGCAGGTCGCTCGCGGTTCGCACGCGTCGCGCGGCCGTCTGCAGCGTGTAGTACGAGCTGTACACTTCGAAGACTACCTGCTGCTGCAGAGCGTCGTAGCGCGCGGCCGCCGCTTCCGCCTGTGCCTCGGCCTGCACCTGATCGTACGCGCGCGAGAAACCGGCGAAGATCGGAATGCTGAGGCCGAGGTTCAACTGATAGCTGTTTCCGCCGCGCGGCAGCGTGCGCAGGTACGTACGGTTGGCGCTCCCGCCGAGCGTGAGCGCCGGGAGCCGATCCGCACGAAGCTGCTTGATGCGCGCCTGTGCCTGCTGCACAGCGGCCGCCGAGGCGTTGAGGTCCGGGCGCGAATCGAGCGCCTGGCCAATGAGCGCGCTCACACTGTCCACCAGTATCTCCACCGGAAAGGTAGTATCTGGTGGGGCGATGTCGTACGGGGTGTTGGCCGGAAGACCGACCGAAAGCGCGAGCGCGCCCCGGGTGGTTTGCAGCGCACCCTCCGTGGTTTCCATGTCCAGCCGCGCCTGCGACGCGGAGGTGCGTGCGAGGAGTACGTCTCCGACAGTGGCGAGCCCCACGCGATGCCTCTCTTCGGCCGCCTCGAGATTCCGGAGCGCCTCCTGGTACGTCGTCTCCTGCGCGGTGAGCAGCGAGCGCGTGGCCACGTACTGGAAGTACGCCTGCTCCACATCGAGCACCACGCCCTGGATCATGGCGTTGTGTGTCCAGTCGGCAGCGAGGAGCGCCTGCCGCGCTGCCTCTATCGAGCCGGATCGGCCGCCGAAGTCGAGGAGTAGCCAGGAGAGCTGGAGGCTCGGCCCGTAGGTGGTCTGCTCCACCGCCGAGCGTCCCTGCGCCGAGAGCGTCTTGATCCGGGTGACGCCTATGCTCCCGTCCACGGTGGGGTAGTAGGCGCCCTTCGACGAACCGTACGCCGCGGCGGCAGCGCGCGCGTTGGACCAGGAGAGACGTGTGGACGGATTGTTACGGAGCGCGAGATCGACGATGTCGGTGAGCGTGAGGCTCGCGATGCGCTCGGCGATGTCGGGCGGTACCTCGGGAGCTGGCGGGCGGGCAGGCGTCTCGGGCGTGGCCACCCTGGCGTGCGGCGGCGTCCACTGTTTATCGGGGCTCGGAGCGGTGCCGGCCACACCCGATACGGATGGAGTATGTACACACCCAGCCGTGCCGAGGAGAACAAGAGACGTCAGCCCGATGACGCGCTGCCACCGGGCGAAAAAACGTGGATAGGTCACAAGGCGAATACGTGTCGCGCTCACAGTATGTTGGACGACGAGCGCGGTTTCCTGGCGGCTCGACACACCCCATCCGGAGCGGGCGTCTGGACGAAAGGGGAGGGGAGAGCTGCTCGATCAGGGAAGAACGTCGTCTATGAAGACGAGGGTCTTCCCACGTAGTACTACTTCGCGCAGCGCGTCATACACCCGTGCGTCCAGAAGAGTGCCGGTGCTCTGGCCGAGGTACTCGATGGTCTCGGTCGGCGTCATCGGGTCGCGATAGGCGCGCTTGGAGGTGAGCGCGTCGAACGCGTCGGCGGCGGCCAGGATCCGTCCGCCGAGCGAGATCCTCTCGCCGGCGACGCCGTTAGGATAGCCCGAGCCGTCGTAGTGCTCGTGGTGGTCACGGATGTAGTCGAGCGCCACCCCCAGATGCCTGAGCGGGGCGAGGATCTCGATCCCGATGCGCACGTGGTCCTTCACGTGGTCGAATTCCTCGGCGGTGAGCCGGCCCGGCTTGTCGAGGACGTCCTCGCGGATGCCGATCTTCCCGACGTCGTGCAGCCGTCCGGCGAGCCTCACTGCCTCGATGGTGTCGGCGTCGAGCTTCATGGTGTCGGCAATCGAAACCGCCAGCTCGGCGACCCGCTGCGAGTGGCCTCGCAGGTAGATGCTCTTCGCCTCCATCGCGTTGATGAGCGTTTCGGCGATGTTCACCATCGTGGAACGGAGAGCATCCTGCTCGCGCTCGAGCTCCGCGGTACGCAGCGCGACCTCGTCGCGAATGAGCTGCTCCACCCGGCGCTGCTCGAGGCGGAGAGTGCGGCGGTGCAGCGCGCGCTCCACCGCGTCGCGCAGATCGCCGAGCTCCACCGGCTTCACGAGGTAGTCGTACGCCCCTTTCGCGAGAGCATCGGTAGCGGTGGCTGCGTCGTTCACGGCGGTGAGCATCACCACTGCGAGATCGGGATCGCCGGCAGCGGCGTGGTCGAGAAGGGCGATTCCCGTCATCCCCGGCATGCGGATGTCGCAGAGCATGAGCATGTAGCGCTCGAGTGCGAGGAACTGCATCGCATCGGTCGCGGAGCCGGCGCTCTCCACCTGGTAGCCGCAGGTGCGCAGGAAGCGGGAGATCGCCGTGCGGATCGGCTCCTCGTCGTCGACCACGAGGACACGAGTGACGGTCGCGCTCCCCATCCGGTGCGAGGGGCTTGCGGCGTCGGCGGTGGAGTTGGTGTGAGCGAGGAAGGGAGCAGCGCGTACCATCGAGAGATTCCGGGGAAAGCGGGGGCCGCCTGCCTGGATGGAGACCGGGCGAGCGGGAGTCGCAGCGAGGACAGCCTGCCACCGAGTGACGAAGCTGCGCGACGCAGTGTAACGGGTCGCAAGATTAGAATTCGTTTATACTTGCGGCTTTTTGTGGCAGGGCGTTCGGAGGGTCGTTCGGCGCGCCGGTCAGCGGGTCGAGCCGGCCTTCCCGGCGGCGTCCACGGCTGTCGCGATCTCGCGTTCGTGGCGCTGGTATTCCGGGAGGTTGCGCGAGAGTTCGGCGGCCTGCGCCGCGACGAGCTTCGCCTCGAAAGTATGGACGCCGGCGGAGTCGCCCGCTGCGCGCGCGGTGGAGATGGCGAGGATGAGGCCGAGCAGGTGGTTCGGGTCGACGGCGAGGATGCTGTCGGCCTGTGCGCGGGCGAGCGGGAGCGCGCCGGCCACTTCGGCAATGCGGCCCATGTCGTAGCGCGAGTCGGCGTCCTGCTCGGGGAGCATCTGGTAGGCGGAGATCCCCATCTGCGCGAAGAGGGCGACGCTGTCCTGCTTCCCCTCTTCGCTCAGGCGCATGACGCGGTCGTAGAGCCTGTCCGCGCGTTCGCGCGGCGACATCTGCGAGATGTCCGGCGCGCGCACCGGGGCCACGCCGACACCCGCGCCGCCCATGCCTCCCGCTTCGGGCGCCGGCGCGCCGGCACTCGCGGACGCGGGCGTCTGCGACGAGGATGCACCGTTGAAGCGCTGGCCGGCGAGGAGCGCGATGAGCGCAAGGAGCGCGATCCCGGCCACTGCCCACGGGAGTGCGGCGGGGAAGCCGCCGGAATCGTTGCGCTGAGCGCCGGCAGTCGAACTCGCGCCAGCCGGCGTGCCGCAGCGGTGGCAGAACTTCGCGCCCGGCGTGAGCGGCGCACCGCAGGTCGAGCAGGTCGCTCCCTCGAGCGGCGCACCGCAGCTCGCGCAGAAGCGGCCGGAGGCCGGCGCCGAGCAGTTGGGGCAGGTGGCGGAGGAGGTGGGCGGAGTTGTGGACGACATTGCCGGCAAGGTTGGTGTGGATGGCTCGCGCGAAATGTATATCGCAGAGGGTGGGCGGGGCACCGTTCACTTTGACCCTTTGCCACTGTCGGACTAGCTTAGCGCCAGGCTCTCGCCAGCAGCGCGAGAGCATTCCACCAGAAACCAGCGACGTAGAAGTTGTCTCCATCTCACCGTGCGATAACGCCAGCCACGCGAGGCGCCACGAGGCAGGAAATCCTGGAGCTCGCGGAGAAGCTGGGCGTGCGCTTCCTGCGCCTCCAGTTCACCGACGTACTGGGGATCAACAAGAACGTCGAGGTGCCAGCGTCGCAGTTCGAGAAGGCGCTCTCGGGCGACATCGTGTTCGACGGTTCGTCCATAGAGGGGTTCGTGCGCGTGGAGGAGTCCGACATGCTCCTCACCCCCGACCTCGACACGTTCAAGGTGTATCCGTGGAGCGAGCCGGGGAGCAGGGTGGCGCGGGTGATCTGCGACATCACCATGCCGGATGGGAGTCCCTTCGCCGGCGATCCGCGCCGTGCGCTGAAGCGTCAGCTCGAGCGCGCCGGGAAGATGGGCTACGTGATGAAGGCGGCGATGGAAGCCGAGTTCTTCATGTTCAAGACC
>JBIQLU010000143.1:0-8679 GCA_044463985.1 Gemmatimonas aurantiaca | reverse complement strand
GTCAGGTAGCGCTGGACCAGGAGATCCTGACGCGAGGGGCCGGTCTGGAGCTGACCGCGGATGTAGACCTGCGTCGCACGCGTGGCGAACTCGAATGGGTCGCCATCCCAGACGACCACGTTCGCCTCGCTTCCAGGACGGAGCGAACCGACCTTGTCCGCCACGCCGAAGATCTGCGCAGGGGCGAGTGTGACCGAACGCAGAGCGTCATCCCAGCTCATGCCGTAGCCGACCGCATTCCCGGCTTCGTAGCGGATGTTGCGAACGTTGAAGAGCTCTTCATCGCCACCGCCATTTCCGATGAGCGCCACTTCGACACCGGCCTTCCGCAGAATCGCAGCGTTGTCCTGCCTGGATCCCAGTTCCGCGAAGGAGTTCGGGATGTTGTTCATGGCACCGGTGAGCACCGGTACCTTCGCCGACGCCAGAGCGTCAGCCACCATCCACGCCTCGGCGCCGCCGCCGATGATGATCCTGATGCCGTAGTCCTTCGCGATGTCGAGCGCGGTGCGAATGTCACTGGAGCGCTGCGCGACGACGAGCAGCGGCAGCCGTCCTTCCACCACGGGTATCATCGCCTCGAGATCCACGCGGTCGGCACTCAGCGCGCGAGACTGGCCACGCGAGTAGTCCGACTTGTGCGACGCATAGAACTTCGTGTCATCCAGAAGCTGGCGCAGTTTACCGACCGCCTGCGCGCGCGCGCCGGCGCCGGCCGCCTGGCTGTTGCCGAGCTGGCCGAGCATCGCTATCGGCGCCTTGACGAGCATCCCCTGCTGAGTGGATCCGGTGAGCAGGTCGATCAGCGAAGCCTGCCCGGCGATCAGGCCGCCTGACGGAGCCGACACTGCAGTGGTGATTCCATCCTCGCTTGCCGGCCGCAGATACACCGAGTGCGGGTTGATACCCTCCCACGACTGGAACGCGGCGGCCACGTGGTCGGGCGCAGTGGCGCGGCTGTCGTTCGCATCGGCGCCGAACCCAACCTCGACGAGGCCGATCGAAGTGAAGGAATTCACGAGTCCCGGCGTGACCCACTTGCCCCCTGCGTCCACTCGCTGCGCACCCTGTGGGATGCTCACGTTGCTGCCCACAGCGGCGATCCTGCCGTCGCGTATGAGAACCGTGCCGTTCTCGATCGGTGGGCCGCTGACGGGATAGACCTTGCCGCCGGTGATCGCTATCGTCTGCGCGGGAAGCGCGGAGAGCGCGAAGAGCGACATCGCGCACGCGAACGTGGCGATCATGGAGGTGCGCCGGCGCTGCGAGCGAGCACGCCGGGAACCGGGCGCCATGGTGGCGCGTATCGTCGAGGTTCTCACTTGCTGCCTCCAGTCGTCTGCTCCGGTACGAAGCCAAGTTCGAAGTCGGTTCTCCACTGCTCGGACGGATCACTTCGATCGTAGAGCAACGCCCCGTCCACCCAGACCTTCTCGGTGTGCGTGTAGACGCTGAACGGATCGCCCGACCAGAGAACGACGTCCGCGTTCTTTCCAGGCTCGAGCGATCCGATCCGGTCATCCAGGTCGAGCGCCCAGGCAGGATTGATCGTCATCCACTTCACCGCGTCTTCCTCGGAGATCTGGATGCCGACGGCGCGTCCTGCCGCCATCGCCTTCGCCACTTCCTGGTTCAGCCGCTGATCTCCGGACGCGTCGTCGGAGTGGATCATCGCCTTGACTCCCGCCTTGAAGAGCATGGCGAGGTTGGGACGAACGGCATCGAGCGCTTCCATCTTGAACGCGCCCCAGTCGGCCCACACCGCAGCACCTATCCCTTCCTTCGCGAGGAGGTCTGCGATCTTGTACGCCTCCACGCCGTGATGGAATGCGCGGATCTTGTAGCCGAACTCGTGGGCGATGTCGATCATCTGCGCCATCTCATCGGCACGATAGCAGTGGTTGTGCACGAGGATGTTGCCGCGCAGGACTTCGGCCAGCGTCTCCATCGCGAGGTCGCGATTGGGCGGCGGTCCCTCGCGATCCTTGTTCCACTTGTCCCACCTCCGACGATACTCCTCGGCCTTGATCCACTGCTCGCGATACCCTGCCACGTTACCCATCCGCGTGGAAGGACCGCCGCGGTTTCCGTAGACGCGCTTCGGATTCTCACCGCACGCCATCTTCAGACCGTACTTGGCGCCGGGGAACTTCATCCCCTGTACCGTACGCGCCGGGACCACCTTGATCGTGACGCCACGCCCACCGAACAGGTTGGCCGACCCAGGCAGGATCTGCATCGTGGTGACACCGCCGGCGAGACCGCGAGGGAACTGTGGATCCTGCGGCCACACGGAATGCTCGGCCCACACCTCGGGCGTGGCGGGGCTGGTCGCCTCGTTGCCGTCGCTGTTCGCCTCCACACCCGGCGCAGAGTAGACGCCCATGTGAGAGTGAACGTCGATTATCCCGGGCGTGACGAACTTCCCCTTGCCGTCGATGACCACCGGGCTGCTCCCGGCGGATGCCTGCGTGATGGCCGGGTCGTTCGCGCTCTTCGCCACGGCCACGATCTTCCCGTCGCGCATGAAGAGCGCGCCGTTCTCGATTCGCGGGCCGGTCGCGGTGAAGATCGTCACGTTCTCGATCAGCGTCGGACGAGAAGCGAACGGCTTGTACGTGCTGGGGAATGGATCGGCGTTCGGCGTCGAGAGCGAACCAGGTCCCGGCATCGCCCGGACGCTGTCGGCGGAAGCTCGCTGCGGAGACGGGGCCTGCGTCGCGGACTGCTTCGACGCGCAACCCGCCGCTCCCAGGGCGAGCACGATCGCGGCTGCGCGCAGGGCGCGATTCGTCGTCCTCGGATGGAATGGTGTCATGGCGTTGTTTACGGGGAGGGTGCGGACTCGAGACTCGCGGATGGGATTTACCGGGAGAGCTGCGAGGTAGGGAAGTCTGATGCGCCTGTAATCATGCAGCCGGTGACACGACTCTTCAACCGTGCGGCAGAAGCCGCTCCGGATTCGTTTCGAGTGCCGCGCGTTTCACGCGGTCCGGCAGCGAAAGCTCCAGAAACTGGTCGACGTTGCGCCGCATGCTCGTGACGCCCGGGCTGGGCCAGTCGGTGCCCCACAATAGCTGCGACTCCAGCTCCTCCACCCTGGGGAAGTACGTCAGCAGATTCTTCGGCGGGATGCCCGAGAGGTCGAGCCACACGTGACGGTGCCGGCGGAGTATGAAGAACGCCTCCTCGGTGTAGAGCGGCCTCCCGCCGTGCGCCATGATGAGCCGCAGGTCGGGGAAGTCGATCGCTACGTCGTCCAGCTCCATGGGATTGCCATACTTGCTCCGCGCTCCCGGGAAGATGCTCGTGCCGGTGTGTACGAGCACCGGCAGGCCTACATCCTCGCATGTACGGTAGATCTGCGCGAGCGTGTCGAGCCCTCGAGTGTAATCGTTCGCGGCGAACGCCTGGTGCGGCGGATGCAGCTTCAACACGCGGATACCGAGCTCGACGAGGCGCTTCACCGATCCCACCGCGTCGCGCGTGGTGACCGGGTCCACGCCTCCATACGGGAGCAGTCGCTCGGGAGCGGCCTCGGCGTACTTCGCCGCGAAGTCGTTGGTGTCGTCGCCGAATCCCATGATGTTCGGGCTGGGATAGTTCACCATCCCGACTCGATCTATCCCCTGTTCATCCATCAGGCCGAGCAGAATCTTCGGATCGTCCATCACCGAGAGCAGAAAATCGAAGTGCTCCTCCTTTCCCCGACGCATCACTTCCATCACCTGCGGCTTCATCGATCGCCACGGCTGGATGTGAATGTGGAAGTCGGTGATGCGAATCGGCGTCCCGCCATCGCCTGTCTCCTCGGCCCGTTGCGGGTCGCCACCCGCGGAGCTGCTCGCACCGGTTCCCCTCGCGGGGTCATTCGCCCGAGCGCTCACCGTCCCGTGAACTCCGCCGCGCGCTTCTCGAGGAACGCACGCACTCCCTCGGCCTTGTCGGCGCTGGAGAAGCAGAGCTGGAAGAGGGCGGTTTCGAGCTCGAGACCACGGTCCAGCGGGAGGCTGAGCGCGGCGCGCGTGGCTTCCTTGGCGGCAGCGAGAGCCACGGGACTCTTCGATGCCATCGTCTCCGCGAGCGCCAACGCCCGCTCCATCAACCGGTCGGCTTCCACCACTTCCTCCACCAATCGAATGCGCAGCGCTTCGTCCGCACCGACTATGTCACCGCCTAGTATGAGACGGAGCGCCGTTCCGAGCCCGACGATGCGCGGCAGCCGCTGGGTGCCGCCTCCGCCAGGGATGATCCCCAGGTTCACCTCGGGCTGTCCGAACTTCGCGCTGGATGATGCGATGCGAACGTCGCAGGCGAGCGCCAGCTCCATTCCGCCTCCGAGACAGTAGCCGTTGATCGCCGCGATGACCGGCTTCGGGAGCCGCTCCACGGCGTCGAAGATCGTGGGGGCCTTCATGACTCTCCACTGATCCACCGGCGAGCGTCCCTCGAACTCCGCGATGTCGGCGCCCGCGATGAACGCCTTCTCCCCGGCCCCCGTCACGATCACGCACCGTACGCTCTCGTCACGCCGCGCGGTGTCGATCGCCCCGAGAAATGCGCAGCGTACCTGGCCGTCGAGCGCGTTGCGCTTCTCGGGTCTGTTTATGGTCACCACCGCTACGCGCCCGCGCGTCTCGTACTTCACCACCTTCTCTTCCGTCATTCCTCTTTCTCCCACTCGTAGAATCCGCGCCCACTCTTCTTTCCGAGCTCGCCCCGCGCGACCTTGTCGCGGAGCAACTCGGGCGCCCGATACGTGTCACCGCCGAGCGTCGCGTGCAAGTGGTCAGCTATCGCGAGTCGCACGTCGAGGCCCACGAGATCGGTGAGGCGGAGCGGACCCATGGGATGGTTGTAGCCGAGCTCCATCGCCCGGTCCAGATCTTCGGCGCTCGCCACGCCCTGCTCGAGCATCCGGATCGCCTCGAGCCCCAGCACCACGCCGAGCCGGCTGGTCGCGAAACCGGGCGTATCGCGCACTACGATCGCGGTCTTTCCGAGCATCGCGGCGAACTCGCGTGCCCGTTCCACCTGCGCGTCCCCGGTCTCGTCGCCGCGCACCACCTCGAGGAGCTTCATGGCAGGCACGGGATTGAAGAAGTGCATGCCGAGCAGGCGCTCGCGACGGCGGAGCGGCAGCGCGATCTTCGTGATGGAGAGCGACGACGTGTTGCTCGCGAGAATGGTATCGGCGCGCACCTGAGGCTCGATGTCGGCGAAGATGCGCTGCTTGAGCTCCAGTCGCTCCGGCACCGCCTCGATCACGACGTCGGCGCCCGACGCAGCCTCGTCCGGCGTGGTACACGTCTCCAGGAGGCCGAGTGCCGCGTCGCGGCGCGCGACGGTGCACTTGCCGCGCTCGATCGCGCGGTCGAACGCAGCGGCCACCTGACGCGCGCCATTCTCGAGCCTCGCGGCATTCGTGTCGGTCATGCTCACGCGACAACCGGCGAGCGCCGATACGTAGGCGATGCCATGCCCCATCGTACCCGCTCCTATCACCGCGACGCGCAGATGTGGAGTCATGTGGCGTTCGCCAGCGCGCCGCGGATGTCGGCCAGCAGATCGGTGCAGAGGCCATCGACCCCGAGCGCGGCCAGCGAGCGGGCCGCTTCCGGCCGGTTCACCGTCCACGGGATCACGCTTCCGCCGGCCGCGTGCACCGCCTCGACGAGCGCCGCATCCACCAGCGACCACTGCGGCCACACATCGGTGGCACCACTCTCCCGCATGGCGGCAGCGACATCCACCGGCGCTCTATCGAACAGTATCCCGCAACGAAGCTCCGGTGAAAGCTCGTGAGCACGGCGTACGGCGGCGTGATCGAAGCTGTGTACCGCGCAGCGGTCGGGTGCGGTCGAACCCGCTATCGCGCGCACCACGGCTTCCTCCGTGCCGGCGCCCTTCAGCTCGATGAACAGCCATGCGCGCCCTTTCACGACTGCCAGCACCTCCTCGAGCGTCGGGATCAGCGCACTGCCGCCCACCGCGAATCCCTGCAGCTCATCGAAGGTGAGCGAGTCGATTCGCCGGCCTGCCAGCCGGCCACTCGGTGCGATCGCGCGCGGAACCTCGTCGTGATGAACCACGACGACGCCGTCGCTGCTGAGGTGCACGTCGAGCTCGATGCCGTCGGCACCGAGCTCGAGTGCGCGCAGGAAGGAGGGAAGGGTGTTCTCCGGGCGCTCGCGAGGCGCGCCCCTGTGCGCGATGAGGAGCGGTCGACCGGCCGGGGTTCGCGCGTCGCGCGCCCCCGCCCCGGCCGCCGCTGCGGACTGCGTTTCAGGAGTCACTCTTTTTCGGCGCGATCCAGTCATTCTCCTTGAACACGCCCCGCAGGAACTCTCGATCCTCCATCGTGGGCGTGACCGACGCGACGTAGTCGGCATACTTCTCCCGCTCGATCGGTTCACCGTCCACGTTGAAGGTCATCCCGCGGTACTGCCCGATCCGCCTGTTGAACTTCACGCTCGGAACCTTGAGCTGCGGCTGGTGCTCTGGCACGTGCTGGTTGAGCCGGTCTATCAGCCCCTGCACCTCCTGCCGATACAGCTCGCGCGCGTACTCGTTGAGCCGCCCGGGTTCCGGCGTCTGCGGATTCGACCGCTCGTCGAACCGTCCCTTGAGACCCCACGTGTACGCCCACTGCGCCGACGACGAGTTGTCGGTCCCGAAGAGATCGAATGCAGTGGAGACCCACTTGTTGAAGTAGCGCTGCATGATCGCGGTCGGAATCTTCCCCGCCTTGATGATGCGCTGCAATCCGTTGTTGCCGGTGCCGAGGTGGAACGACTCCTCGCGCAGCATCGGCTTCATCGAGCGCGATAGAGGAGCGAACGCGGAAGTGGACATCATCTGGAGCTGATACTTCCCGTCGCGGTCGATGAACTCCGTATACGCGAAGAAGTCGAGCCAGTTCTCCACGCGCTCGTTGAACGAGCCGAGGAGGCGCTCCTGTTCGTCGGCACGGCGCTGGAGCAGCTTCTCCGCTTCACGCCGTCCCTCGTCGCCGAAGTGCGCCACGAGCAGGTAGGACATCTGCCACCCGTGCCGCATCTCTTCCGCCATCACGCGGTAGATCGAGAGAAGGTCGTAGTCGCTCGGCGCGTTCTCCAGCAGCGCGCGCTGCTGCTCCACCGATGCGAACTCGGTGTCGCCCTGGTAGATGATCAGCGTCTGAAGCGCGTCGCGGATGCGCTGATCGGGGATGTGCATCACCGTGGGCCACTTGTTGTTCCCGCGGTAGTGACCGAATTCGATCTCCGACACGTCGAGATCGGCGAGCTTGACGTCGAACTTGTAGTCCTTCAGTTCGGCGGCGTCGAGGCCGATGTCGTCCTGCCAGACCTTGAAGAGGTCGATCCAGTCATCGAAGTTCGTGATCTTGGAGAGTGCCATGATACCGCTCCTTTGAGCTGCAGAGTCGACTGCCGGTCATTCGCTTTCTTTCAATCGTTCTCGCCGGACACCCCATCGGCAGGGGCCCTCTTTCCGAACACGGGCGCGCGCTTCGCCACGAACGCCCCGATCCCTTCGGCTGCGTCACCACTCGCGAAACAGCGGAGCTGCGCCTCGAGCTCGTAGTCGAGCATCTCGGGAAGCGTTCTCCGCAGCGACTCGTACACCGCGCGCTTCGCCAGCGAGAGTGCGAGCGCAGGCTTCGCCGCGAGTGTGCGAGCCAGCTTCAGCGTCTCCTCGGCGAGACGCGCGTGGGGCACTACCATGTTGAACAGCCCGAGCCGAACACACTCCTGCGCGTCCAGAATCTCCGCCAGCCAGAAGAGCTCGAGAGCCTTCGCGGGCCCAACGAGCCGCGGCAGGAAGTAGCTCCCGCCCCAGTCCGGGTGCAGGCCGATCCGGTTGAATGTCTGTCCCAGTCGCGCCTCATCGCTGGCGATCCTGAGATCGCATGCCAGCGCGAGATTGGCGCCGCCGCCGGCGGCCACGCCATTGATGCTGCCGATCACGGGCTTCGCGGACTCCCGGATCGTGGTGACGACGCGGCGTCCCGCTTCCACCAGCGCGGCCATCGAGATCGCATCGCGCGCTTCCACGAGTTGCGCCATGTAGCCCACGTCGGCACCGGCGCAGAAGCCCCGACCGGCTCCCGTGATCACGACCACACGCACCGACTCGTCGTTCTCGAGCTCGACCAGTGCGTCGGCCAGCTCCTGCCGCATCGTACCCGCGAACGCGTTGAGCTTCTCCGGTCTGTTCAGCGTGAGCGTGCCGACCCCGTCGGCTCGATTCAGAAGTACGTGTTCGTAGCTCACGCCACACGCTCCACGATGGTGGCGATCCCCTGGCCGACGCCGATGCACATGGTGGCGAGACCATAGCGCAGCTCTCTTCGCGCGAGCTCGTGCACGAGCGTGGTGAGGACTCGCGCACCCGACGCGCCCAGCGGATGGCCGAGCGCTATCGCCCCTCCGTTCACGTTCACCCTCCCGGGATCCGCGCCGAGCTCGCGCACGCACGCGATCGACTGCGACGCGAATGCCTCGTTCAACTCGATGAGATCCATGTCGCCGATCTCGAGTCCCGCGCGCTCGAGCGCCTTTCGTGTGGCAGGCACCGGCCCCATTCCCATGATCTCCGGAGAGACGCCCGCCACGGCGGAGGCGACGATGCGCGCCATCGGCCGAAGGCCGCGCGCGAGCGCTGCATCTTCGGAAG
>JBIQLU010000142.1:5447-8730 GCA_044463985.1 Gemmatimonas aurantiaca | reverse complement strand
CCCGGCGATCTCGTGGTGATGGATGCCGCGACCGAGTACGAGGGATATGCGGCGGACATCACCCGGACCATCCCCGTGAGCGGCACCTTCACGGCGGAGCAGCGCGCCATCTATCAGATAGTGCGCGACGCGCAGGCGGCCGCCGAGCGCGAGGTGCGGCCGGGCGGCTCATCGGTGGCGTCGCTCGACTCGTCTATCGCCGTTCGCGCGCGCGGGCTCATGAAGCTCGGCCTCATCGACAGCGCGAACGCGCTGATCGACCCACCGTGGCCGGCGAACTGCACGCGCGTTCCGCTGCCATGCACGCAGGGCTACCTGTGGATGATCCACGGGATAAGCCACGGCCTGGGCCTCGCCGTGCACGATCCCGCGCAGTTCTACGAGGGCGACCGCACGTATCAGCCGGGCGACGTATTCACGATCGAGCCGGGGATCTACATCTCCACCCGCGCGCTCGATGCGCTCCCCGATACCCCGCGCAACCGCGCGTGGATCGCACGCGTGCGGCCGCTGGTCGAGAAGTACGAGAACACCGGCGTGCGGATCGAGGACGACTACGTAGTCACAGAGAACGGCGTGGAGCGCATCACGACGAAGGCGCCGCGGGAGATCGATGAGATCGAGGCGGTAATGCGGAATCGTGGGGCGCGAATGCTACCGTAAATACCGGGAATCGCGCTCGTCATCGAGCGATCCGGAACAAGAGGCGGGGCCGGGCGGGTAGCCCGGCCCCGCCTCTTGTTCCAGTTTGTCGCACATTTTGTGACAATTATGTTGACAAAATTGTGGCGAGAGCAGTATAGTGGGCCCGTGTCACGCGCGGGGTCAGACCCCGACGTCGGGGTCTGACCCCAATTCGCGACCCTCACCCACCACGCTACCTACAGTGACGCGAGCAGCCTCCAAGCGGAGCGACATCGTCCCTCGCAGCGAGCTCGTTGCGGAGGCCTACGAACGGCTCCGCGACTGGATCATCACCGGACGCCTCGCACCGGGAGCGCCCATCATCGAGACGGATACCGCCGCGCTCCTCGGCGTGCAGCGCTCCCATCTCCGTCTCGCGCTGCAGAAGCTCCAGCACACGGGCTTCGTGGTCACCACGCAGATCGGCACCTACTCGCGCACGCGCGTAGCCCCACTGACTCTCGATGACGTCGTGGAGCTCTTCACCGTGCTGGGCGCGGTGGAAGGACTCGCCGCCCGCCAGGCCGCCCGCTTCGCTCCAGGCGCGCGCACTACGCTCGTGCGCTCGCTGCGGAAGATCAACAAGGAGCTCCTCCGCATCGCCCGGCGCACGCCGAGCGACTACAACCGCACGAACGACCTGGACGTCACCTTCCACCGCACCTATGTGAAGGCGGCCGGCGGCCCGCGTGTGCTGGCGCTGCACGAAGCCGTGAAGCCGCAGGCCGACAGGTACGAGCGCTTCTACACCAACGTTCTCATGGACCAGATCGAGATCTCGGTGCGGGAGCACGAAGCCATCATCGCCGCCATCGAGAGCGGCGATCCGGATGAGTCGCAGCACGCCGTCGAAACGAACTGGCGCAACGCGGCGGATCGCTTCGCCCATGCCGTCGCTGCCGCCGGAGAGCTAGGCAGAGTCCCGTAACCAACGATCCCGCACGCAACGACGTCGGCGCCGGTCGGATCCGCACCGGCACTAACGCGAGTGCCATCTCGCAGGAGGAGCGTCATGGTGGAGAGAGAACCGGCTCGGGCAGGTCGGCCAGCAGGACGCCCGCGCCACCGGCTGGTCGCGGTCGCGATCGCGATCCTCGGCTGTGCGATGTTCGGCCCCACACGACTGGTGGCGCAAAACGCAGCGCAGACCGGCACTATCGCCGGTATCGTGACCGATGCCGCCACCGGCCAACCGATAGGCGACGTCCAGATCTCCGTCGCTGGAACACAGCTCGGCGCGCGCTCCGATGCGTCCGGTCGCTTCCAGATCTCGGGCCTCACCGGCACCACGGTGAGTCTGCGCGCCACCCGCATCGGCTATCGCGCCCTCGCCGCCGATGCCGCCGTCGGCGCGCAGGACGTGCGGCTCGCCATCGAAGCGGTACCGCTCCAGCTCGATGCGACCGTCGTGACGGGCGCGCCCGCCGGTATCCAGAAGCGCTCCATCGGCAACGTGGTCGAGAACATCAACGCCGAAGCGGTGGTGGGCAAAGCGCCGGTGAGCACCCTCGGCGAGCTGCTCAACGCGCGCGCACCGGGCGTGCAGCTCCAGAACATCTCGGGAATCGTTGGCGCCGGTCCGCGCATCCGGATACGCGGACCGGGAAGTCTCACGCTCTCCAGCGAACCGCTTCTCTACATCGACGGTCTCCGCGTCGACAACTCCGTAGGCACCGGCCCCGGCGCACTCGTTTCCCGGCTCAACGACATCGACCCCTCGACCATCGAGAGCATCGAGATCATCAAGGGTCCGGCCGCGGCGACGCTCTATGGCACCGAAGCATCCAGCGGCGTCATACAGGTCATCACGAAGAAGGGAGTTGCCGGATCGGGCGCATCGATGGGCGTCACGCTGCGGCAGGGTCTCAACTGGTTCATGAACGCCGAAGGGCGCTTCCCCGACTACTACTGGCGCAACCCCGAGACCGATCAGGTGATGGTAGCCAACCTGCTCACCCTCGAGCGCGAGCGCGGCACGCCGGTGTTCACGTCGGGGCGCGTGCAGGAGTACGGGCTCGACGTGCGCGGTGGCTCCGAGAGCATGTCGTATTACGCGAGCACCGCCTTCGCCAACAACTCGGGTATCGAGCCCACCAACGGCGAGAAGCGAGTCACCGCCCGCGGCAACCTCGGGCTCGCGCCGCATTCTTCCGTAGACGTCAACATCAGCCAGGGGATCGTCATCGGCCGCACCAAACTGGCCGCGGGCACCGATGGCTCCAGCGTGCTCGATGAAGCTCTCTGGGGCGGACTCAGTCTGCTCGATGGCCCCACGCGCGGCTTCCTCTCCACGCCACCCGAGGCGGTGTGGGCCGCCACGGAGCGCTCGATCGACGTCAACCGCTACACCGGGAGCGTGGTCATCAACCATCGCCCCACATCGTGGTTCACGCATCGCCTCACCACGGGCGTGGACATCTCCGACGAGAACGGCGCGGAGCTCACCCCGCGCATGGGCCCCGACATCGCGCAGTTCTACAGCCCGTTCACGGCCAGCGGCTCCAGGATCGTGGATCGCCGCACCAGCATCTACACCACGCTCGACTACAGCGGCACCGCCACCTGGCACATCACTCCCGCGCTCACCTCCAGCTCGTCG
>JBIQLU010000142.1:0-5347 GCA_044463985.1 Gemmatimonas aurantiaca | reverse complement strand
TCCGCCGCGGTCACGCCGCAGTCCATCGGCAACCCGGATCTCGGACCCGAGCGCGGCACGGAGCTCGAGCTCGGCTTCGACGCCGGACTGCTCGACGGCCGTCTCTCCGCCAACCTCACCTACTTCCGCAACAAGACCACCGACGCGATCCTGCTGCGCGAGACGGCGCCGTCGTTCGGCTTCCCCGGCGCGCAGTACGTGAACGCGGGTTCCACGCGCGCCAGCGGGATCGAGGTGCAGCTCACCGGCCAGGCGGTACGCGCCGAGCGCTTCCAGCTCGACTTCGGCGCGAGCATCTCGACCAACAGCAGCAAGATTCTCAGCCTGGGCGATCAGAGCTTCATCCCCAAGCGCGAGATCGGCGGCTACATGACCGGCTATCCGGTGGACGCGTTCTTCGGCAAGCGCGTGGTGAGCGCGTCGCTCGACGGCGACGGCAACGCCGTCGACATCCTCTGCGACGGCGGACCCGGCGCCGCGCCTCTCGACTGCGATGCAGCGCCGCGCGTCTACCTCGGCCGCGAAACGCCGCACTACCTCGGTTCTTTCTCATCCACCGCCACCTTCTTCGAGAAGTTCCGGCTCTACGCACTCGTGGATTTCCAGGGTGGCCAGAAGAAGTTCGACAAGGAATGGTGGAACCGCTGCCCGTGGGGGATCGATGGCAACTGTCCCGAACGCGTCTATCCCGAGCGCTTCGACCCGCGGCGCATCGCCGAGATGCAGATGGGCGACATCGGCATCTCCTCCACCGCGCTCGCCAGCGGCTCGTTCGCGAAGCTCCGCGAGATCTCGCTCAGCATGACTCTGCCCGATGCATGGGCCGGGCGGGTCGGAGCGCGGAAGGCTACGCTCTCCGTCGCCGGCAGGAACCTGCACACGTGGACGAGCTACACCGGCCTCGATCCGGAAGGCCTCTCCACCGACGCGTACGGCGCTTCGCGCTGGGGCGACCAGGGCGCGATACCGCAGCTCGCGCAGTTCCTCACGACGATCAACATCACCTTCTGACCCGGCGAGGCCGACCATGAAAAATCCTGGACGGCGCCCACGCGCCGTGAATCACTCGGGGATCGCTCTCCTTCCCCGCTGCGCGCTGCTCGTAGCAGCGATCACGGCGATCGCCGCCTGCAGCTCGTTCGACAAGATCCTGAGCGTGGATGCGCCTTCGCGCGTGATCCCCGCCGACCTCGAGAAGCCGGACAACGCCGAGATCATCGTGAACGGAGCCGTGGCCGACTTCGAGTGTGCCTTCGGCTCGTACATCCTCGTGGGCGGCGTGGTGGGCGAGGAGTTTCACGATGCTTCGCTACTCTCACAGTGGTGGCCGCTCGACAAGCGCACCTTCGGACCTTCGGGTTCGATCTACGCCACCGCCGGCTGCGACGGCGGCTCGGGCGGCGTGTACGTTCCGCTCTCCACCGCTCGCTGGCAGGCGGAGAACGCGCTCGCGCTCCTCGATGGCTGGACCGACGACGAAGTGCCCGGCCGTACGCGGCTCATCGCCACCGCCGCCGCCTTCGCGGGTTACAGCTACGTGCTCCTCGCCGAGGGGATGTGCTCGGCCGCGGTTGACGGCGGCCCCGAGCTCACGCGCGACGACCTCGCGCAACTAGCCGACGATCGCTTCACGAGGGCGATCGCGGCCGCTCAGGCGGCGGGGCTGGACAGCGTGTACTATCTCGCTCTCGTGGGCCGCGCGCGTGCCCGCCTCGACATGGGGAAGAAAACCGAAGCGGCGGCCGACGCCGCGCTCGTGCCCGATGGCTTCGTGTGGTACGCGACGTTCGGAAGCGAAGATCCCATTCGCGAGAACCAGATCTTCGTGCGCAACCGCCGGAGCCAGGTCGTCACGGTAGACACTTTCTACCGTGCGCTGACTTTCGACGGCACGCCCGACCCGCGCGTGACGATCGAGTACGATCCGTCGCGCAAGGCGTCCGATGGCGAGCTCCCGCTCTACTACGAGAGCAAGTACCTCGCGGCCGACTCGCCGATCCCGCTCGCGCGCACGGCGGAGGCCCGGCTCATCACGGCGGAGGCGGAGGGTGGCGCGACAGCGGTCGGCATCATCAACGACCTGCACGATGACGCCGGACTCCCGCACTTCTCCAGTACTGATCCGGCCGAGATCCTCGCGCAGATCATCTACGAGCGGCGCGCGGAGTTCTTCCTGGAGTCGCAGCACCTCGGCGATCTCATACGCTACGGCCTCCCACTCAGGCCCGCCGCCGGCGAACCTTTCCAGGCGCAGAAGGGAGGAGTTTACGGTACCCAGCTCTGCTTCCCGCTCCCCGACGTGGAGCGGCTGAACAACCCGAACATTCCCGACGCATGAATACCTTCAGCAGACCGCTCCGCGCGCTCGCGCTCGCACTCGCGCTTCTGGTTACCTCGGAAGCTCGCGCGTCGGCTCAAGCCTCCGGCAACGGCTCCACGGCACCATCCTCGCTGCTCATCCGCGGCGGCAACGTGCTCGATGGCACCGGCTCTCCCGCGCGGCGGCTCGACGTGCGAGTGGTGGGCGACGAGATCGCGGAGCTCGCGCCCTCGCTCGCTCCGCGCGCGGGCGAGCGCGTGATCGACGCCACCGGCCTCACGGTGACGCCCGGCTTCATCGACATGCACAGCCACGCCGACCGCGGCATCGAGCGCATGCCCTCCGCCGAGAGCCAGGTGCGGCAGGGGATCACTACCGCCGTAGTGGGGCAGGACGGCGGGAGCTCGCTCCCCGTCTCCGACTTCTTCGAGGAGGTGGACCGCCTCCACACCGGGATCAACTTCGCCTCGATGGTGGGGCACGGCACCGTGCGCGCCGCGGTGATGGGCGAAGACTTCCACCGCGCGGCTACGCCGGCCGAGGTGGAAGCGATGAAGCTGCTCGTGGAGCGCGGCATGAAAGACGGCGCGGTCGGACTCTCGAGCGGCACGGAGTACGATCCCGGCTTCTACGCGACGCCAGAGGAGATCCAGGCGCTCGCGCGCATGGTGGCTCCCTACGGCGGCTATTACGCCAGCCACGTTCGCGACGAGGAGAACGGCGTGCTCGCGGCATGGCAGGAAGTGATCGACGTGGGCCGGGCGGCCGGTATTCCGGTGCACATCTCGCACGCGAAGCTGGCCTCGAAGCCGGTGTGGGGGAAAGCACCGCAGGCGCTGGCGCTGCTCGACAGCGCCGAACGCGCCGGCGTGAAGGTCACCGCGGACTGGTATCCGTACACGTACTGGTCGTCGAGCATGTACGTCGTGATCCCCGACCGCGACTTCGACAACCGGAAGAAGTGGGAGGTTGGTCTGGACGAGATCGGCGGCGCGGAGCACATTCTCGTCACCTCGTACAGGCCCGACTCGTCGCTCGAAGGGAAGACGGTGGCGGAGATCGCGACGCTGCGCAAGTCGGATCCAGTGAGCACCATCATCGACATGATCCACACCGCCGGCCCCAACATCGGCATCATCGCGACAGCGATGGATGAGAAGGATCTCGACCGGCTGTTCGCCGACCCGCGCGTTACCATATGCTCCGACGGCGGCCTCGCCGGCGCGCACCCGCGCGGCTACGGCGCCTTCCCCAGAGTGCTCGGCGAGTTCGTGCGCAACCGCGGAGTCGTGACTCTCGCCGAAGGAGTCGCGAAGATGACATCGCGCTCGGCCGCGCTGCTCGGCTTCACCGATCGCGGTGTGATCGCGAAGGGAAAGAAGGCCGACATCGTGGTGCTCGATCCCGCGCGCGTGGCCGACCGCGGCACCAAATTGAAGCCGGCGCAGAATCCGGTGGGAATACCGTACGTCATCGTCAACGGAGCGGTGGTGCTGGATGGCGGTCGCATCACCGATGCGCGGCCCGGCCGCGCGCTGAGGCGCAACGGCTGGCAGGCGCCCGCGGCCTCCGGCACGAACTGACGGCGGCAACGGCAGCGGAGCCAGATCATGGAGTCACGCAGCACGGCGGCACCCGCTGACGTCGAGATTCGCTCGCTGCGAGGTGCAGCGGAGCTCCACGCCAGCGTGGAGCTGCAGAAGCGGGTCTGGGGCGACGAGTTCACGGAGCTCATTCCGGTGTCGATGCTCGAGATCGTGCAGCAGGTGGGCGGCATCGCGATCGGAGCGTTCGTCGAGGAGCGGCTGGTCGGCCTTCTCTTCGGGATCAGCGGCATCCGCGATCGGAAGCTCGCGCACTGGTCCGACACGCTCGCCGTTCTCCCGGAGTTCCGCGACCACGGGATCGGCAGACGACTCAAGTGGCGACAGCGGGAGATACTTCTCGCCGAGGGCGTGGAGCGCATCCACTGGACCTTCGACCCGCTGGAGTCGCGCAATGCGTACATGAATCTGGCGCGGCTGGGCGCCACGGCGGTCGAGTACCGCCGCGACTTCTACGGCGTCACCGCATCGGCGCTGCACGAGGGGCTGGAGACCGATCGGCTCGTGGCGGCGTGGGACATCGGCAGCGAGCGAGTCGCGCGCCGCTTCGCGGGCGAGCGCGAGGCGAACGACGCGGCCGCGTCGGCGCCGATCGTGAACCCGTGGCGCGTAGAGCGGCAGATCCCCAGCGCTGGTGAGCCGGATCTCGAGCTTACGGACCCCGCCATACGCATCGCGATACCCGCCGACATTCAGGATCTCAAGGCGCGCGCTCCCGACGCCGCGCGCAGGTGGCGCCACACCACTCGCGCGGCGTTCGAGGCGTACTTCGGCCGCGGCTATGCCGCGACGGGCGTAGTGCGAGCTCGCGAGTGCAGCTACTATCTGCTCGTCAGAACTTCACGCTGAACTTCCCGTTGGTGATCGACTCGGTGCCTGTGGCGCCGCTCGATTCGATGGCAGGCAGCTCGAAGTGGAACGTACCGGCGGCACTCGTGGCCGTGAGCGAATCGATCTCCACGCTCCCACTCCCTTGCGTGGCAGCCGCCTGCCAGACCTTCGCCTGCCCGCCGGCGATCGAGTACGACGCGTTCGTCGGTTGCGTGATGCCGATCGGGTAAGCGCCGGGACCGGTCGGCGCCACAGCCACGGCAATCGTGGTACTGTTCGCATCGACTCCCGCGAACGCGAGGATCCCGTTGGCGTAACCGGCCTGCACCGCCAGCGTCGCTGTCCAGGCCACGCCATCTACGGTGGCGCTCATCGAGCCATTCAAAGCTCCGGGCGGCGGCTCAGTGCTGTTCGACGAGTCTGATCCACAAGCTGCGACGGCCAGCGCGGCGGCCACCGCCAGAACGGAACGCAATTGCATCGACATACTCCCATGGTGAAATGAGTCTGTCTCGCATTGCGTGAAAGCCCGGCGGAATCCGTCATCTCGCGTCACGACGGGGTCAGGTACTCGATGTAGAGCTCCCAGGGC
>JBIQLU010000141.1:0-8765 GCA_044463985.1 Gemmatimonas aurantiaca | reverse complement strand
CCGGTGGTGGGAGAGGTATCGACTCCGAGGTCGCCGCCCATCGCCATAACGAGCTTGCGGCAGATGGAGAGGCCGAGGCCGGCGCTCGAGAAGCTGTAGTCGCCGGCGGCGCGGCGGCGGCGGAAGGTCTCGAAGAGGCAGTTCATCACCTCGGGCGGGATGCCGCGGCCGGTGTCCTTCACCGAGAACTCCAGCGTGCTGCGCGAGCGCTCCATCGCGGAGACCTCCACCTGCCCCTCCGACGTGAACTTGAGCGCGTTGGTGGTGAGGTTCAGCAGCACGCGGTTGAGCGCACCCGGATGTCCCACGCGGAAGTCGGAGTCGGGGGTGTGAATCACCACGGCCAGTCCCTTCTCCTCGGCCATGGGCTGCACGATGTCGCGCACCGAGTGGATCACATCGGCTACTGAAAACGGAACCGGCTCGGCACTCGCGAGGCGATCGCCGCCGCGCGCCAGCTCGATCACGTCGCTCGCCATCGCGCTCAGCCCGAATGCAGCGCTGTAGATGAGACCGAGCTGCCGCTCCTGCACGTTGTTCACGGAGCCGCTCTGTCCCTTGCGCAGCGTTTCCGCCAGAAAGAGAATCGAAGCCAGCGGCGAGCGAAGATCGTGGCCTACCTCGACGAGCAGCTCGAGACCGCCCGCTCCCGCGAGGCGGCTTGCGAACCTGTGCGCCTCGTCACGGTCGAGCGCGGACTGCACACGCTCGAACGCCTCGACGAACGCGAAAAGCTCGGCGGTTTCGATCCGGTCCTCGAGTACTCCCACCTCTTCGAGCGCGAGCGCGCGCAGGCGATGCAGCACACGCTGCACGGGGACTGCCGGAGCTGCCCGCTCGAGCGTGGGTTCCTCGGACGCGGCGGCCTGGCGAAGCGCGCCGTAGAGCGCCTCGAGCTGGAAACGCAGATCGTCCGCCTGGGTACCCTGTTCGATGGCAGCCGGCTCCAGCTCCACGCGCTCCATGGCGCGCCGCAGCGCGTCCCAGAGCACGGCCGGGATTCCGTGCGTCGCGCCACCGGAAGTCGGTGGAAGCGGCAGCTCCTTCGCGGTGCCGCCGCTCCTCGCCGGCCTCTCCCCGCTCCCACTCCGCCGCGCGCTACCCTCCGGCCGCGCGCGCCGCGCGCGCGGCGCCTTCGAGCTCACGCGCTGCTCACTCGCTCAGGCCCGCGAGCTCGTCGCGGCGAACGTTGTGCTTCTCCATCAATCGGTAGAGGGTGGTACGGTCGATGTTGGCCAGCCGTGCGGCGCGCGACATGTTGCCGCCGGCGCGCACCGAGAGCCGTGTAAGATACTCGCGCTCGAACTCCGCTATCAGTCTGTCCTTCGCCGCGTGATACGGCTCGTCCATCATCGCGCGCGGAAGCGTGCTCTTCACGGACACCGCGGGCGCGTCATCGTACACCGGGATGTCGTCCGGCTGGATCGCCGTCCCCGGTTCGCTCAGCACGGCCACGTGCTCCACCACGTTCTGCAGCTCGCGCACGTTCCCGCGCCACGGACGCGAGCGGAGAAAGTCGATGCTCGCCTCGGTGAGCCGCGGCTGTACATCTCCGGGCTGGCGGTGCCGCGCCCAGTAGTGAGCCAGGAAGTGATTCGCCAGAAGCGCCACATCCTCAGGGCGCTGGCGGAGCGGCGGGAGCTTGATCGGCACCACGCGCAACCGGTAGAACAGGTCCTCGCGAAGAACTCCCTTGTTCACCGCATCCTGCGGATCGCGGTTCGTCGCCGAGATGAAGCGCACGTCCACCACGGCGTCCTGCTGCTCGCTCCCCACGCGACGCACCACGCCATCCTGCAGCACGCGGAGCAGCTTCGCCTGGATCGGGTGCGACATCTCCGTGAGCTCGTCGAGGAAGAGCGTTCCGCCGTTCGCCGTTTCGAGGAGCCCCGGCTTGTCGCGATCGGCGCCGGTGAACGCACCCTTCCGATGTCCGAACATCTCGCTCTCGAGGAGCGGCTCGGGGAGCGCCGCGCAGTTGATGGGCACCATCTGCCGGCTCGCGCGCCGGCTGTGCTGGTGGATGAACTGCGCGATGACTTCCTTGCCGGTCCCGCTCTCGCCGGTGATCATCACCGACGCGTCGGTGGACGCCACCTTGCGAGCGAGATCCACCGCGCGCCGGAAAGCGGGCGAGACGCCCAGGAGCGTGAGCTTGTCGCTGTTCCCATTCTGGCTGGCGAGCTGCAGCCGCAGGTCGTTGGTCTCGCGCGCCACCATCACCGCGTGCGAGGCGCGGCCGATGAGCACCTGGAGGTGTGTGGCGGAGAACGGCTTCGGGAGGTAGTCCCAGGCGCCGAGGCGCAGCGCCTCGATGCTGGAGGTGACGCTCGGGTTGCCGGTCATCACCACTACGATCGTATCGCGGTGCGCTTCGAGTGCCGCCTTGAGGATGTCGAGACCGGAGATCGGCGTGAGATAGAGATCGACGAGGATGATGTCGAACTTCCGGCGCTTCACCAGCTCGAGCGCTTCGTCGCCGCGGCCGGAGAAGGTCACGCTGTAGCCGTCGAGCTGGAGAACGCTGGCGCACCCCTCTCTCAGGGTGCGATCGTCGTCGACGACGAGAATCCGAATATCAGCCTTGACCTCGGCCGGAATGGAGAGCGGGTCACGCGGCGCCGGCTGGGCGGCGGAATGCTCCTCGGAACCGAGAGATGTAGGACCGGACGTCATAGACTCCTGCATGTGGCCTTCACAAGTCGGCGAGAGTTGGGTAGCCCATATGCTGCCGTGGCCCGACGGCCACATCGTTTGTGATATATTCGCGACACCCTGTCGTTCTCTGCCAACATGTCATCAAACAGGGCAGGTTGCAAACTGGCGAATGACCACTGCGACGTTAGATCGTTCTTACACTGGACGCAATTGTAGAGCGTACGTAACGATAGAAGGGGTGTAGGACGGGTCACAAAGTGTTGGCCCGGCAGGCGCTAGATTGCATGGGCACGCGGGCGCGGAAATAGCGGTGTCAGCCGTAAGCGTCCGGAGCACGACGTATGTTTTTTGCTGGCGTTTGGCTTTCCGGGCGATCGGAGCCGTCGATGGCGCAACCACCCGCCCGGCAGCTTTCGAGCACACAGACGGCTGAACAGGTGGGCCTGGATTTGCATCCGAATGGCGCCGCGCGGGGTATCCCGGCGACACGGATTCGTTAAGCGTTCCGGGGAGCATCCGCACCGAAGCAGGTATCAACCCTAAAGCCTCGTCCTGAATGTCCGCGAACTACATCCCGTCCAATCTGCCAGCAGACCCGTCGCGCGATATGAACGCGGTCGGGTTTCCCCAGGCATGGCCCGCCTCGTTCGGCCAGGCCGCGGTGGAGGAGCCGGGAATCCCGTGGGGCCGCTACTTCTCCGCCCTGCGCCGTTACAAGTGGCTCATCCTCGCGATTGCGCTGGTCGGCACGGGAATCGGCTTCGCCGTCAGCCGTCTCACCGTTCCAGAGTACCAGACCCAGGGCACCATCTGGATCGCCGACGCCAAGGACGCTCGGGGCCCCGTACAGGGCGACGAGCTGCTCGGAGCCGGTGCCTGGGCCGACCTTCTCAAGAGCTCCACCATCATGGATCGGGTGGTGGAGAACATGAGACTGTACATCTGGCCCGCCAGTGGGGCGGATTCGGCCGTGTTCGCCGGCTTCAGACCCGGCCCCGGCTTCCGCAGCGGCGCCTTCGAGCTCCGTATCGACGCATCGGGGAGCACGTACAGCCTCGTCACCGCCGACGACAAGGTTCTCGAGCAGGGGGCCGTGGGCGACTCCATCGGCCGCTCGCTCGGCTACCTCTGGCAGCCCACGCCGGCTTCCCTGGGGAAGGGACGCACCATCGCCTTCACCATCGCCAATCCCCGCTCGGTGGCCGCGAGCCTCACGAACCGGATCGACGTGACGCCGCCAAGGAATTCCTTCCTCAAGCTGAGCCTCACCGGCCGCAGCCCGCAGCGCACCGCTTCGATCCTGAACTCGGTGATGACCGAATTCGTCAGCACGGCGGCCGACCTCAAGCGCCGCAACCTGACGGAAAGAGCGCAGACGCTGGAAGGGCAGCTCGAAGCGGCCCGCGAGGCGTTGCACAGCTCCGAGGTCAAGCTGCAGAACTTCCGCACCAGCACCATCACGCTTCCTTCGGAGCAGCTCGGGATGACGCCCAACGGCGTGGCCGGAGCTACCGGGAATCCGGTGGTCGGCAACTACTTCGGGCAGAAGTTCGAGCTGGAGACGGTGCAGCACGATCGCGAGGCGCTGGAGGCGCTGATCGCGAACCCGAGCAGGATAAGCGCCGATGCGTTCATGCTCATCCCCAGCGCCAAGAACGCGCCGGATCTGCAGGGCGCGCTGGGCGAGCTCTCTCAGCGCGAGACGCAGCTTCGCACCGCGCGCGAGCTCTACACCGACCAGCACCCCACGGTGCAGGCGCTTCAGGCGAGCGTGAACGTGATGCGGACGCAGACGATCCCCGACATCGTGCGCTCGCTCATCACTCAGCTCCGCAAGCAGGAATCCGATCTTTCATCGCAGCTCGCTCAGTCGTCGTCCACCCTCAAGGCGATACCCGCGCGCACCATCGACCAGATGCGCCTGATGCGCGACGTGCAGACCAAGCAGGGACTCTTCACCATGCTGGCCGGCCGCACGGAAGAAGCGCGGCTCGCGGCTGCGAGTGCGATACCCGACATCAACATCCTGGACACGGCGGTGGCGCCGCTCTCGCCCACCACCAGCACGGGTCCGCAGATCATCATCCTCGCGCTGCTGGCGAGTCTGGGCGGCGCGGTCGGTCTCGCGCTTCTCCTCGACCACACCGACTCGCGCTTCCGCTATCCGGAACAGGCCACCGGTGAGCTGGGGCTCACCATCCTCGGCGCGGTACCAACCATCAAGCGCGTGCGCGGTGGTGAGCCCGATCCCGAGGAGGCGGCGCAGGTGATCGAGGCGTTCCGCACCATACGTATGAGCATCACCAACTCGTACGCGGGGAGTGGGCCGATCATGTTCACTATCTCGAGTCCGGGCGCGGGCGACGGCAAGTCGCTCGTGTCATCGAACCTCGCGCTCTCGTTCGCGGAGGCGGGTTATCGGACGGTGCTCGTGGATGGCGACACGCGGCGCGGCCAGCTCCACGCCATGTTCGGAGCCAACAGGCGCCCGGGCCTGCTCGATCTCCTGGGCGGCGACGCGCCGCTCGACTCGGTGCTGCGCACCTCCACGCACGAGAAGCTCACGCTCATACCGTGCGGTACGCGGAGACACCGCGGTCCCGAGCTGCTGCACTCGCAGGCGATGCTGCAGCTCATCTCCGACCTGCGCGACCGCTTCGACGTGATAATCGTCGACAGCCCGCCGCTGGGTGCCGGCGTCGATCCCTTCGTGCTCGGAGCGGCCACCGGCAACATGGTGGTGGTGCTGCGCACGGGCACGACCGACCGGAAGATGGCCGAAGCGAAGCTCCAGCTTCTCGAGCGCCTGCCGATTCGGCCGCTGGGCGCGGTGCTCAACGACATTCGCGCTCAGGGAGCCTACCGCTACTACACGTATCTGTACGGTTACACGACGAGCGAGGACGACGAGATGCCGCGCCTCGCTCCGCAGGTGGGAGAGCTTACAGGGCAGATCTGACGGGGACGGCCTCGCACATGCTGGACATGTCGGGGCCTTCGTCGGAGCTCGAGTTGCGCAGGGCGGTCGTGGCGCGAAGAAGCATCTCTACCGCGTCGAGCGCGGACTCCGAGAAATCCGGGACGGCACAGTAGCCGGCCCGGATTTTCACTCTGTGCCCGGTGTCACCGACCATTACGGGCTCGAGATCCATCATGTGCTGGATGCGTTCGACCATCTTCACGGCACCATCGCTGCCGGTAGCCGGCGCGATGATTGCAAACTCCGTAGGGCCAACGCGACCGATCGCGTCGGAGACGCGTCCGGTCCGGCTCATGATCGCACCGAGCTGCTCCATCACATGGACGGCGTCGCTGCTGAGCTGCCGCACTTCGTTGTCGGAGGTGACGGCGACCGGCGCGAAGGCGACGCATGCGATCGGCGCACGAAGGCGTTGAGCTTCGGCGGAGATTTCGCGGGCGCGTCGAACCAGCCCGCGCATGTTGTAGAGGCCCGTGCTCGAGTCGAGGAGGCTCTCGGCTACCAGTCGATCGGTCTCACGCTTGCCGCGCATGAAGGCGTCGAGCTTGAGCAGCAGAGTTTCACCATCCAGCGGCTGGCTGGTGAACTCCCAGGCACCGGCCTGGTAAGCGGCCAGTCGTTGCTCGCGTTCCGCGGCTCCCGCGGTGGTGATGACGATGGGTGTGGAAGGAGAGTATTGCGGATCTTCAGTGAGCGTTCGGCATACATCGATACCAGCCATGTCGGGAAGACGGATATCGACGATGATGAGATCGGGCTGCGCCGCGCGGGCGAGCTCGATGACCTGCTTTCCGGTATACGCTCGCAACACGGCGTAGCCGTTGGGACCGAGAATACTCTCGAGCGATCTCGCCGACCATTCCTGATCATTCGCGAGGAGCACCAGCGGTGGTCGAGACAGCTTCTCGGTTTCGGACATACGCTCGGATCAGTCGGCAGTAGGGGGATTGCGCGCGATGGAAGGCGGTCCGGTAGTGGATTGGCACACCACATACCTGACGCGGAGCGCCATGCAGGAGTCATGCAGCGAACTGAGTGTAGCTGCAACTCGTTTGGAGGTAGACTGTTAGATGATTCAGCAAGTTTCGCCCGAAGGTTGCCGTGACGCATCCACGCTACAGGACCGATGTGGCCGCGATACGCGGAGTGCCATTTCCAGCCGGGCTCGCATGTGGAGGCTCGGCATGTGTTATGTTGTGACGTCGCCACAGCCGATGGGCCCGCCTTCGAGCACGCCTCGCGTGGAACATACGTAACATGTTGATTTGCAAGCATTTCCCACTGGAGAATCACGGCGCCCCGGCTAGCACAGCTGGTGCATGTCGCCCAACCACTATGGCAACGACCCTCGAGCGATCCTCGGCGCGCCCGCTGCGCGCTCTGCTGACCCTCATGGCCCTGGTCACCGTGACCGCCTGTGCCTCGTCTGGCGGCAGCTCCGTGCTGCCGGTCCAGCAGCCCATCAGCGATTCCATGCGGGCCGGGCCGACTCGGGCCGAACTGCAGGTGATGGCGGCCCAGGCCGACCGGGAAGCGCAGGCCGCGACCGACGCCGAAGCCCGGCAGCAGAAGCTCGCGGAAGCGGCGTCGCTTCACGACCGCCTCACGAATGGTGACTTCCATACTGGCGATCGCATCTCGCTCATCGTGAGAGGCGATTCGACGCTCACCGATACCGTGGTGGTGCGCGGAGGCCGCACGATCCAGCTCGCCAATCTTCCGGATATATCGCTGGCCGGCATACTACACTCCGAGCTCGACGCCTATCTGACGAAGGAGCTGTCGAAGTACCTTCGGAATCCGGATGTCAGGGCGCAGTCGCTGATTCAGATCGCCGTACTGGGCCCCGTCGGCAAGCCCGGCTTCTATAACTTGCCGTCCGACATGACGTTGACGGACGCAATCATGCTGGCCGGCGGGCCCGGGCAGCAGAGCAACGTCAACAACACGACGATTCTGAGAAACAACGAGAAGGTTTACGACAACGACGCGGTACGCCAGGCCTTCATCAACGGCACGACCCTTGATCAGATGAGCCTTCGCGCTGGGGACCAGATCGTGGTCGGCGAGAAGGGGAAGAAGGACTGGTTGCGGATACTCCAGGTTGTGAGCGTGGCGGCGGGGATCGCCGTGAGTATCTGGGCGATATCGAGCCGCTGAAAACTAAATACTATGATCTGGGAAGACCCAAGTAACATGAGCAACGTCTGGAGCTCACAAGCCGTGCGCAGCCATGCTCACGACGCGCGAAAGATCGCGCACCTTCCAACAGAAAGAGCCCGTCGCGGCTTCAACGGTACCACCACCACTCCGGTGGAAGCCGTGCGCGCGATCGAACTGGTTCGCGATGGTGAGGCTCCGCGCAGGCAGCCGCGACGCGACGTTCAGCCGCGCAGCCGCTCGGAGATCCTGAACCGCGTGGTCAACATCCTGATCGCCTGCGTAGCGCTCGCGATCCTCTCGCCGATCCTCCTGCTCGTCGCGATCGCGATCAAGCTCACGTCGCGCGGTCCCGCGCTCTACTCTCAGACACGCGTCGGGCTCGACCGCCGGCGCAGCCGCATCGACGCGCTGTACGACAGGCGGGAGCAGGACAGCGGTGGCCGCATCTTCACGATCTACAAGTTCCGCTCGATGTACATCGACGCGGAGCAGAAGAGCGGCGCCGTCTGGGCGCAGCAAAACGATCCGCGCGTGACGCTGGTCGGCCGCTTCCTCCGCCGCACCCGCATCGACGAGCTGCCGCAGCTCGTCAACGTGATACGCGGCGACATGAACATCGTGGGTCCGCGCCCCGAGCGCCCCAGCATCTTCGCACGTCTTCGCGAGGACATCAGCGAGTACCCGCTCCGCCAGCGTGCGCGCCCCGGCATCACCGGCTGGGCGCAGATCAACCACAGCTACGACTCCTCGATCGATGACGTCCGCACCAAGGTGCGCTACGACCTCGAGTACCTCGAGCGCCAGTCGCTCGCCGAGGACCTCCGCATCATGGTCCGGACGGTTCCGGTGATGCTGTTCAAGAAGGGAGGGTGGTAGGGCGAGAGAGCAGGACACAGGAAACAGGACACAGGAAACAGGAACTGCACACCAGTCATCGTCGTCCCCGCGAAAGCGGGGACCCATG
>JBIQLU010000140.1:0-8829 GCA_044463985.1 Gemmatimonas aurantiaca | reverse complement strand
AGATCTCTCCACCGGGGCAGTTTCTGCTTTCTGCCTTCTGCTCTCTGCCGTCTCTCTCTTCCTCCCCTCACCCACACTCCGAAAACCCGCACACGTGGCACTTCACGCAACCCTCGGCGTACTCGAGCTGCGAGCCGCAGTCGGGGCAGGTGCCCATGAAGGCGGCGCCGTTGCCGAGTGAATCGATGCCGAGCTGAAGCTCGGCGCCGGAGTCGCCGGTGGTCACCTGGTCGAGCACCGGAGCCGCTGCGACACGCGGCGCGGCCGGCGCCTCCGGCTCGTCGAGCAGTTCCTGCTGCACGCCCTGCTTCTCACGATACCACATCTCGATGGCGATGCCGATCGCATCGGGCACGGAGAGCACCTTGTTCGGGCCGAGTCCGATCGGCCGGTCGGAGGCGATGCCGCGAAGCTGGCGGTGCACCTGCATGATCGGGATGCCGGAGCGGAGCGAGAGCGAGATGAGCCGCCCCATCGCCTCGACGTCTGCCATCGCGGCGCCGCCCGCCTTGCCGAGCGTGATGAAGACCTCGAATGGCTGGCCGCGGTCGTCTTCGGTGATGGTGACGTACATGGTGCCGAGCGGTGTGTCCATGCGGCGCGTGGTGCCGCGCAGCATGTCGGGGCGCGACCTCTTGGCTCGGCGCTGCGCGTTCTCCGCCTCGCTCTCGTACAGCGACTTCTTCAACCGCTCGATCTCGGCGTCCGCCTCCGCGAGCTGCCCCTGGAGCTCGCCGAGCTCGCGCTTGTCCGCCGTGCCGCCATCGCGCGCCGCCGTCGCCTGCGCCGTGGCACCGGTGGAGAGCACCTGGTTGTCACGCGAGCCGTCACGGTAGACCGTAACGCCCTTGCAGTGGAGCTCGTGCGCCAGCTCGTAGATGGTGCGCACGTCGTCCCTGGTCGCGGTGTGGGCGAAGTTCGTGGTCTTGGAGATCGCCGAGTCGCAGTTCTCCTGGAAGGCGGCCTGCATGCGGATGTGCCACTCGGGCGCGATCTGGTTCGCGGTCACGAACACGCGCTGCCAGCGCTCGGGCACCTCGGGGAAGTCCACGCTCCCGCTCTTCGCTATCCGGTCGATGAGCTCCTCGGAGTACCATCCCTCGCGCTTCGCGATGGCGAGGAAGTCCTCGTTCACGTCCGGCATCATCACGCCCGCCTGGTTGCGCATGAACGCGACGGCGAAGAGCGGCTCGAGTCCCGACGAGCAGCCGGCGATGATGGAGATCGTCCCCGTGGGCGCGATGGTGGTGACGTTGCAGTTGCGGAGCATCTGCATGGGGCGGATGCGCTCGCCGTTCTCGTCGCGCGCGCACGTCTCGTCGGGGCCCCAGATCGAGCGCGCCCACTCGGGGAACGGGCCGCGCTCGTTCGCCAGCCGCTCGCTCTCGCGCTTCGATTCGCGATCCACGAACTCCATCAGCTTCCGCCCCATATCCACGCCCTCGGGCGAGTCGTACGGGATGCCGAGCCGGATGAGCATGTCGGCGAAGCCCATGATGCCGAGCCCGATGCGGCGGATACGCTTGGAGAGCGCGTCGATCTCCGGGAGCGGATACTTGTTGACGTCGATGATGTTGTCGAGGAAGTGCGTGGCGAGCTGGATATCGCTCCGCAGCGCATCCCAGTTCATCACGCCGTCCTTCACGTAGAAGCCGACGTTGATGCTTCCGAGATTGCAGACGTCGTAGGCGAGGAGCGGCTGCTCGCCGCACGGGTTCGTGGCCTCGTAGCTCCCGAGATGCGGAACCGGGTTGTAGCGGTTCGCCTCGTCGATGAAGAACACGCCGGGCTCGCCGGTGCGCCACGCGCCCTCGATCATCCTGTTCCACACTTCGCGCGCGTCCAGCTCGCCGGTCTTCTCACCCGTGTTCGGGTGGATGAGGTCGTAGCTGGTGCCCGCCTTCATCGCCTCCATGAACTTCGACGTCACCGCCACGGAGATGTTGAAGTTCACGACCTGCGTGAGGTCCTCCTTGCACGCGATGAACTCGAGGATGTCGGGATGATCGATGCGCAGGATCCCCATGTTGGCGCCGCGCCGCGTACCGCCCTGCTTCACCGCATCGGTCGATGCATCGTAGAGCTTCATGAACGACACCGGTCCCGACGCAACGCCGGTGGTGGAGCGCACCATCGATCCCTTGGGGCGGAGTCGCGAGAACGAGAAGCCCGTGCCGCCGCCGCTCTGATGGATGAGCGCCATCGCGCGCAGCGTGTCGTAGATGCCGTTCTGGCCGTTCGACAGCGCGTCCTCCACGGGAAGCACGAAGCACGCGGAGAGCTGGCCGAGCGGACGTCCCGCGTTCATGAGCGTCGGCGAGTTCGGCTCGAAACGACGCTCCGTCATCAAACGATAGAACTCCTCCGCCACCGCTTCCACGGCGCCCTCGCTCGCACCGTAGCGCTGGTCCGCACCGGCCACCACAGTGGCCACACGCCAGAAGAGCTCTTCCGGTCGTTCCACCGGCGCGCCGCTCGAATCCTTGACCAGGTATCGCTTCTCGAGAACGATCCGCGCATTTCTGGTCAACGATACGGGCGTTGCGGGCGGCTTGGATGGCAGGGACATGGTGACGACTCCTCGGTTGGGTAGCAGAGACGCAGTTGCGACCCTTCAGTGTGAAGCTGAACGATGCGAGCGAGGCAGGGAGTAGATCGATTCCGCGGGCGGGGCGATGATGCTGCGGGTCGTGATAGTAGCTGCGCATCGTGATTCCGCGCAAGTGTCGAGCGAAATGCTTACGCCGCAATGAGTTGGACGAGTCAGCGCAGCGACGCCACCGTGCGCGCCGTTGCGAGCCGACTCGAACTCTGCCGTGTATCTGCCGCGCCCACAATCGGTTGCGACCCTTCCACGCGCGCCACGCGCAACCTGCACCATCCTCACAACTCCAAATCTAACACAAAGTTACGACAGTGGGGCGATTCGTTGCCGGCGCGCGCTCGACTCTCGCGCCGCGCCGCGCCCACCTCACCCCGAACGGCTTGCTTCCCGCGCACTTGCCTGCTTTCACGAACCGGCACGCGCCGTGCCGCGGGACCCGAATCATGCCATTATCACGGCGCTTCGCGCGACGACGCCCGTCCTCCACCTCTCGCCCGCGCAAAGCGCCCTTCCCCATGCGCCACGCCCAGCTCCACGTACGTGCGGACGGTCTTCGCTATTCGGTCTCGCATGGCCGGAGTAATCTCGCGGATGACTTTCGCCGGCACTCCCAGCACCACCGAACCGGGCGGTATCTCCATCCCCTCCGTGCACACCGCGCCTGCGCCGATGAGCGATCCACGCCCCACGCGAGCGCCGTTCAGCACTATCGCACCCATCCCGATCAGGCAGTCGTCCTCCACCGTAGCGCCGTGCACGATCGCCCGGTGCCCGATCGCGACCCGCTCTCCCACCACCGCGGGGTAGCCGGGGTCGGCGTGCAGCACCGCACCGTCCTGCACGTTGCTCTCCGCTCCCACCGTCACCACTTCGCTGTCCGCACGTATCACGGCCGTCGGCCACACCGACGCGCGTGCGCCGAGCCGCACGCGGCCGATCACTATCGCTTCCTCGTGCACGAACGCAGTGGGGTCGATCTCGGGCGCGTACCGCCCGGTGTTCGCTTCCGTCATGTGATCACTGTGATGGTTTGTGTTCGCGCCGGTCCGTCGGCGCCGCGTCCACGTACACGCATCCCCGGGCCGCCTGCGGATGCACTGCGCCCGGCTCCGCTCACCGGCCGTTCAGCAGCGTTAGCTGCATCTTCACCTCCGGATCGGCACCGGCCCACGCCGCGCGGACGTAACCGGCGTACGTCTCGCTGCTGTCGCGCATTCCCGCGGCCGCGAACGCGCGCGCCATGAGCAGATCCAGCTCGCTGCGCGGCTCGTAGCGCCCCATCGCGTCCGGCGGCGACTTGTATGCGCCGCGCAGCAGCTCGATCGCTTGCAGCGGCTCGCCGAGCTCGAGGTGCACGTTCGCCAGCCGCGCCACTGTCACGGTCCAGCCGGCGATCCCCCACCGCGCCGCCTCGTACTCGCGCACCGCATCGCGGAGCCGCCCCGAACGCTCGGCGAGGATTCCGCGGACGTGGTGGTACAGCCGCCAGTCGCGAGCGTAATAGCTTCGTGCACCGATCATCTCGATCGAGTCGGCCAGGATGCGCAGCCGCAGCGTGTCGCCGTGCTCCGCCATCGCGTCCGCCGCGAGCGCGTGGTGCCATGCGAAAGTGCGCGCGCGATCGCCGTCGAGCTCCGGAAAAGGCGACGGCCGTTCGCCTGGCTGCGTGGAGTGCGCCTCCCGCTCGTAGATCGCGACGCCCTCGCGCCATTCACCCAGCCGCGCCAGGCCGTTCGCGCGCACGAGCTCCAGCGCCCGCGCCGAAGGATAGCGGTGCACCATCTCCTCGATCACGCGATTCGATGCGCGGAGCTCGCCCCGTTCGCGCAGCAGCATGGACTGCAGATCGAGCGCCACTTCCCGATACTCGTCGTCGCCGCGCGCGAGCCATCCTGCAATCGCCGAGTCGAGCTGGTCGAAGCGCCGCGACATCAGCAGTACCCGACCCACGTACGACGCGTAGTTCGCGTCGCCGCCTGATAGCGCGGAAGCGCGGCGCGCGACTGTCAGCGCCGAGTCGTACCGCCCCGCGTACGCCAGCACTTCCGAAAGGTTGCTCCACGGCGCCGGTACTTCGGGCTGGAGCGCCACCCAACGATCGGCGGCGCGCTCGGCGGCAGCCACCTCGCCCATCGCGAGTCGCGTCCGCACGATTCCGCCCAGCGCCGTGCACGGCACGCACGGCCCGAGTCCCGTCTCCGACGCGAGCGAGTCGAGCGCCAGCGCCCGCGATAGAACCGAGTCGGCCGCCTCGAGCTTTCCGTGCGACGCGTGGATGTCGGCCAGCATCGCGTACGCGCGCGGATCGCGCGGGAAGCGCTCGACGAGCTGCCTCCCGAGCGCCACCGCACGCGTACGCTCGCCGTTGTGGTGCGCGGTATAGACGCCCTCGGAGAGCCGGTCCCAGTCGGTTGCACGTCCACGCGCGCGTCCCATAGCGGACGCGAGGCGCCCGACCAGGACGGAGTCGCGCGCTTCACGCGCGAGTCGGAAGCGCGCCGTCAACGCGCTCACGAAACCGGAATCGATGGCGATCGCTGCATCCAGCTCGCGCGATTCGTCCGCGAAGCGTCCCTCGCCATGCGCCTGGACCGACCGCACGTAGTGCTGATACGCGGTCACGCTTCCCGTCTCGACATCGGCGAGCCGCGGTCCTGCGCCGCTCGCCGTGGCCGTCGCCAGAATGTGCGACGCAGCCTGCTCGGCGACGTCGAGGATGTCGGGATTCGTGACCGTGAAGAGGCGAACCAGCGCGCCGGTGCTCGCATCCCGCAACGCGACGTCGAGAACGTAGAGCTCCTCCCCACGCGTGAGGCCACCGCTCACCGCCCACGTCGCACCTACCTCGCGAGCCACGCGGAGCGCGTCCTCGCTGCCGACTTCCCCGCTCCGCGTGGCCGCTCTCCGGCGGAGCGCTTCGCGCACGCGCGACGGAGCGACGACGGTGACGTTCCCGCTGCGCGAGAGATCGGCCGCTATCATCTGCTTCAGCCCCTCCTCGAGCCATGCCACGCTCGAGTCTCCGCGCACGTTCTGAATGAGCGTGATCGCGACTACGGGCACATCGCTCGAGGCGGGGCGCGATGCTGCCGCCGTCCGCCGGCCGGCGAGGAAGGTGCCGCCCGTGATGAGCGCGAGCGAGAGAGCTGCTGCAGCCAGGGCGATGAGAGTGCGCTTCCGCGCGGCAGAGACGTTAGTCGGGGCCGGCTCGGCGGCGGGTTCCTCGAGCGCCTCCACTGGCGATTCGATGCGGCGCGCTCCCCGAGGCTCGTCCTCTGGCTGGGATGTCGCGGGCGCCATCTCCTCCTGTCGCACACGCTCCGCGAGCTCCGTGGCGAGCGCCGCGACGCGGTGATCGGGCCGCGCCGAGTGCTCGCGCGCGAGACGGGCGCGCAGACCTTCGAACTCCGCGATGGCGGCGAGCGCGGATTCGCGTGTACCCGGCGCCTTCACCGAATTGATGAGGTATAGCGCGGCATCGGTGGATAGCGGAGCGACGGCGAGCCAGCGCCGCGCGAGCGCCGCGCACTCCTCCCAGCGGCGCGCACGCGCCAGCGCCAGACACTCGCCCTCGCAGGCGCGCAGAAAGAGCCGTTCGTAACGGTCGCGCTCCCGCGTGAGCCACTCGTCGAAGCGCGGCGAGCGATCCACGTGGACACCGTCCAGCAGCGGCCCCTCGTACAGCTCTATCGCGCGCGCGAAGTCGCGCGTCTCGCACGCTGCCGCGAACTCACGCGCGTCGACCGCGAGCCGAACGTCCCCGGAGAGCTCCACGTCCGCGCGTCGGTGGCCGATCGCGCCGCGGCCGAGGAGGCGGCGGAAATGCGAGAGCGCATCGCTCAGCGAGTGGCGAGCGCGCTCCTCGTCCTCCTCGCCCCAGAACATGTCGGTCAGCGCGTCGCGGCTGTACGGCCGGTCGGAGAGTGCCAGTACCGCGAGCAGCGTGAGCTTCCGCCGGCGCAGCGCCACCGATTCATCTACGCCGTCCGGCGAAACGAGTGCGAGACGCCCCAGCGTGATCAGGCGGAAGTTCTTGGGGCGCTGCATGTTGACATGTAGAGGATGGTTTGAGGAGGACGCCTAGCTTGTGCGGTGTGAGACGGCCACCGGCTGCGACATCCTCGGTCGATGCTCCCCGACTGGACCTCTCAAAAGGTAATCCGAAGGCCGCGGGAACGGATGCATCTGCACCCCGACTCGCAGCCACTCTCGAGGGTCGTCACACGGCCGGCCATTCGACGCGGCCCGCGGCGACCGGCGATTCGACTCCAACCATCCGGAGCTGACATGCGGCAATTCAATCGGCGATCCCTGGCGATCGCCATCACGCTCGGCGTGTTCGCGGGCGCACTGCTCCCGGCAGGCGCGAGCGCGCAGGGAATCTTCAAACGCGTCAAGGAGAAGGCGAAGGAGCAGGCCGTCGAGCGCACGGTGCAACGCGCGGGCGAGGCAACTGACAAGGCGCTCGACAAGACCGAGAACGTGATCTCCTGCCTCGCCACCGACACCGCGTGCATCGACAAGGCGAAGGCGGACGGGAAGGAAGTCACCCTCACCGACAGCGACGGCAACGCGGTACCGGCAGACGAAGCGTCCGCCGCCGTCGCGACGTCGGGCGCGCAGGGAGCGCCGGCCGCGAACACGAAGCCGGGCGAGGGTGCGTGGGCCAACTACGACTTCGTTCCTGGCGAGCGGCCCATCTTCGTTGATGATTTCAGCAAGGACAACGTGGGCGACTTTCCGCGCCGCTTCGAGTTCCGCTCCGGCAACATGGAAATCGTCGAGTGGCAGGGACAGCGCTGGCTGCGGAGCGGCGGACACGATGTCTTCGGCATCATGCTCCCCGAGGTTCTCCCCGAGCGTTTCACCATGGAGTTCGATCTCGCCGGCTCGGGGAACGCGATGCAGATCAACTTCGCCAGCGAAAATCCGGGCGAATCTCCGCGCCTGGAAATCAACTCGCACAGCGCCTACCTGAAGGCGGATCCGATTCAGGGCGAAGGGTCGCTCGTGGCGAACACCGAGAAGGCACCGGTGAAGATTCGCATCGCGGTGGACGGCAAGTACCTGAAGCTCTACGCCAACGAGCGTCGCGCGCTCAACGTGCCCAACGCGAACCTCGGCCGCTCCAACCACATCTTCATCAACATGAACGGCTGGAGCGCCGAAGATCCGCGCATGATCGCCAACGTGCGCATCTACGCCGGCGGCCGGAAGCTCTACGACGCCATCGCCGAGAAGGGCCGTGTGGCTACCCAGGGGATCTTCTTCGCTACCGGTTCGGCCGAGCTGAAGGGCGAGTCGACGCCGACGCTGAAGGAGATCGGCGAGATGCTGAAGGAACATCCCGATCTCTCGCTCACCATCGAAGGCCACACCGACAACACGGGGAGCGCGGAGGCGAATCAGGCGCTCTCGGAGAAGCGCGCCGCGGCCGTGCGCGACTACATCGTCACCGCCTTCCAGATCGACGCGGGACGCCTCGTAGCGAAGGGCTTCGGCGCCTCGAAGCCGGCGGCGTCGAACGACACTCCGGAAGGACGGCAGCAGAACCGCCGGGTCGAGCTGGTGAAGATGTGATTCACTCCTTCGACCTTCCTGTTCACTCGAACCCGATGATCATGATCAAGAATTGCATCACCGTCTTCGCTCTGTTCGCTGCGGCCACCGCTCCCGCGGTTGCGCAGGTCACGAAGCCCGAACGGGCGCCCATGGGCCGCGAGCGCGTTGCCGACCAGCGGCGTGACGAGAAGATCGACCTCGCCAAAGGCGGCAGAATGCTCGCCACCGGCAGCTACGTGCTCGTTCTCACACCCGCGAAGCTCGACGGCAAGGCCGTGCCGCGCTCGGTGAAACCGATAGCATCCTCGGTGAGCGTGACGAGCAGCGGGAACAGGATCACCGCGAAGAACTCCGATGGGTTGTCGTTGAGCGGCAGCTCGAGCGGTGCGCACTTCACACTCTCGGGCGCCAACGGTGATGGAAAACTCTCGCTAGAGGGAAGCCCGGCGAACGGCGGCGCGGACGGCGAATTCACGTTGACGTTCAACGGCGGGCCGCGCGTCGAAGGGAACTTCGTGCTCGCACCCCCCAACAGCGCCGGCATCGAGGCGAAGCAGAAGCTTCAGGACTTCGACGAGGCGCAGAAGAAGAAGCAGAAGAAGGCCGACTGCAACTGGTGGTGCACGATCAAGGGGTGGTTCACGCTGTAAACGGCGGGGTCA
>JBIQLU010000139.1:0-8852 GCA_044463985.1 Gemmatimonas aurantiaca | reverse complement strand
CGCGTCCAGATCACGATCGTGCCGCACGCCGCGCTGCCGCCGCCCTGGAACTCGGCGGGGGTTTCGCTGGGGCCCTTGTAGACCTCGATCGCCTGGATGTCCTGCGGCTGTACTATCTGATCCATGTCGTCGCCGCCCGTCGACAGGAAGGGTGAGCCATCGATGTAGTACTGGACCGGGCAGTAGCCGGCGGAGCTGCGCGCCATCTGGATCGTGTAGCCGCTTCCGGTCCACTGGACCTGCACGCCAGGGATGGTGCGGAAGAGGTCTGTCGTCCTCAGCGCCCCGCGCTTCTCGATGTCGTCGCGCGTGATGTAGGTGCCGAAGCCACTCTTCTTCCGCTGGTCGAACCCCGGGATGCCCGAGCCCTTCTTCCCCGCTACTTCCACCGCCTCCAGTACCACCGCGCGCTCCTCGAGGACCGCTTCGATCTTGCTCGTCTTGTCGGGCAGGAGGTCCACTGCGTAACGGCGCGGTGCGTAGCCGATCTGACGGACCTCGATGCTCTGCGTGCCGCCCGGCAATCCGCCGAGGCGGAAGTTTCCGTTGTGGTCGGCCCGCCCACCGAGATTGGTGCCCAGAAGCAGGATCTGCGCACCCTCCAGGGGCGTGCCGTTCGTCGCGGTGATGGTTCCGGTGAGTACTGCGGTGCCGAGGGGCACTGCCGCGCGAGCTCCGGTGTCGGCGGACTGGCGAGCTGCCACGGTGGCCGGCGGCCGGGTGCCGATGAGGAAGTTGCGCGTTCCGATGCCGCCGTCGGGCACGTTCACTTCGATCCACCCGCTGCGCTGCGTCCTGGTGCGCGCCTGCGCCGTGACCTTGATCCCGACCGGCACGCCACAGGCGTGGTACGTTCCGCGGTCGTCCGTGAGCACGCTCACCGCTCGCGGGACTTTCGTGACGGAGCTGTTCCCGACACTCATCCCCGTCCACATCAACACGACGCGCACGCTGTCCAGCGGCTGGTCGTTCGCGGCATCGCGTACTATTCCGGTGACGAGACCGCGACCATCCGTGAGCGAGGTGTCGGGACACAGCGCGTAGCTGATCGTGCGCGCCGACGGAACGGCGAGCTCCACGAAGTTCTCGCCGCCGGCCTGCACCTGGATCTGCCTCGGCGGCGGCGTCACGCCGAGCGAGTCGAGCGATGGATGGAAGAAGCCGATGCTGTAGGTGCCGCTGACCGCGGAGTCGAGCTCGAAGCGGAAGCGGCCCCCCGCGTCGGTGGTGACCGAGTTCGAGCTGCCCGACAGCAGCACCACTGCGCCCGCGAGCGGCTGGTTCGTCATGCTGTCGAGCACGAAGCCACTCACCACTGTCCGCCTCGTGGCGCCCGCGCTCTCTCCCGTGTCGCTCGGGCTGGCGGCAGGCTTCGCGGCAGTTGCCGAGCTGTCGCTCGCGGGGGCGGCCCTGCGTGCGCCACTCTGTGCCCCCGCACTGGCGGCGGCGAGAGCGGAGAGAAGTAGTAGTGCTGGAACCGAACGCGGCATGTATGACCGGGGATCTGCGTTACGACCGGACCATGGCTGTCACGTCATGGCCCGTGAGCGAGGACGTGCCGCCGGAACTCCGGCACCCGTCTCCTAAATAATACCCCGGAGTGGCGTGCGTTGCCCACCCGTGCGGCGGCACTCAGATTACGCACGTCTCGCCGACGGACGACGCGACGCGGCGCAGCCAGGGAGCATACGCTGTGATTCAGTGGATCGATGTGTACAAATCGTTCGGACCCAAGAAGGTGCTCGAAGGTTTCACGCTCGATGTGGTCGAGGGGGAGACCATGGTCATCATCGGCTACTCGGGCTCCGGGAAGTCGGTGGCGATCAAGCACGTCGTGGGTCTGCTGGTGCCGGACCGCGGCACCGTGGTCGTCGACGACCTGGACGTTCCGTCGCTCCCGAAGCGCGAACTGTACGACATGCGCGGACGCATCGGCTACGTCTTCCAGTTCGCCGCTCTCTTCGATTCGCTGACCATCGGCGACAACGTCGCGATGGGTCTCCGCAAGCAGGGCGAGCTCGACGAGCGCGAGATCGCCGAGCGCGTGCAGCGCGCGCTCGAGCTGGTGGATCTCCCCAACGTCGCCGAGCGCTATCCCGCCGAGCTCTCCGGCGGAATGCGCAAGCGTGTGGGAATCGCGCGTGCAGTTGCGCACCGGCCCAAGTACATCCTGTACGATGAACCCACCACCGGCCTCGATCCCGTCACGAGCGCCAACATCGATCAGCTCATGATCCGTATGCGCGAGAAGCTGGGTGTGACGAGCGTGGTGATCACGCACGACATGCGCAGCGCATACTCGATCGGGACGCGGATCGCGATGCTCTACGAGGGGCGTGTGAGGCAGGTGGGCACCGTCGATCAGATCAGGCACACGTCGGACCCGATAGTGCGCCAGTTCATCGAGGGGCGTCCCACGCTGGCCGTGCCCGTGGAGGAGCCTGCGGCTGTGTTCGCGCCGAATGGCGGCGGCTCGGGAGCGAGCTGATGTCGCGTTCGCGTGCCCGCCAGGAGATCTCGGCCGGTGGGGTAGTGTTCCGAATGGAGCAGGGGAGGCCTCTGTTCCTTCTCATCCGTGACAGCTACGACAACTGGGGCTTTCCGAAGGGGCATGTCGAACGCGATGAGGTGCCCGAGGACGCCGCGCTGCGCGAGGTGGAGGAAGAGACGGGGCTGCACGAGCTGCTCCTTCGCGATGCCGTGGACACGATCGACTGGTATTTCCGCTTTCGAAAGCGCCTCATCCACAAGGTGTGCCACTTCTATCTCATGGAGAGCCGGGAGTCGGAGACCGTGCCGCAGCGGGATGAGGGGATCACGGAGTGCAGTTGGGTGGAGCTCGGCGAGGCACTCGAGCGGATCTCGTACGAGAACGCGCGCGGAGTCCTGGAGCGCGCTGCGGGGATGATCGAGGACGGGGTCGGGCCAGGCGGGGTCAGGCACCTCATGTAGAGGGGCGGTGAGCAACGCTCACCGGCCCTCTACATGAGGTGCCTGACCCCGCCGTTGGCCCCTTGTCTGGGAGGGCGCCTTGTGATAAAATTCACAAGCTGTGGCGGCCTGGAGATCCGATAGCCCGCGCCACACCGTTCACCCGACTCCCAAATCACGCCTCTCATGGCCTCCGAAACCTCGCTCCGACCCGCCGAGATCAAGGACATTCTCCTCCAGCAGATCGAGGCCGCCGACTTCAACGAGCCCGATATCGAGGACGTCGGTACCGTCCTCGAGGTGCGCGACGGTATCGCGCGCGTCTACGGTCTCACCAAGGCGATGGCCGGCGAGATGCTCGAGATGACATCGAGCGAAACCGGCGACAAGATCGCCGCCCTCGTTCTGAACCTCGAGGAAGACAACATCGGCGCCGTCATCCTCGGTGACTACCTCAAGCTCCGCGAAGGCGACGAAGTCCGCCGGACTCGCCGCGTGCTGGAGGTGCCGGTCGGTCCCGAGCTGGTAGGACGTGTGGTCGATGCGCTCGGCAATCCCATCGACGGCCTCGGCCCGATCACCGCGAAGCACACCCGCAAGGTCGAGTCCGAAGCGCCCGGCATCATCGTCCGCCAGCCGGTGAAGGAGCCGCTGCAGACGGGTATCAAGGCCATCGACTCGATGATCCCGATCGGCCGCGGCCAGCGCGAGCTCATCATCGGCGACCGCGCAATCGGCAAGACCGCGATCGCGATCGACACGATCATCAACCAGAAGGGCACTGGCGTGATCTGCGTGTACGTCGCGATCGGCCAGAAGAAGTCCACCGTCGCCGCCACCGTGGAACGGCTGCGCGAGAAGGGCGCGATGGACTACACGATCGTGGTGGTGGCCGCCGCTTCCGATCCGGCGCCCATGCAGTACATCGCGCCGTACTCCGGATGCGCGATGGCCGAGTACTTCATGTACCAGGAAGGGAAGGCGACGCTCTGCGTCTACGACGATCTCTCGAAGCAGGCAGCGGCCTATCGCGCGATCTCGCTCGTGCTGCGCCGCCCCCCCGGTCGAGAGGCGTACCCCGGCGACGTGTTCTACCTGCACTCGCGCCTCCTCGAGCGCGCCGCGAAGCTGAGCGAGGATCCGAGCGTGGTGGACAACGAGACCATCTTCGCGCCGGGCGGCTCGCTCACCGCGCTCCCGATCATCGAGACGCAGGCGGGCGACGTCTCCGCGTACATCCCGACGAACGTCATCTCGATCACCGACGGCCAGATCTTCCTCGAGGCAGACCTCTTCAACGCCGGCACTCGTCCCGCGGTGAACGCGGGTATCTCGGTGTCGCGCGTGGGCGGCTCCGCGCAGATCAAGGCGATGCGTTCGGTGGCCGGACGCCTTCGTCTCGATCTCGCGCAGTACCGCGAGCTCGAGGCGTTCGCAGCGTTCGCATCGGACCTCGACAAGACCACCAAGGCGCAGCTCGATCGTGGTATGCGCACCGTGGAGATCCTGAAGCAGCCGCAGTACGAGCCGATGCCGGTGGAGCAGCAGGTGATGATCATCTACGCGGTGACCAACGGCTTCCTCGACGACATTCAGGTTGATGCGATCCGCGAGTGGGAGCGCGGCTTCCACGCCTTCATGGCGAAGCAGTTCCCGCAGGTGGGCCAGCAGATCCGCGAGACGAAGGTGCTCTCCAAGGAAACCGAGGCGGAGCTGAAGCGCGGGATCGAGGCGTACAAGAGCAGCGAGAAGGCCTCGCGCGAATCGCGCAATGGCTAAGGGTCGCGAGCTCAAGAGTCGCATCAAGTCCGTCGAGGGGATACGCAAGATCACGCGTACCCTCGAGATGGTGGCGACCTCGAAGCTGAAGCGCGCGCAGGACCGCGTGGTGGGCGCACGACCGTACGCGGAGGCGCTCACCGGCGTGATCGCGGATCTCTATTCGCCGGCGCTCGCCGAGCGATTCCCGCTCTTCCGGCAGCCGGCGCACGTTCGTCGTGCTGGAGTCGTGCTCCTCACATCCAACCGCGGACTCGCCGGCGCCTTCAACGCGAACCTGATACGTGAAGGGCGGCACCTCCTCGAACGGCTGCAGAAGGAAGGAGTCGAGACGGAGCTGCACGCCGTGGGCCGCAAGGGGCTCGGCTACTTCCGCTACATCGGCGCGCCGATCGCGTCGTCGCGCATCGACATCGGCGACCGCCCCACGTCCGAAGAAGCGACGCAGATCGTGGAGCCGTTGATGGCGAAGTTCGTGGCGGGCGAGCTCGACGCCGTGTACGTGGTCTATGCGCGCTACAACTCGCCGCTCTCCACGCCGCCCACGTCGCAGCAGATTCTTCCCGTCACTCCGCCGGAGCGGGACACCGGTGCGAAGGATGGGAAGTTCGCCGGACTCGCACGCGACTACCTGCTCTTCCCGAACGCGGAAGTGATTCTGCGCGAGCTGGTCCCGCTGTACGTGCGGAACGCGGTGTACCGCGCGCTCGTGGAAACCGCGGCCGGCTTCCAGGGCGCACAGCGCACGGCGATGAAGAACGCGACCGACAACGCCGGCGAGTCGTTGAACACGCTCCGCAGAACGTACAACCGCGCCCGCCAGGCGCAGATCACGCAGGAGATCGCGGAGATCGTGGGCGGCGCGGAGGCACTCTGATCTTCACTTGGCGACGTACCGCACCGGCGCGGCCGCTGGCCGCGAGGATGCTTTCACACTGACGCGATCCACACCATGGTAGAGCTGAACCACAACATCGGCAAAGTGATCCAGGTCATCGGGCCGGTCATCGACGTGGAGTTCGAGGCCGAGCATCTTCCCGAGATCTACAACGCACTCACGATCGACCAGACGCTCGAGAGTGGCTCGCGCGTGGACGTGGTGGTCGAGGTGCAGCAGCACATCGGCCGCAATCAGGTGAGAGCGGTCGCCATGTCGAGCACCGACGGCGTACAGCGCGGTATGGAAGTGACGGACACCGGCGCTCCGATCTCGGTGCCCGTGGGCAACCACGCGCTCGGTCGCATCCTCAACGTGCTCGGGCAGCCGGTGGACAACGGTCCGGCGATCCCGGCCGACTCGCCGCGCTGGCCGATCCACCGGCCCAGCCCGGACTTCGTGAACCTCGAGCCGAAGACCGAGATCTTCGAGACGGGCATCAAGGTCATCGACCTGATCGCTCCGTTCGTGAAGGGCGGCAAGATCGGTCTCTTCGGCGGTGCCGGCGTGGGCAAGACGGTCATCATCCAGGAGCTCATCAACAACGTGGCCAAGGGCCACGGCGGCCGCTCGGTGTTCTGCGGCGTGGGCGAGCGGACGCGCGAGGGGAACGACCTCTACCTCGAGATGAAGGAGTCGGGCGTCATCGACTCGGCCGCTCTGATCTACGGCCAGATGAACGAGCCGCCGGGCGCGCGCCTCCGCGTGGGGCTCACCGGCCTCACGGTGGCGGAGTACTTCCGCGACGTGGAAGGGCAGGACGTGCTGGTGTTCATCGACAACATCTTCCGCTTCACGCAGGCGGGTTCCGAGGTTTCGGCGCTTCTCGGCCGCATGCCGAGCGCGGTGGGATATCAGCCCACGCTCGCCACGGAGATGGGCGATCTGCAGGAGCGGATCACCTCCACGAAGACCGGTTCGATCACGTCGGTGCAGGCGATCTACGTACCGGCCGACGACATCACCGACCCCGCACCGGCCACGGCGTTCGCGCACCTCGACGCCACGATCGTGCTCTCCCGCGCGCTCACCGAGATCGGCATCTACCCCGCGGTGGATCCGCTCGCGTCCACGTCGCGAATCCTCGCGGCGCAGTACGTGGGCGATCGGCACTACAAGGCGGCGTTCGCGGTGCTCGGGATCCTGCAGCGCTACAAGGAGCTGCAGGACATCATCGCGATCCTCGGTATGGAGGAGCTCTCCGAGGACGACAAGCGGATCGTGGCGCGCGCACGGCGCGTGCAGCGCTTCCTCTCGCAGCCATTCGCGGTGGCGCAGCAGTTCACCGGCGTGGAAGGACGCTACGTGAAGCTCGAGGACACGGTGGAGTCGTTCGAGCGGGTGGTGTCGGGCGAGTTCGACGAGCTTCCGGAGCAGGCCTTCTACATGGTGGGCGGCATCCAGGAAGCTGTCGAGAAGGCGAAGTCCCTCAAGGGGTGAGAGCAGAGTGCTGAGCGTATCAGTGATCTCGCCGGAGGCCACGCTCTTCACGGGCGAGGCGGAATCGGTCGTGGCGCCCGCGTTCGACGGAGAGGTGGGGATACTCACCGGACACGCGCCCATGATCACGGCGTTGGGGAGCGGCACGCTCAGCGTGCAGAACGCCGGAAGCATCCAGCGATTCAACGTGGATGGCGGCTTCCTGCAGGTGGTGGACAACCATGTGCGGATAGTCACGGAGCGCGCGGAGGCGCGTAGCTGAAACAGCCCCGCGTGGGCCGGCGCCTTCTTCCTCGCACGTACATTGCATTTCGAGTCGCGCGCCGTGGGAAGTTCCCGTGGCGTGCGATTTCACATGAGGTCGGGGGAGGCGCGGTGCGGCGACGGCATGCGTGGGCGAGAATGGTGGCTGCTGCACTGCTGGCGTCGACGCTCGCGGGCGCGGCGACGGCCCAGATAGTGGGCGTGCCCGTGCTGCAGAACGCCTTCGTGAATCCCGGCGTCACGCTGGGCGCCAACTTCGCTGCATCCTCGGATGCGCTTGTGTATGCGGGAGCCGTGGCGTGGGTCCCCGAGAACGAGAAGATCCAACTGAGTGGTGGCTTCGGCGTCTTCGATCCGGAGGAAGGCTCCGGGTTGGCTGCCTGGGGTGCGCGCGCGATGATTCCGATTCGTGCGCTCGAGACCCGCACAGTCGGTGCAGCGCTCTTCGCCGGGGTGGGAAATCTGAGCAGAGGCGGGGCGACCGAAACCCGCATCCCACTGGGAGCGTCTGTTGGTTATCGTGGTATGCTTGGCGGGAAGCGCGCGATATCGGCGTATCTGGCGCCGTTTGTCGATGTGTCGCGCTTCAAGCACGATTCGGTGAGCGAACGAAAGACGCTGTTCCGCGTGTCGCTGGGAGTGGATGTAGCCATAGTGAACCAGGTGGGAGTGACGCTTGGCTACGAATGGGGAGCCCGGGCCCCTGAGGGCAGTCCCGGGCCGGCTGGCGGCCTGTTCGGCGTCGGCGTGTCGTACGCCTTACGCAGGCCGTGAGCAGGGGTGGCAGCCATGCCGCCGACAACATCGAACTGTGGTCTTACAAAGAAGAGGAGCGCACATGTCGAAGAGAACGACCAGTCTTGCCGCCGCGCTGTTCGCCGGCATCGCCATCGCGTCGGTCGCCGCTGACGCGAACGCCCAGGCCTGGCACTACCCGGCCTTCCAGCCGCCCACGATCGCCACGCGCGAGTTCAACTTCGCCATCGCAGGTGGCGGCGACTATGGTACGAGCGGGCTCTTCCAGTGGCGTGAGGGGCTCGGCCCCGACACGCACTTCTCGCTGGACGCCGGCTTCGCTGATCCTGATTACGGGGATGCCGGCTTCCTCATCGGTGGTGGACTCGGCCAGCGCATCATGCGCTCCACGCCCGACACGCCGATCGACGTGGTGCTCACCGGCGGTGTCTATGGCGAGTTCGGCAGCAACGTGAGCTTCGTCCGTGTACCCATCGGCGCTGTCGTGGGCCACAGATTCCCGGTCGAGGGAAGCAAGCTGGCGATCACTCCGTACGTGCACCCGCGCATCTCGCTCGACGCCTGCGTCAGCGACTGCAACGGCCTCGGCACGAAGGTGAAGCTCAACTTCGACCTGGGCGCCGACTTCGAAGTGACGCCGAAGTTCTCGCTCCGCGGCGCCATCCTCATCGGCGGAGTCAGCGAAGGCGACAGCCAGGCCGGCTTCGGCTTCGGCGTAGCGTTCCACCCGGGGAAGGCGCAGTAG
>JBIQLU010000138.1:6480-8889 GCA_044463985.1 Gemmatimonas aurantiaca | reverse complement strand
CTTTCCAGCAGCATCACCATCGGCACCTTCACCGACTCGGCCAGCACGTACCGGAGCTGCTGCATCCTGCTGGCGGCGATCGGGCTCGTGCGCGTGGGGGAGGTGTAGGGCTGCATCCCCAGGCGGTCGGCCAGGATGGAGAGGCGGAGCATGTGGAAGGGATCGCTCACGAGGAGCACGGAGCGGCCGGGGAGGCCGTCCAGCATGGTGCGCACGGTGTGCAGCGACTGGCTCGTGGTGAGGCCGCGCGCTTCCATCATGATGGCGCCGTCGGGAACGCCGTGCTTCGCCAGGTAGTTGCGGCTCACCCTGGCCTCGCTCGTAGTGTCACCCACGCCCACGCCGCCGGTCACTATCACCACCGGCGCGAGCCCGCGGCGGTAGAGGTCGAGCGCGTGGTCGAGCCGCGCGCGCAGCACCGGCGAGGGACGGCCCTCGTACTGGGCCGCACCGAGCACGACGATGGCGTCGGCAGGACGCGCCTCGTCGCGCCTGCCCGTGAGCAGCACGGCGAGCGCCATGCCTGCCCAGGCGAGGAGAACCAGTGCCACGAGCCAGAGGACGAAGCGTCCCCCGAGAAGCCCGCGGCGCTCCGTGGTGCGCGGGATGGTTATTCGGTGAGGTTCAGGAGCGAGAGCCAGAATACGTCGAACGACGCGCGCGCGCTGAAGTCGGAGTCGATGCCCGTGGCCACCGCGAGACCATCGGTGAATGGGACCACGACATCGGCCAGCAGACCGGCGGGAACGCGCGGACGGAGGGAAAGCAGCGCGAAGAGCTGCTCGATGGATGCGGCAGCGGCATCACGCCGCTCGAGGTTGGAGACGTGGATCGCACGCTTCACGAGCGCGCCGCGCCACTGCGTGAGCTCCATGAGCACGCGCATGTGCCCCCGCTCGAGTTCCGCGGAGAGCCACGCCCAGAGATCGTCGATCGCGTGACGCGGTGTGGATTCGGAGAGCGCGGCGCGCTCGCGCGCGACGAGGTTGCGGGTCATCCACTCGACCACGCGCGCCAGCAGCGTTTCCTTATCATGGAAGTGGTAGTGGATGAGCCCCTTGCTCACCCCCGCTTCCTCGGCGACTTCGTGCATGGTGAGCGCGCTCGCGCCTGACGACACGATGCAGCGAACGGCAGCGCGGAGGATGCGTTCGGCGGCCTCCACGCGTGGCCGGCGGTCCGATGCGGCCGCCGTGCTCATGATCTATCAGCCGGACGTCGTGCGCGGACACACGACGCGACGTGGGTAGTCAATCCGTACCCCCTGGCCACGGGAGCGGCCGCTTACACGGGATTTATGATGGGCACGTGAGGAGTGGCCGGACGGTTACGCCCGGTGGTCACGCATGAAGATCTGCTCAGGAAGGAGCATTGGCACTCTCGCCGCTGGGCAGGCGCTGGAAAACCACAGTGAGTCGCTGCGCATCCTGCGACATCAGAGCGGGCTCCCACCCGGCGCGGCTCCTCTCGTTCAGAAGATCGGTGAGCGCGTCTTCATCGTCCTGACTGCGGCGCGAGAGCCTCAGCAGAACGGCCTGATATTCTTTCATGTGGCCGAAGATACTCCCTCCGGCACCACGCCCACCACCCCCGACGCCTTCCGTCCAGCCCGCCAGAGCGCTAGCCGAACCACTCGCGCGGACAGTCGCGCTGCTGTCGGGAAGCGTCCAGCACCCACTGCTGACCGGTGGGATCGGTCAGCTCGTCTTCCACCCGATCGAACCATCCGACGGCGCGGCGCACATCGCCCACCCGCCTCCAGAGTTCGCCCACGAGGTACGTGAGCACTGCGCGCTCCTCGCGCTCCACGCCGTCGTACGACCCCAGCGCCTGCTCGAAGGCAATCGCCGCGTCGCGACGGAAGTAGCGCTCCGCTTCCGTGTCCCCCTCATCCACACAACACCACGCCGCACGGAGCAGCAGGTCGGCCACGCGCCTCGGCTCGGCGCCCTGCCAGGTGGCCACCTTCGCCGCGAACTCGTACTTCTCCGATCCGGGAATCACGCCGTCGGCCAGCTTCGGGGCCAGCTCGTCCCAGATGTGCTCCTTGAGAAGCGGACTCACATCCGCCTCATCGCCGAAGTCGCGCTCGCTCCCGGCGTAGCCGCAGCGCGAGCAGATGTGGATGAAGTAGGGCAGGGGCTGCGCGCCCGCGGCGCGTTCGTGGAAGTCGGTGCGCTTCCCACCGAACGAGTTCGTGGACAGCACCGCCTGCGACGTGAAGCGGTTGCAGCAAATCGGGCAGCTCAGTTCTATCTGCTTCAACGTGGTCATCATCCGTCTCCTGCACCCTCCTCCAGGAGCGATCAGGGAAAGATGTGTGCCACGTTTTCACTTACCCACGCAGAAGTCGCTGAAGATCCGGTCGAGCACGTCCTCGACATCCACTCCGCCGATGAGCGATTCGAG
>JBIQLU010000138.1:0-6380 GCA_044463985.1 Gemmatimonas aurantiaca | reverse complement strand
TTCGTCACGATGCGCTACTAAATCTGCCTTCGTCAGCACCGGCACCACCGGCGCCTCCGTCAACGTCCGCACCTTCCCCACCGTGAATGCGAGCGTCTCCACGCTCTCCCCGCACGCCAGTACCGCGTCCGCGTCCGCCAGATAGCGCTCGCTCACCTCGATGCCGAGCCGCTCCACCACGTCGCCCGTTTCCCTGAGGCCCGCGGTGTCCACCAGGCGCACCGGCCACGTTCCGATGTCCGCCACCGCCTCGATCGCGTCGCGCGTGGTGCCGGGTATGTCGGTGACTATGGCGCGCGTGCTCCCGAGTATCGCGTTGAAGAGCGATGACTTCCCCGCGTTCGGCGCGCCCGCTATCACCACCAGGGCGCCACGGCGCAGCATCTCGCCCGTGGCTGCCGTGGCCAGCAGCGCGTCCAGCGACGCCAGAAGCTCCGCGATCCCCCGCTCCACCCGCTCGGCGGGGATGGGCCCATCGTCCTCCTCGGGGAAGTCGATGTCGTAGGCGATGAGCGACTCGAGCGCGATCACCGCGTCGCGCAGCGCGGCTATCCTCCGCGAGAGGCTCCCCTCGACCTGCGCGATCGCGGCCTCGTGCATCGCGCGCGACTGCGAGTCGATCAGGTCGCCCACGCCTTCCGCCTGCAGCACGTCCAGCTTCCCGTTCGCGACCGCGCGGCGCGTGAACTCGCCCGGGAGCGCCTCCCGGGCGCCAGCCGAGAGCAGGGCGCCCAGCGCCAGAGCGGGAACGAGCTCTCCGCCGTGCACGCTCAGCTCCACCATCTCTTCGCCGGTGTACGACTTTGGCGCCGCATACACGATCGCCACCGGACGGTCGATCACCTTCCCGCTCTCCGGATCGCTGAGCGTCACGAGACGCGCGACCCGCGGCTCGAGCGGCCACGGCCGGATCACGCGCGCCGCCACGGCGTGCGCGTCGGGACCGCTCAGCCGGATCACCGCGAGCGCCGAGCGACCGGCCGGTGTGGCCAGGGCAGCAATGGTGTCCCCCGAAAGGGGGAGAGAAAGAGACGAGGGGGAAGAGTGGTCGCTCATCGCGCGCCTTCCGGCGACGTTTCCACCGCGAAGCTCGCGCCGGGCTCGAGGATTCGCACGTCCGCGCGACGATGGTGCCGCTCGAGGTTCGCCTCGAGCTCGCGGATGGCCTGGAACGGGCCCGATGTCAGATGCTGAAACGTGCCCCAGTGATACGGGATGAAGTAGCGCGCGCCGAGCGACTCGAAGAGCGACAGCGCATCGCCCGGCGTGAGATGCCCGCGCCGGAAGGCGGCCCGCTTCCACCACGGCGCGTGCCCGATCGGAAGGAGCGCCACGTCGAGAGCGCGCGCGCCGGAAGGTGGAAAGCGCTCCTCCACCATGCGCCGTCCGTCAGCCGAGAGCGCCGTGTCGCCCGCGAAGAAGCAGGCAGCACCCGATCGCGATTCGGTCACGAGGTACATGTTCGCCGCGCTGCGCCAGCGATCCACTGCGTAGCGCGCGCCGATGTGCCGCGCCGCGCCGGCGGTGATCTCCACGGCAGCGTCGCCTACCAGCACGCTCTCGCCGGGCGCCACCGGGCGCGCATTGCCGTAGCCGCGCCGCGCCAGCCAGCGCGCGACCGCGGGCGGCGCGAAGAGCGGCACATCGCGCGGCAGAGCATCGAGCGACGCGAACGAGAGATGGTCCGCGTGCGCATGCGTGAGCAGAATCGCATCCAGTCGCGGCAGCTCGGCGAGCGCTATCCCCGGCGGCGACACGCGCGGAAGGAAGTGCGCGAGCCGCGGGTCGAAGTTGGGATCGGTGAGGAGACGCACTCCGCCCAGCTCGAGGAGCAGCGTGGCGTGCCCCACGTACGTGACTCGCAGGCGCACGCCGTTACGGCTACCCCGTCTTCGCCGCAGCGCCGGCGGCCGGACGCGCGGGCGGCGGTCCCGCCTTCGCGCGCTCGCGCGCGATGAGCCACTGCTGCGGGAGCGCGGCGAGGTTCTGCACGGCGTAGTAGAGGTTGAGGCCCGCCGCGAGACGGTAGAAGAACGCCACCATCATGATCGGGAAGACGTACGCCATCATCTTCGCCTGCGTGTTCGACGGCGATGCGCGGAGCCCGATCCACGACAGGAAGAACATCGAGACGCCCATCAGGATGGGGAGGATGTAGTACGGATCCCTGAGCGAGATGTCCGCCATCCAGAGGAACGGTACGCCGCGGAACTCGATGGTGTTCTGGAACACGAAGTACAGCGCGAAGAGCACCGGCATCGGGATGAGCATCGGGAGACAGCCCATGAGCGGACTCAATGGACTCATCCCGTGTTCCTTGTACAGCTTCATCATCTCCGCCTGCTGCTTCTCCGGCTGGCTCTTGTACTTCTTCTGCAGCGCCTGCAGCTCCGGCTGGATGCGCTGCATCTTGAGGCTCGCCCGCATCGCCGTCTGGTTCAGCGGCCAGAGTATGACGCGGACCGCGATGCCGAAGATCACCAGCACCCAGCCGTAGTTGATCTTCAGAACGTCGTGTGCCCAGAGCAGTATCCGCATCACGATCGTCGCGAACGGCTGCACGATTTTCTGGAAGAAGCCGCCGTACGGATTCACGTTGTCGAAGTCGTTCCCCAGGGCGAGCAGCCTGCGCCACTCCTGCGGTCCGGCGTAGATGGTGAACGCGAAGCTCCCCTGCTGGTCGAGCCGCTTCAGGACGAATGCATCGCCCGTGTTCTCGACTTTGCTGGTGTGCGGAAGCCCCACCAGCATCGCGCCGCCGAACGGACCGGTGACGCTGTCGCTGAGCAGGCCGAGCACGAAGTACTTGCTCTTGCTCGCCACCCAGTCGAGCGGACCGCTCACGATTTTCGCTTCGGCGGTGTCGAGCTTGGAGAACGGCGTCCCCTTGGCGTCGCCGTTCGACGGCTTCACCACGTAGGCCATGTGGCGCTGGTCGTCGACGGTGTCGGCTTCCTGCGAGTTGAGGCCGCGCGCCAGGTGGACGATGAGGTAGCGCTCGCCTGTGGTGCTCGCGGCGCCCGGCGCGGCTTCCACGGTCCCCTTCACGCGCACCAGGTAGCTGTCGGGCGCGAACGTGTAGGCGATCGAGACGGGAACACCACCCGCCGTGGTGCGGAAGGTGAGTTTCGCGAGTCCGCCGTTCGCGCTGCTCGAGCTGTCGATGCTGAAGGGCTGCCGATCGAGATGGATCGTGTCACCGGGCGCGCGAATGAGCGCGTAGCTCACGAGCGGAGTGCCGGTGCGCGCGAGCTGCACGGAGCCGCTGTCGCCCGAGAGCACCCTGTAGTCGTCGAGCTGGATACCGACAGGCGCTGCACCGATGGTGCTGAAGCGGTAGACGGTGCGCGTCGTGGCCACCGTGATGGTGTCCGCGTGCACGGGCAGTGCGGGCATACCGGCCGTCACGCTGTCACTCGGCGATCGTACGACGGTGGACGCGCTTTCGCTCGCCGCCATCGTCGGTGCCTGAGTCTGGCCCGGTGCGGCAGTCGTGCCGGCCGCGCTGGTCGTGGTGCTGTCGGCTGTCGCCGTCGAACCGGTCGAGTCGGCAGCGGTGTCGACGTGCTTGACGAGTCGCGCCGAGGGGAAGATCCTGGGAGTGACGATCAGGATGAGCGCCGCGAGGACGACGAAGAGGATGAAGCGCTTGTCCATTTAGTGGCTTGCTGGGTCAGGGCACCGGGTCGTACCCGCCCGGATGGAAAGGGTGGCAGCGAGCGAGTCGGCGGAAGGTGAGCTTCAGCCCACGCCACGCGCCGTGTCGTTCGAGCGCTTCCACGGCGTAGGCGGAACAGCTCGGGTAGAATCTGCAGGTGGAGGGGAGGAGCGGCGAGATCACCACCTGATAACCACGAACGAGGAAGATCAGAAGCCAGCGCATCATTTCGCAGCGAGCGAGCCCAGCAGTCGCTCGCGAGAACCAACCAGCTGACCACGTAGTTCGTCGAAGGACGCGTCGTACGCCTCGCGTCTGGCTCTCACCACCATGTCCGCGGGAGGCAGGTGCGGCAGGAGCTCGGTGCGCACCACTTCGCGAAGTCTTCGCTTCAAGCGATTGCGTTCAACGCTCGTTCGAGAGTACTTCGGCACTATGAAGCCAGCCCGAGGGTGAGAAAAAGGGGAAGCACAGATCCGGATCTCGAGGACCTGAGTCCGGATGCGCTTCCCTTCGCGCGCTACTCTGCGCAGGTCGGCATCCCGCGTCAGCCGAAAGGCGCGCGGGAAGCGCAGATCGTCAGGCGCCGGCGTACTTGGACGGGAGTTGCACCGTCAGACGCTGACGACCCTTCTTGCGGCGGCGACTCAATACAGCGCGTCCCCAGCGAGTGGACATGCGCTCGCGAAACCCGTGAGTGCGAATGCGGCGCTTGTTGCGGGGACGGTAGGTTGGCTTACCCATATCTACTCCGAAAGCATTTCTGAAAGGCGACGAGGTACAGAAGGGTAAAGGTAGTGAATACCGGCATATGCGTCAACATACGGGCGCGACTGGAGTGCAGCCGGCGGCGGGGGCGTGATTGACTTTTCCACAATGCACGTCTACCTTCGCGTCCCCGCTGCCTCCCCCCTTTCTACATGGAACTCACACCAACCGAAGTCTGGGCCCGACTCCTGGAGCGCGTGCGTCCGGAGCTGCCCGAGCAGAGCTTCCGCACCTGGCTCGAGCCGACGGAAGCGCTGGAAGTAACCGACGATACGCTTTTCGTCGGTACCCCTGATCGTTTTGCCGCAGAGTGGAACGAGTCGAAGCACGCGGACCTGTTGGCCAGCGTCGCGCCAGTGGCGCTAGGTCATCCGCTCACCGTCGTCTTCAGGGTCACGGAGGAGCGCCAGGCGCGACCGCAGATGGATTTCTTCGTGGCGCCCGTGCCGGAGGAGAAGAAGGACGCCGCCACTGCTGCCGCACAGCTCGACGTCTCGAGCCTCAACCCGCGATACACGTTCGACAACTTCGTCATCGGGAAATCGAACGAACTGGCCGCGGCCGCCGCGCAGGCAGTGGCAGCTTCGCCGGGCAGGGTCTACAACCCGCTTTTCATCTACGGCGCCACCGGGCTGGGAAAAACCCACCTGATGCAGGCCGTGGCGCACGAAATCGCGCAGCACAATCCGTCGGTACGAATTCGTTTCGTGAGCGGCGAGCAGTTCACGAACGAGATGGTGCTCTCGATCCGCAACCGCTCACAGCCCGATTTCCGCCGGCGCTATCGTGAAACCGATCTTCTCCTGGCCGACGACGTCCACTTTCTCAAAGGGAAGGAAGCCACCCAGGAGGAGTTCTTTCACACTTTCAACGCGCTGTACGAAGCAGGACGACAGATCATACTCACCAGCGACCGGCCTCCTTCGGAGATCCCGGGACTCGAGGCCAGGCTGGTGAGCCGTTTCCAGTGGGGGATGGTCGCCGATGTCGAGCTCCCGGAGCTGGAACATCGAATCGCGATCCTGCAGAACAAGGCACGCCAGGATTTCATCAAGCTCGCGATCCCGGACGACGTGATCCAGTTCATCGCCGAACACGTGCGATCGAGCGTCCGGGAGCTGGAAGGCGCCATCAACAAGGTACTCGCCGTCGCCTCCCTCAAGCATCGGGGAATAACCGTCGATCTGGCTCGTGAAGCGTTACGCGATAAGCTGCGGACAAACGGTGATGGGGAATCGCCGGAATCGATTACACTCTCCGCAATCAGTATCCAGGAAGCAGTCGCCCGTGATTGGGACGTGACGGTCAGTGGCCTTCAGTCCAAGAGCCGCACGAAACAGCTAGCCGTCCCGAGGCAGGTGGCCATGTATCTCATCCGCGACCTGCTCGGCACTCAACTCGTGGAGATCGGGAACGCTTTTGGCGGGCGAGACCACTCGACGGTCATCCACAGCCTCGAGAAGGTGGAGCTCATGATGCGCAGCGACACGGAGTTCACCGATCGCGTCGTGAACCTCAAGACCACTCTGGAAAAGCTCAGACCGTGAGGTGGAAAGTTGTGGATAACCGCCATTTTCCCCCACTTATCCACCTGGCGGCACGCTCCGATGTGACATTACGAGCTCAGCTACGGATAGTGCACAGCGACTAGCAAAGTGTAAGCTCCGTGTGTATCGTAACTTCCGCGACTTCCCCTCATTTCCACACTCCCTACTACTGCTTCTAGATTCTTATCTTCTATAGAAAGAAGAAGCAGAGGCCAGCCCAAGAGTCAACAACGAGGATCTCGAATGCGCTTCACCATCGCTCGCGAGAAGCTGCAGGATGGACTTACCGCGGTTACGGCTACCGTACCGGCTAAGACTACCCTTCCTGTCCTGGCGAACATCCTGGTGGAGACCACGGAGCGCGGGATTCGGCTCTCTGGTACTGACCTGGACATGGCAGTGAGCAC
>JBIQLU010000137.1:0-8964 GCA_044463985.1 Gemmatimonas aurantiaca | reverse complement strand
CGGTGCTCGCGCAGCGACACGGTGCCGTCCACCATCTCGCGCTTGCCGACGATGGCCATGTACGGAGTCTTCAGCCGCTCGGCTTCGGCGATGCGATAGTTGAGAGTCTGCGCGCGATCGTCGAGGAGCACGCGGATTCCCGCCGCCTTCGCCCGCTCCGCAACCGCGGCAGCGGCGTCGCGCGCCTCGTCCGTGATGGGAATGACGCGAAGCTGTTCCGGCGCCAGCCAGAGCGGGAACGCGCCTGCGTAGTGCTCGATGAGCCCACCGACGAAGCGCTCCATCGAACCCACCAGCACGCGGTGCAGCATGACCGGCCGATGCGGCTTGTTGTCCGCGCCGATGTACTCGAGGCCGAAGCGCTCGGGAAGATTGAAGTCGAGCTGCACCGTCGGGCCCTGCCACTTCCGGCCGATCGCATCGATGAGCTTGAAGTCCAGCTTCGGTCCGTAGAACGCGCCGCCGCCTTCGTCGATCGTGTACTCCTGCCCTCTCTGCTCGAGTACGTCGCCCAGCATCCGTTCGGCCTTTTCCCACACCTCGGCGGTGCCGAGCGAGTTCTCCGGACGCGTGGAGAGCTCCACGGTGTAGGGGTAGCCGAATACCGTGAGCATCTCGTGCACGAGGTCGAGGAGTCGTTCGATTTCCGTTGGCACCTGCTCGGGAGTGCAGAAGACGTGCGCGTCATCCTGCGTGAAGCCGCGCACACGCAGCATCCCGTGCAGCACGCCGCTCCGCTCGTACCGGTACACGGTGCCGAACTCGGCGAAGCGTAGCGGGAGATCACGATACGACCGCTGGTGCGCCTGGTAGATGCAGATGTGCCCCGGGCAGTTCATCGGCTTGGGGCGATAGTTGGAGCCCTCCACCTCGATGGGCCCGAACATCGACTCCTTGAACGTCGTGAGATGCCCGGAGATCTCGAAGAGCTTCTCGCTGACCACGTGCGGCGTGTAGACCAGGTCGTAGCCGTGGCGCAGGATGAGATCGCGCTCGAAGTTCTCGATCTCGTTGCGGATGATCGAGCCGCGCGGGTGCCAGAGAATGAGCCCCGGCCCCACGCGCTGGTCGGTGGAGTAGAGGTCGAGCTCCTTGCCGAGCAGACGATGGTCGCGCCGCTTCGCCTCCTCGAGGCGAAGCATGTAGGCGTCGAGGTCGGCCTTGTCGAACCATGCAGTACCGTAGATGCGCTGGAGCTGCTGCCGCCGCTCGTCGCCGCGCCAGTACGCCGGCGCGGTGTGCATGAGACGGAAGTGCTTGAGGCGTGAAGTGTCCGGCACGTGCGGGCCGCGGCAGAGGTCCACGAAGGGCCCGTCGGTGTAGATGGAGATCACCTCGTCGTCGCCGAGCTCCGAGAGGCGCTCGAGCTTGAGCGGATCCTCCACGAAGCGACGTTCCGCCTCCCCGCGATTCACCTCTTCGCGCACGAACGGATACTTCTCCGCCACCACCTTCTTCATTTCGGCTTCGAAGGCGGCCAGGTCCTCGGGAGTGAATGGCTCGTCCACCTCGAAGTCGTAGTAGAAACCGTCTTCGATGGCTGGTCCGAAGCCGATCTTCGCGGCCGGGCGCAGCCGGCGTACTGCCGTGGCCAGCACGTGCGCTGCGGAGTGCCTGAGCACATCGAGTGCGGCAGCGTCGCGCTCGGTGAGCACGCGGAACGAGCCGCTCTCACGCAGCGGCGTCACGAGGTCCTGTATCTTCCCGTTCACTTCCACGGCCAGCGCGGCACGCGCCAACCCCGCGCCGATCGACGCTACGACATCGCGAGGAAGCGTGTCGTATGGCACCGTGCGGGTGGATCCGTCGGGAAGGGTGAGCGTGAGCTCATCGCTCGGTAGATCGATCATGGCTGCGGGCAGTCTTCGGGAAAGAGCGCCGGGCCGTGGCTGGTCTCGATCTTGCACCTTCTCGCCCTTTGCGCTACGGCAAGTTATCGTTACGCGATCACCTCCGCTACAGGCGAGCGCATATGTCACCAATCCGTTATCGCGACGAAAGTCCATCCGTCGGCGGCACCCTCGCCAGCATCGTGGCGGGCGCGCTTGCCGGCTTCGCGGTGGGCGTGGTCGTGGCGCAGAAGATGGGCGGCCTGTCCGGGATCGCGACTCGTATCAACCGCCGCTTTCCGGACCTCGACGATGGATCGGATCTGCATCACGGCTACGGCGAGGACGATGCCGATGACCTCGATGTCGACGGCGCCGCATTCCTCGAGGAGGAAGTGCTCGATGCCTTCGAGCGCGATCCGGTCCTGTCCGAACGTGCCATCGACATCGCATCCGTCGGCACCGGCGTCATCGAGCTCTCGGGCTGGGTGCACAACGAGGCCGAATCTCGGAGAGCGGAAGCCGTGACGCGCCGCGTGGCTGGCGTCGAAGCGGTGGTCAATCGCCTCTCGTCGGAGGACGACCCCGAAACGCAGCCTCCCGACGACGATGCCGCACACGAAGACGATGACACGAGCGAACCGCTTCCCGGCGCCCAGTGGGAAGGTCAACGCATCGGGACCGGACGCCGCAGGCAGGGAAACTCGTCCGACTCCGATCGGCATTCCGATCCGAAGCCCGAGCTGGAATCGCGCTGGCTCGACAAACAGCACGCGATAGAAGAAGCGGCGGGTGACATCGAGGGACTCTCCAGCAGCGGCAAGCGCGCGCGCGGCAGGAAGAGCACGAGCAAGGGCGAGCGTGCGGGCGGCGCGCCCGAGGCGCCTGGCGGAGTGCCGAAGGCCGACCACGTCGTGGATCCTGCCCCCTCCCCGCCCTCCTCCTCTGCACCTCCAACCGAGGCGGCGGACAGGCCACAGAGCTGACGAGCCACGGCGAGGTCGGCACGTCACTCGGCGTCCGCGGCTCCGTTACATGGGCCGCGGACGCTATCTTCAGGCCTACCATGAATTCCGAACTACCTCCGCAATACGACCCGGCCGAACACGAGCCGGAGATCTACCGGCGCTGGAGAAGCGCCGGCGTGTTCACCGCGCACGCGACCCGGTCCGATCGCGCGGGAGGCGACCGTACGCCCTTCACCATCGTGATCCCGCCGCCCAACGTCACCGCGGTTCTGCACATGGGGCATGGGCTGAACGACACGGTGCAGGATGTGCTCGTGCGCTGGCGCCGGATGGCGGGCGACGAGACTCTATGGGTACCTGGTACCGACCACGCCGGCATCGCGACGCAGAACGTGATCGAGAAGCAGCTCGCCGCCGAGGGAAGCACGCGCTTCGACCTCGGCCGCGCCGCGTTCGTGCAGCGCACCGAGCGCTTCGTGAGCGACACCGGCGGCGTGATCCTCGAGCAGCTCGCCGCCATCGGCGCGTCGTGCGACTGGACGCGTACGGCATACACGCTCTCACCCGAGCTCTCGCGCGCGGTGCGCGAGGCGTTCGTGCGACTCTACGAGGATGGCCTGATCTACAAGGGACACCGGGTCATCCACTGGTGCCCGCGCTGCCTCACGTCGCTGAGCGATGAGGAAGCGGAGTTCGAGGAGAGCGCGGGAAAGCTGTGGCACATCGCCTATCCCGTGGTCGGCGAGGAAGGCCGTTCGCTGATGGTCGCCACCACACGGCCGGAAACGATGCTCGGTGACGTGGCGCTGGCGGTGCATCCGTCCGACGAACGCTATTCGGACATGGTCGGGAAGCGCGTGCTCCTCCCCATCGCCGGGATCGAGATCCCGGTGATCGCCGACGAGTACGTGGATCCCGCATTCGGCACCGGAGTCGTGAAGATCACACCGGCGCACGACGCGAACGACTTCGAGGTTGGCGTGCGCCACTCGCTCGCCATGCCCGTGGTGATCGACGCCACGGCTCACATGGCGGAAGTGGCCGACGCGGCTGGACGCGTTCCGGAAGAGCTGCGCGGGCTGGATCGCGACGCGGCTCGTGAACGCATCGTCGAGCTGCTCGCGGAAGGTGGATTCCTGAAGAAAGTCGAAGAGCACCAGCACTCCGTGAGGCATTGCTACCGCTGCGGCACGGTGGTGGAGCCGCGACTCTCCGATCAGTGGTTCGTGAAGATGGCGCCGCTCGCGGAGCCCGCACTCAGAGCGGTGCGCGATCGCACGATTCGCCTTCTCCCGGAGCGCTGGGAGGGAGTGTACGTGCACTGGATGGAGAACATCCGCGACTGGAACATCTCGCGGCAGCTCTGGTGGGGGCATCGCGTGCCGGTGTGGTACTGCGACGCCTGCGGCGGCGAGCCGATCGTGAGTCGCGAAGACATCACCGCGTGTCCGCGCTGCGGCGGAGCCGTGCGCCAGGATGACGACGTGCTCGACACCTGGTTCTCGAGCTGGCTCTGGCCAATCTCCACTCTCGGCTGGCCGAACGACGACCCGGAAGACATGCGCGCGTTCTACCCGACCGACGTGCTGGTGACCGCGCCGGAGATCATCTTCTTCTGGGTGGCGCGCATGATAATGTCCGGCTACTACTTCGCCGGCCGCGCGCCCTTTCACACGGTGCTTCTGCACGGGACCGTGCGCGACATGGAACATCGCAAGATGTCGAAGTCGCTGGGGAACGGGATCGACCCGCTCGACGTGGTGCGGCTCTACGGCGCCGACGCGCTCCGCTTCACCGTGGTTTCGGGACTCGGCCTCGGCGCCGACGTGATTCTGGATCCGACGAACCTGGAGCAGTCGTTCGCGCCTGGCCGCAACTTCGCCACGAAGCTCTGGAACATCGGCCGCTTCCTTCTTTCGAACATCGGCGACGAGCGGGTGGCGACGCTGGCCGACATTCCCGCCGATCGACTCGTGAGCGCCGACCAGTGGATACTCGGCCGACTCGACCAGGCGATCGCCGAGTGCGATGCGGCGCTCGGTCCGGCGCGCCCCGCGAACGGCGGACGCTGGCCGGAGGAGGAGCTGCGCGCCGGTCTCCGACTCGACGACTACGCAGAGACCGCGCGCCGCTTCGTGTGGAACGAGCTCGCGGACTGGTACGTGGAGAGCGTGAAGCCGCGCATGTCAGCCGGTGGAGGCGACGGCGAAGTGGCGCGCGCCGTCCTGGCGCACGTGTTCGACTCGGCGCTGCGGCTCCTGCACCCGGTGGTTCCGTTCATCACCGAGACGCTCTGGCAGCGGCTCCCGGGACGCGTGGAGGGCGAGTTCCTCGCGCGCGCCTCGTGGCCGCGCAGGCGCGCGAAGGTGAACGCCGCAGCGCGAGACGCCGCCGCCGATTTCGAGCTCGTGCGCGAAGCGGTGGTGGGAATTCGGCAGGCACGCGCCGAGTACGACGTGCCGCCGGGGAAGATCGTGGATGCCACCCTCGCCGGCGCGACCGAGCGTGCCCGCGCGGTATTCACGCGCGAGGCGAGCGTGATAGGTCAGATGGCGCGTGCGCGCCTGGAGATCGCCACGCTGACGGGTGCGGACACCGATGGAGCGAGCGGTGCAGCCGGCGCGCGTGAGAACGGCGCCGCGGTGCACTCGCTGTTGAGCGAAGGCTCGCAGCTCACCGTGCCGCTGGCGGGCGTCGTGGATCTCGAGAAGGAATGTGCGCGCCTCGGCGGCGAGCTCGAACGGCTGGAGGCTCAGTTGACGAGTCTTTCGGCGCGTCTCGCGAACGAGAAGTTCGTGACGCGCGCGAAGCCGGAAGTCGTGGAAGCGGAGCGGCGCAAGCACGAAGAGTGGACGGCGCGACGCGAACAGCTCAGAGACCGGGTGAAGGCGCTGTGCGGCGCCTGATCGTAGCCGCCGCTGCAGCGCTGCTCGCCGCGGCGTGCGCTCAGCCCGGCTTCCCGCCCGGCGGGCCCGAGGAGAAGGTCCCGCCGGCGCTCCTCTCGGTGAAACCGGAGAGCGGTGCCGTGAACGTGCGGCCGAAGGAAGTGAGCTTTCAGTTCGACGAGGTGCTCAACGAACAGGCCGCCGGCGCTGATCTGAACAAGAACGTGATGATCTCACCGCAGCTCGGCGACGTGAAGGTGGGGTGGCACCGTACGAGACTGACGGTTCGCGGAGACGATGAGTTCCAGCCGAACACTGCCTACACGATCACGATTTTTCCGGGGATCTCCGACCTGCGCGGCAACGTGCGCAAACAGCCGGTGGTGACCGTGTTCTCCACCGGAGCGAGCATCCCCGCCGGTCACGTGAACGGCATCGTTTTCGACTGGGTTGCGGGACGGCCGCTGGTGAATGCCTGGACGCAGGCCATCTCGGTGTCGGATACGAACGTCATATACCTCGCGCGCGCCGATTCGGGAGGACGATTCACGATCCCGCACGTGCCCGCGGGCGCGTATACCATACGCGCGTACGGTGATGCGAACGGCGATCGCATCCTCGACCCGCGCGAGCAGTGGGATACGGCCGGGATGATCCTGCGCGACACCACCACCGTCGAGCTGCTGGCGTTCATCCACGACACCATCGGCGCACGCATCCAGCAGGTCACCGCTTCGGATTCCGTGACGCTCCGCGTGCGGTTCGACAAACCGCTCGATCCCGCGACTCCGATCGAGCTGTCGTCGTTCACAGTGAAGGCTGCGGATTCGAGCACCGTGCCGCTCACACTGGCACAGAGTGCAACGGTGTGGGACAGCACGCACGCGGCGGCGCCGCCGAGCGATTCGGCGCGCGCGGCGGACTCCGTGCGCACCGCCGACTCGCTTCGCACGGCGGCCGCGCGGCCGCGAGGAGTGAACGCGGTGCGCGACACCACGCCTCGGCCACCGGAGGCCAGGCCGAGCAAACCGAGTCCGACCACCGACGTAGTGGTGGTGACCAGCGCGCCGCTCGACACCGGCGCATCGTATCGGATCGAATGGCGCGATGTGAAGAATCTCGTGGGCAGCGCATCCACCGGCAGCTTCCTCTTCACAATACCGAAGCCCGGAGAGGCGGCGCCGCGAGGCGCCGCCCCGCCCGGCGCGGCACGCCCGGCTCCGGCCGACAGCTCGCGCCGGGTACCACCGGACACCTCGCGCCGGATGCCTCCGGACACCTCGAATCGCGTGCGGTGATGAACGATCCGCGACGCTCCCTCCCCAGCGTGGACGCGCTGCTGCGCGCGGCGCCGGCGCGAGCGCTTCTGGAACGGGCGCCGCGGCAGCTCGTGGTAGAAGCGGTGCGCGAAGCGCTGGAACGCGTGCGACTCGACCCGGCGCACGCGCCGCGCGACGACGGCGCATGGGGAAAGGCGATCGAGGCCGCGCTCGAGGAGCGGCAGCGTCTTTCGCTGCGCGCGCTCTTCAACGCCACCGGTGTCGTGCTGCATACGAACCTCGGCCGCGCGCCGCTGCCGGCGGCAGCGATCGAGGCGATGCGCGAGATCGCCGCGGGATACTCCAACCTCGAGTACGATCTCGATCGCGGCGCGCGCGGGAGTCGTCACACCCATTGCTCCGCGCTGCTCCGTGAGCTCACCGGTGCGGAGGACGCGCTGGTGGTGAACAACGGCGCGGCGGCGCTGCTCCTGGCGGTGAACACGCTCGCCTCCGAACGGGAAGCCGTGGTTTCGCGCGGCGAGCTCGTGGAGATCGGTGGCAGCTTCCGCATTCCGGATGTGATGGCTCGCGGCGGGGCGCAGCTCGTTGAGGTAGGAACCACCAACCGCACGCATCTGCGCGACTACACGGCGGCGCTGACGCCACGCACCGGAGCCGTGGTGAAAGTGCATCGCAGCAATTTCACGATGCACGGGTTCGTGGCCGACGTGTCGGTGGAGGAGCTCGCGACGGCGCTCGGCGAGGGTGGAGTACCAGTGGTGAGCGACCTGGGGAGCGGGCTGCTCCTCTCGCTCGAGGAGTGGGGACTCAACGGCGAGCCGCTGGTGAGGGACGCGGTGCACTCCGGAGCGGCCGTCGTCACGGTGAGCGGTGACAAGCTGCTGGGGGGACCACAGGCGGGGATCGCGCTCGGAAAGCGCGACGTGATCGAGCGGATGCGCGCCAATCCCCTCACGCGCGCGTTGCGAGTGGACAAGCTCACGCTCGCAGCGCTCGAGGCGACGCTCCGCCTCTATCGCGAGCCTGCGCGTGCTGCACGAGAGATCCCGACGCTCGCGATGCTCACGGCGCCTGTGGAGCGTGTGCGCGAGCGCGCGACGGCGCTGCAGTCGCGCCTCGCCAGCGCCGGCCATCGCACATCGGTGGTGTCGAGCGACGCGAGCGTGGGCGGCGGGTCGTTTCCCACGTCCCGGATCCCGTCGGCCGCCGTCGCGTTCGAGGGCGATGCGGTGGCGATGGAGGCAGCGCTGCGACGCTCCGAGCATCCCGTGATAGGCAGGATCGAGGATGGCCGCCTCCTGCTGGATCTGCGATCCGTGCCCGAGAACGACGACGCGTCGTTGGCCAGCGCGGTGCTCGCGGCCCTCGCGTGAACGCCGCCGACGCCGTGCAACCGAGGCCGGCGGTCTTTCTGGATCGCGATGGCACCATCAACATAGACACGCACTACCTGCGGCGCGTCGGCGACGTGCGCCTGGTACCTGGCGCCGCAGCGGCCATCGCGCGCCTGAACCACGCCGGCATCCCGGTGATCGTTGTGTCCAACCAGTCGGGACTCGGCCGCGGTCTCATCACCGAGGCCGAGTACGCGGCGGTACAGGCGCGCATCGACGAACTGCTGGGCGAGTCGGGTGCGCATGTCGACGCGACGTACATCTGCCCCCACGCTCCCGACGCGGCGAGTGAGGGGGGGGCGTCGCTCTGCGACTGTCGCAAGCCGGGCACACTGCTCTTCCGCACGGCCGCCGCCGACCACGCGATCGACCTGGCGCGCTCCACCTACATCGGCGATCGCTGGCGCGACGTGGCGCCTGCGCTGGAGCTCGGCGGACTCGGCATCCTGGTTCCATCACCCGATACCGACGCGCGAGATGTGAAGCGTGCGCGTGACGAGCTTCGCGTTGCCGGGTCTCTCGGAGAGGCCGTGGAGCTGGTGCTCGGAGCGACGGGGTCAGGTACCTGATGTAGAGTTTTGACCAGCGACGCTGGTCAAAACTCT
>JBIQLU010000136.1:5510-9026 GCA_044463985.1 Gemmatimonas aurantiaca | reverse complement strand
ATGCTCTCCCTCGGAATCGTAGGCCTTCCCAACGTCGGGAAATCGACGCTCTTCAACGCGCTGACGGCGGCCGGCGCCGACGCTGCGAATTATCCGTTCTGCACGGTCGAGCCGAACGTGGGCATCGTGGAAGTGCCGGATGAGCGGCTCGCGAGGCTCGCTACTATCGTGGAGCCGAAGCGCGTGGTGCCGGCAGTGGTGCAGTTCGTGGACATCGCGGGGCTCGTGAAGGGTGCGTCCAGCGGTGAGGGGCTCGGCAACAAGTTCCTCGCCAACATCCGCGAGACTGATGCGATCGTGCACGTGGTTCGAGCATTCGACGACCCCGACGTGCTGCACGTGATGGGGAGCGTGGATCCCGTGCGCGATCGCGAGGTGATCGAGTTCGAGCTCGCGCTGGCGGATCTGGCGACCGTCGAGAAGCGGCTCGACCGCGTGCGACGCGCGGCGAAGTCCGCGGACAAGGAGGCGCAGGCGGAGCTCCCCGTGCTCGAGAAGGCGTTCGCGGTTCTGACCGAAGGGCGCGGCCTGTGGGAGGCCCGACTCGGCGAAGATGAGCGCGCGCTCCTCGCACCGCTCGCGCTGCTCACGGCGAAGCCGGTGCTCTACGCCGCGAACGTGAGCGACTCGGAACTCTCGGGAGAAGAGGGACCGCACCTCCGCGCGCTCCGTGAAGCCGTGCGTTCGAGCGGGGAGCACGCCCAGGTGGTTCCCTTCTCCGCGCGTATCGAGTCGGAGCTCGCCGAACTGCCGCCGGAAGACCGCGCGGAATTCCTCGAGTCGCTCGGCCTCGAGAGCGCCGGACTCGATCGGCTGATACGTGCCTCGTACGCGCTTCTGGGTCTGGAGACGTACTTCACTGCCGGCGAGCAGGAAGTGCGCGCGTGGACCATCCACAAGGGCGATACGGCGCCGAAGGCGGCGGGAGTGATCCACACCGACTTCGAGCGAGGCTTCATCCGCGCCGAGACCGTGTCGTACGACGACTTCGTCGCGCACGAGGGCTGGAAGGGCGCGCGCGAGAGAGGCGCGGTGCGCAGCGAGGGGAAGGAGTACGTGGTAGCCGACGGCGACGTCATGTTGTTCCGCTTCAACGTCTGAGCGACGACGGTCAAACGGGGTCAGGCACTTTATGTAGAGGAGGCGTGAGCGTTGCTCACGCCTCCTCTACATAAAGTGCCTGACCCCGTCAGCTGGCGAGCAGGTACGAGCACCCGGCCTGCTGCGCCCTCAGCACCGCGAACACTCCGGACGGCTGCAGGATGATGCCGGGTATGATGTGCTCTCTCGCGCGCGCCTCCGCTGCCGCGTCGTCCAGACCGTCGGACTTGACGTAGTCCGGCACTACGCGCCCTCGGAAAGCCATGTGGCACGCCAGCACGATCCCGCCATGCGCTATGAAGTACTGCAGCGAATAGCGATCGAAGTCGCCGCCGGAGTCCTTTGCTGCGCCGCTCACGGGGTTGCTCTCCGTCCACCCCTTCCCTGCGTGTGAATGCATCTTCAGGCGCTTTCCCACATCGAAGCGCTTCCAGTACTCGTCATCCATGATCAACTGGATGGCCTCGTGCCGGATCACGAGCACGGGCGTGACGTCGCCAGCATCGACGCCGTACACTTCGGCGTAGTCTTCGCGCCACCGCCCCGCGCGCCACACTCCGTCGCCTTCGCCCGGGGAAGGCACGTCGAACACCGCGCGGGCATCACCGTGGATGCGCTCCACCCACGTGACGTCCCAGTCGCGGGAAACAGGCGTCAGGGAACTGCCGGTGCGCAACCTCATCCCGTTACCGGAGATCTGCGCGGCCATTCCGCGCCCGGTGAGCACTGCAACCGTGCCGGCGCCAAGCCACCCCAGAAACTCCCTGCGTCGCCCGATCATCTACCTCCTCTCGATTTGCTCGCCCCGGCCCTCCCCCCTGCCGCAGGCTTCCGTTGGCCGTCTATCTGCTGGAGCAACGTCGCGATGGCGCTGTCCAGTTGCAAATCGTGCGCCGTGTAGCTCTCCCCGATCGGCCGCACTACGGTCACGTCTACGGGCCTCGGGTGCAGCTCCATAGGCTGGCCATCGGCGGTGGTGATGCGCGTGGACGGCAGTCGTATCGTCGATCCATCGATCAGCGGCACGTTCGACGTATAGACGATCCATCCTGCGGTTGGCGTACCCACCACCTTACCGAGCTTCATTGCCCGGTATCCCTGCGTGAAATCCTCGGCGTCCGAGAGCGAGTGCTGGTTGGTGACGAGCACCGTGGGAAGCTCCAGCGAACGCTGGCCGAGTTGAGTGCGGGCCGAGGCCGGCGTGCGCCCCCGCCCGGTCATGGTGAGATACGGCTGCCGGCTCAGCACATCGAGCGCGTAGGCATTCACGAAGCCACCGTTGTTGTTGCGAACGTCCACGACGACGCCTTCGCGCGCGCGGTTCTCGACGTCGAGATCCAGGTAGAGCTGCTCGAGCGAGCCGGCGCCCATGTCGAACATGTGCACGTAGCCGAGCCGGCCGCCGCTCACCTTCGCGACGTAGGCGCGGTTGTGCTCCACCCATTCGCGGTAGAGCAGCCCCTTCGCCGTACCACTGTTCACAGGCAGCACCGCGACGCTTCTCTTCCCCTTGCCATCCGCGCCGCTCGCCACGGTGAGCTCGACGCGCTTCCCGATGCGATGGTCGAGCAGCTCGTCGAGGTTCGTGCGCGCATCGATCGCCGTCCCATCGACGGCGAGCAGGTAGTCGCCGGGTGCCACTTCGCCGGCGAGTGCGGCAGGGCCGAGTGGCACGACGTCGGTCACGCGCAGCCGGCCATTCCGCTCGTACTCCGTTCGGTCGAAGGCGAGTCCGAGACGTCCGGTGGTCGTGGACGACTCGCCGCGCGGCGCGCGGATTCCGGAGTGCGACGCATCCAGCTCGCCGATCATGAGCGAGGTGATGCGGCGCACCTCATCCGATGTGCGCGCTCCGTCGATGTACGGCTGGTACTTCGCGCGCATCGCCTTCCAGTCGACGCCGTTGAATGCGGGATCGAAGAAGTTGCCATCGAGGTAGCTCCAGGCCTGCGCGAACACCTCGCGCTTCTCGAGATCGAAATCGACGTCCATCTCCGCCGTGGCCGCGACGGGACGCACCTTGCGCGACTCGAGCGTCACCACGTTGATCCGGCCGCCCTCCAGGTAGTACACCTCCTTCCCATCTCGCGAGAACTGCGCGTCACCCTTGCCACCGGGTGTCGAGGTGAGCTGCCGCGCCACGGCCGGTTCGTTCCCCGAATCGTCGAGCGAGTAGAGGTAGAGATTCGTCTCACCCGCCGCGTCGGCGGTGAGGAGGAGCTCCTTCCCATCCGGGCTCACGGCCAGATCGCCGACGTCGACTCCCGTCGGGAGAAGGCTGGCGCGCTGTCTGATCCCCTCGAACACGACGCGCACGCGCGCGGCGGCACGCTTCGCCGCACTGTCGGGTGCGGCCGCCTTCTGCCGCGCGTTCGACGTGTCGGCCTCGCGCGCCGGCGTGGAGCGTTCCGGCGA
>JBIQLU010000136.1:2842-5410 GCA_044463985.1 Gemmatimonas aurantiaca | reverse complement strand
CCCGTACCACCGAAGTCGAGGTATGCGATCCACCGGTCGTCAGGCGACCAGGCCAGCGGGTGCGACGGCAGGAAAGGCGCGCGCGAGAACTCTCCGGTCGCGAGCAGACGCTCGGCGCGCGTCGCGACGTCGATCACGCGCAGTTCCTGCGCGCCGCGCAGAAACGCGATACGCTTTCCGTCGTGCGACCAGAGCGGGGTGACGTCGCTGGCGTTGTCCGACGTCAGACGCGATTCCGTGCGCGTCGCGAAATCGTAGAGGTAGATGTGCGTCGCGCCGTCACGATCGGAGACGTAGGCGATGCGGCGGCTGTCCGGCGACCATTGCACCTGCGATTCGCTGGCACTGGTGGAAGTAACACGAGCTGCATCGCCGCCATCCTTCGAGGACGCTGCGAACACTTCGCCGCGCACCACGAACGCGACCTTCTTTCCGTCGGGCGCGAGCGAGAGCTCCCTGAACTGGCGGGAGAGCGAGAGATGTTCGATTCCGGGGCCGGCCGGCGCGCCGCGCAGCGTGATGGGCAGCGCGCGTGCCGCGCCCGTCGATGGGTCTACGCTCCAGATCTGCATGTCGCGCTCGAACACGATAGCGCTTCCGTTTGCCGCGATAGCGGGCCAGAGCACTCTCCCATCCGTGAAGCGCGTGAGCTGCCGGGCGGCGCCTTCCGGCGGACGCACCCAGATATTCTCCGCGCCGGAGCGGTCCGACATGAAATAGAGAGTACGGCCGTCCGCGCCCCACATCGGCCAGGCCGACTTGGCTCCGCCTTCGGTGACGCGCTGGTAGCTCGGCGTGGCGCCGTCCTGTGCAAGCCAGACCTCGCTCTCATCGAGGTGGCTGTGCCCCTTGCGCCACCACTGCCCCGAAGTGACGCCGCGCGCCGTGAAAGCGATCGTGCGACCATCGGGCGCGGGCGCGGCCCAGTATTCGCTGGCGTATCGGTCGGCGCTCACAGGCATGGGAGTGCCTCCCTCGAGCGGGACCCGATAGATGTCGTTCATCCCGGCGATGTCGTGGCTCGAGGATGAGAAGTAGAGCCACTTCCCATCGCGTGACCAGCCGTCGAGCTGGTCGAGGCCATCGTCCCACGTCAATCGCGCGAGCTGCCCCGTCGCGAAGGTGAGCACGTAGATGTCGCCGTCGCCGGTGCGCGTCGAGATGAAGGCGAGACGTTTACCGTCGGGGGAGTAGACCGGTCGCGACTCCGTCGCGGGATCGGATACCAGCAGTCGCGCTTCGCCGCCCGCGGCAGCCACCGTCCAGATGTCGCCCCCGGACACGAAGGCTACTTCGGAACCGTCGGCCGAAAGTGCAGGTTCGTAGAGGTATGGGCGTGCCCCGTTCAGCGAAGACGGTGCGAGGGCGCCTTGCGCCCGCGCAGCGTGTACCGGCACTGTCGAAACCACGACGGCGAGAACCAGCGCCCCGGCGACACGCGGGCGAGAGGTGGAGAGCGTACGCATGGGTGGGAGAGTGTGTGGTGGGGCCAAGTGGGCAGAGCGCGCCTGACCCCAATATACGTCAGCGACGTCACCACAAGGCCGTCTGGATGAACCCACTTGCCGGGAAGAGCTCGATGAACATTCCCCACGAATTGATGTCCACCCATCTGGAAAACGCGAGCCCTTCACTCTCCCACCCCGAGCCGAGTCGCCAGAAGGCCCCGCCGCTCACGTCCGGCGGCTCCGGGTTCGGGAAGCCAGTTCCGAGCGGCGCTTCGCCGACCACGAGTCCGGAGTCGTCTACTGCCTCGAACGTACCGATCGGTTCGATGACCGGAGCGCTTCCGTCACCCGACCAGAACGCGTTGCCGTCGAGCGTCCCGCCGATCGCGTCGCCGCGCGAGTTCACGTCCCTCACGCTCGCGTGATCGCCTTCGGGAAGCATGACCCAGCCGCCGGATGGCGACCACCTGAAGGCAGCCGTCGAGCCGTCGGCACGCCTGGCGTTGGCCACGAAGTGGCCGTGCGAGACCGCCATGAAGATGGATGACGTGAAGCCATCGGGCACGCCGCCGTCGAGCACCAGTCCGTGTATCACCACGGTCGCATGCCTCACCCCGTCCACGATCGACGAGCCGATCACGATCTCGCCGTCGCAAGGGCAGAGGCCAGTTGCGGTGTCGAGCGCGGTGATGTGCGTGATCGCTCCATCGCGCCAGACGGTGGGCACGCATCCCACTCCAAACTTCTCGCACTCCAGGCCGAGCACCGTGCCATCGTTCGCGATGTCCGTGGCGTCGGCGAAGCCCATGCCTGGTGTGGTGGGGAGCAGCTCTCCCGTGTAGTCAGGGGGCGTCCAGATCGCCGGGCCATTCATCGGGGGAGCAACGTTGAAGACGGTTCCCACCATCACGCCGGAGTCGTTGACGGCGTGCCCCTCCACCGACGTCACCGGCGCGCCCCCGATCGTCATGATCTCGTCGCGCGACGTGCCCTGCGGCGGAGTCTCGGATGCCGGCCTCGGCGCCGTCGGGGAGCGGTCCGCCGAACAGGCGGCGAGGGTCAGCGCTAACAGTGGAAGCCAGGCATGCATCTGACGCATGACGATATCCTCCGGTGCGAG
>JBIQLU010000136.1:0-2742 GCA_044463985.1 Gemmatimonas aurantiaca | reverse complement strand
CTAACAGTGGAAGCCAGGCATGCATCTGACGCATGACGATATCCTCCGGTGCGAGGGGAGTGGATGAGAGTGCGCGTAGCGGTGCGACGACCGCGTACATCGAGCACTGTCTCATCGCCTCTCGAGACTCCTTCACCCACGCGGGGGCATCGTTCGTGCGTTTTTCGGACGGCAAACCGGAGGCCATCGGAATCGGGCGGACGGCTCTCGCGGAGCCCGCACCGGTCGACCGCATCTGCAGCCCCTGCGCGAACTTGCATCAAGGCGACCCGTCTCGCTAGCTTTGGTGGATACATAAAAGCCCCCCTCCCCCCGCATTCGCGCGGGGGGCGGATCCAGACCACAGGGAGGAAACAAAGGCAATGCCTCGCAAGTACGAGGCGGTGTACATCTTCGACTCCACTCTCGAAGACACCGCTATCCAGGAGAAGCTCGCTCGCTTTCACGAGCTCCTCGCGCTCGACCCGGAGACCACTTCGGTGGACAACTGGGGACGCCGCCAGCTCGCCTACCCGATAGGACCGCGTGAGAACGGGTACTACTCCGTGGCCCGCTTCGAAGCGGAACCTGCAGCGCTTCCGGAGTACGAGCGCGCGCTCAAGCTCGACGATGCCGTTCTCCGCTACCTCGTCACGCTGTACGAGCACGAGGTTGGTGCACCGCCCTCCGCGGAAGGTGAAGGCGACGAGGAGAGGCCTCGCGCTTCGGACGATGACGACGACGACGAGGACTGACGAATGCGACGCCCACAGAAGAGCTGCCCGTTCTGCGAATCACGGGTTCGCTTCATCGATTACAAGGATGATCGCACCATCGGCCGCTTCCTGACCGACACAGGCAAGATCCTGCCGAGCAGGTTGAGCGGAGTGTGCGCTCGCCACCAGCGCCAGCTATCCACTGCCGTGAAGCGAGCGCGTTTCCTCGCACTGATCCCCTATATCAGGGGTCACCAGGCGTAGAGCATGACTCACGGCCCAGTGCCGGCGCCGCGGGAGCGGGGGTGGTTCCGGATGACCCTTGCTCTCGCGGCGTTCCTGTTGATGCCGCATCTGCCCGGGCTTCCGGCATTCGTCCCGGTGGTGGATACGCTCGTCCTGCTCACTCCCGTGCTGGCCGCGTGCTTCATCGCGGGGTGGTGCGTGGGAGGTCCGCTCTCGCTGGCGATCCTCTGGAGCGCGCTGGCGGCTTGGCTCCTCACCGTATCGCCGCCGCAGGCGACGGGAACGGCGTACTACGACCTCGCGCGTGCGTGGGGGCTCGTGGTCGCCGGCGCGTTCGGGCTGGTCTGCATCATCGGGAGGCAGCGATCCTTTCTGGAACGTGCCCTCTCGGCGATCGTCGTCGCGGTGCTGCTGGCGCTCCTGCTGATGCTCTTCACGGGGCGCGGCGGACCCGAGATCCAGCGCGTGTTCGCGAACGAGTTCGAGTCGCGCAACGCGGCGGCCGCGGTGATCATGCAGGAGAGCGCGAAGCTGGTGGGGAGCCGCTTTCCGCAGTTCGCGAACATGGCCACGCAGGCGGTGGCCGAGCGGATCCAGATCCAGGCGACGCTCTCCCGGTTCGGGGCTCCGCTCTTCCCCGCGCTGCTCGCGCTCGAAGCACTCGCCGCCTGCGCGCTGGCGTGGGCGTTGTACCATCGCCTGAGCCGTGCACGCATCGGTGCCGCGCTGGCGCCGCTGCGCCGATTCTCCTTCAGCGATCAGCTCATCTGGGCGCTGGTGGCGGGGATCGCGATGATCGTCCTTCCCACGCTCGCGGGCGTGGGACCGCTCGGCCGGAACATCACGCTCTTCATCGGCGTGCTGTACGTGCTGCGCGGCTACGGCATCTATGCATGGATGTTGTCGCGTCGCGCGGCCGTGGTGAACGTGCTGGTAGCCATCGCGATCTTTCCACTTTCACTCGTCACGGTGCCGGCCGCTCTGGGGCTGGGCGTGACCGATACCTGGGTCAACTGGCGCGCGCGCCTCAAGGTGATTCCGCCCGAGGCGGAACAGCGGCACGCGCCGAGCGAAAACCACAACGACTGACCGACTATTCGAGATGCAGAGTACCACGACACGAACCGCCCCACGGAGCAATACCATGGAAGTCATACTTCGGCAGACCGTCGAGAACGTCGGCAACCCCGGCGACATCGTGAAGGTGTCCAACGGCTTCGCCCGCAACTACCTGCTCCCGCACGGGCTCGCCTACCAGGCGACGCCGGGGAACCGGAAGCGGATCGCCGCCGAGAAGGCGCGCCTCGAGGCGGCGGAGAACGAGCGTCGCCAGAGCGCACGCACGCTCGCCGATCGGCTCGAGCAGGTGTCGCTCACCTTCTCCGCGCGCGTTGGCGATGAAGAGAAGCTCTTCGGCTCGGTCACCACGGCCGACATCGTGCAGCAGCTCCACGGACAGGGCTTCCCCGAGATCGAGAAGCGCCAGGTGGATCTCCACGAGCCCATCAAGGCCCTCGGCGTCTACAAGATTCCGATCCGACTCCACGCCGACGTGAAGCCGGAAATCAAGGTGTGGGTGATAAAGCAGTAACTGCGAGGGGGCAGGAAGCAGAGAGCAGGAAACTGCACACGAGTCGCCGTCGTCCCCGCGAAAGCGGGGACCTAACATGGATTCCCGCTTTCGCGGGAATGACCGATTGCGTGTGCAGTCTCTGCTTCCTGCTTTCTGCCGTCTGCTTCCTGTCCCCTCCCCCATCAGCCACCACAGTTGCCCGATAAGCAGATGCCCCGTCCACGCACG
>JBIQLU010000135.1:6629-9043 GCA_044463985.1 Gemmatimonas aurantiaca | reverse complement strand
CCGAGGGCGATGTTGGCGCGGGTGACGGCGATGGCGCGGAGGTTCGGGGTCCAGATGCTGACCTGGTTGCGACCGGCGTCCTTCGCGGCGTAGAGAGCTTCGTCGGCGCGGGAGTGGAGGTCGTGGATGATGTTCTCTTCCACGACGCGCACGGCGACGATGCCGATGCTGACGGTGACGGGGATCTTTCCGGAGATGCCATCGAAGCGGCGGCCCGCCACTTCCTCGCGGATGCGCGTCGCGAGACGGAAGGCGCCGGCGGCGTTGGTCTCCGGAAGGAGAAGCGTGAACTCGTCGCCGCCCGTGCGCGCCACCACGTCACCCACGCGCGCGGCGCCGCGCAGGAGCTCCCCGACCTCGTGGATCACCGAGTCGCCGGCGAGATGCCCGAACGTGTCGTTGACTGTCTTGAAGTGATCGACGTCGAGCGCGATGAGTGCGAGCTCGCTCCCGCTGCGGGCAGCGCGCGACACCTCGTGATCCAGATGCTGTTCCAGGCCGCGCCTGTTCAGACAGCCGCTGAGCGCATCGGTCTGCACGAGGCTCGAGAGCTGCGATCGCACGCGGTTGTACGCTCTGCCGACCATCGTGACGCTGTCCGGGTGCTCGTCGGAGCACACCTCGTACTCGCCCGAGAAGTCTCCCTCCTCGGCACGCTCGAACAGGTCCACGATGCGCTCGAGCCGCACCTTGAAGTTCCCGTAGTGAAGAACGAACCAGGAGGCGGTGCAGACGAAGAGCGAGAGCGAGAAGATCTCCTGCGGCCATGAGAGCGAAGCACCCGCATCCATCGCCTTGAGAATCATCGCGAGATAGCCGGCACTCACAGCGAAGAGCGCCGACCACGCGAAAGTGCGTCCGAAATAGAACTCGGTGAGATGCAGGATCGCGAATCCGAAGAGGAGCGCGCGGTCGTAGTACTGCGGCGGCACCACCATGTACGTGGTGCCGAAGAGGAACGCGATGTCCGCCGCCAGAAGCGTCCCCACCATCCAGTCCTTGGCCTCGCCTCCGAGCCGCACGAGCATGGCGAGGAAGAACACGACAACCGGATATCCGAGTGCACTCCATGCCGCGAGACGCGGAAGCGCCGGCATGCCGCCGTCCATCCGCAGCGCCACGCCCATGGCACACACGAGCAGGCCGAAGCCGATGCGGATCTTGCTCTGCCAGAGCAATACCTCGCCATTGGCCTGGCCTACGGTTGGTGCGGGTACTTGTAGGTTGACTGAAGCGATCGACATTCGACTCGGTGCCTGAGTAGTCCGGCGCCCACGAAGCGACCCTCGTGCCAGCGGGCCCGCCAGCTCTCAAGTCGTTATCACACTTCGAGATACCCTTCGAGCCTCGCGTTCGCGGCCGTGGCCTGGAGCGACGCTTTGTGCGAGGCAGCCGCAAAATGCAACGACCCGTCCGGACACCACCCGGGAGGGCGATCCGTGCCCGTTGCGTGCCTTCGCTTTTCCATGACTGACCAGCACGCAGAAACGGCACACGCCGGCCCGTGGCGCGGATGCGAAAACCGCCCCGCGTGCGATCGCGGGACGGCCTCCGACATGGTGTTGGTCCTGCTGTGCTTCAGTGATTCACGAGCGCGTCACTGCGCGCGGCGGATCGCCGGTTTCACCACCTGATTTCGTTCGTCCACGAACACGATTCGCGGCTCGAAGTTCTCCAGTTCCGCTTCCTCGTACTCCGCGTAGCTGATCACGATCACGTGGTCGCCGGCGGCACCGAGCCGCGCCGCGGCTCCGTTGAGCTGCATCGCTCCGCTGCCACGCTCTCCTTCGATCACGTATGTCTCGAGACGCGAGCCCGTGTTGATGTTCACCACCTGAACCTTCTCGAAAGGGAGCAGGTCGGCCGCTTCCATGAGGGCGCGGTCGACCGTGAGACTCCCTTCGTAGTGCAGATCCGCTCCCGTGAGAACTGCGCGATGGATCTTCGACTTGCACATCGTTCTTCTTGCGGGCACTACTCTACCTCCCTATGCGTTCGCGCTCGCGCTGCCGGAAAGTGCGCTGGTGCAGTGTGGGCAGCGTGATGCGGCCGCGTCGATGCTCATTCTGCAATACGGACAGACCTTGGTCGCCGGTGCTGGCGCGGCGGCCTCCTCCTTGATGAACAGCTTGCTCAACCGCCATGCGACGAAGCCGATGATGAGAAAGTTCAGCACGGCGCTCGCCAGATCGCCCACTCCGAAAGCTATCGGCCCCACGTGCCATACCGCCTTCTGCCAGTCGCCCGATGGTGTCAACACCGCCACGATCGGCATGATGATGTCGTTCACGATGGCCTGCACCACCGTGTTGAGTGCCGCCCCGATGACGAATGCGATCGCCAGTGCCAATGCGTTCTGCTTGATCAGGAATGTCTTGAACTCTTTCCACATGGACGACCTCGTTGGATAGGGT
>JBIQLU010000135.1:0-6529 GCA_044463985.1 Gemmatimonas aurantiaca | reverse complement strand
CTTGATCAGGAATGTCTTGAACTCTTTCCACATGGACGACCTCGTTGGATAGGGTCTGGTTATTGTCGAAGGGTGATCGCGCCAAGGCAAGGGCGAAGGGGCGACGGGGTCAGGCACCTGATCGTAGAGCCCCCAGCCGCGTTGCGGCTGGGGGCTCTACGATCAGGTGCCTGACCCCGTCGTCGCCGGGACCTCTGCACTAGGTGCCTGACCCCGTCGTTCCCACGGGAGGCGCGCCGAGCGGCGGACGCACGTGTCCGTGGGACCATCCGAAGAGATACTCGCACGCCGGCCCGCACACGCCGCCCTGACACGGACCCATGCCGATTCGAGTGTAGAGCTTCGCCTGTCGAACCGTCCACGCGGGATCGAGACGGGAGCGCGGGACGTCTTCGCAGCGGCAGATGATGGTGTCGGGCGCCGCCAGCTCGCGAAGCTCGGCGCGCGGGCGGAACGCCAGCGCCAGCCTCTCACCGAATGTCCGCCACCGCTGCCGCGCCCCCGCCAGCGCACGATCCGCCGTGGCCGATTTGCCGGCAGCGCCGAGTCCCGCTATCTCGCCCTCCGTCAACGCCGCCTGCTCGCCGGCCACGCCCGTGGGCTCGCCAGCGGCATACACGCCGGCCATGCTCGTCCGCTGCATCGGATCCACGACCACTCGCCCATCTTCGACCGTGCAGCCGAGGAGCAGCGCGAGATCCACGTTGGGTACCAGTCCGTACGAGCAGCAGAGGAGATCGCACTCCTCCGTCCAGCGACGTCGTCCGTCGGTGAGAGTCGCACGCTCCACGCGGCCGTCGCCCTCGGCGCGCTCCACCCAGCATCCGGTCCGATACGAAGTGCCGAGGAATGCCGAACGATAGCGCGCGGCGTCGAGCAGCTTCGATGGGTGGCGCCACAACGTACGCGCGAAGCCCGTCACGTCCTGCATGCTCGCCTGCTCGAGTACCGTCACGAGTCGCGCGCCTGCGTGCGCGAGCACAGCCGCAACGGGGAGCGTGAGCGGCCCGCTTCCCGCCACTATCACGCGCTTCCCCCGCACTCGCATCCCGCCCTTCACGAGCGCCTGCGCTCCGCCCATCCCCATCACTCCGGGAAGCGTCCAGCCGGGATACGGGACGAAGAGCTCGCGCGCCCCAGTCGCGATCACGAGCGCGCCGGCGTGCACAACTCTGCTCTGCCCATCGTGCACTATGTGCAGCGTGCGATCGCCTGTCACGTCGGTGACCGTCGCAAGTGCGAGGCACTCGGCGCCGGAACGATCGAGCCGCTCGAGCCAGTGCCGGGCGAGCCGCGGCAGGTGGCCGCGATCGCGGTGCCGCCACACCTGGCCGCCGGGACGCATCCCCTGGTCCACCATCACGACCCTGGCACCCGATTCCGCGGCGCGCGCGGCGGCAGCGATGCCGGCCGGTCCGCCGCCAACCACCGCCACATCGCAGTGCGTCGCGTTCATCCCCGCGCCCGATGCACTGTCGCTCACCTCGCGCCGCCTCCCCCCGTTCCGGTCTCCACCACCAGCCCCTCGCTGCACGGTATGAGACAGGAGCGCTGGTGCGGCTGCCCGTTCACGGTGACGCGACACTCGAAGCAGCTTCCCATCCCGCAGATCGGCGCGCGCGGCATCCCGGTCACCGATGTGCGGAATGCATCCACGCCCGCATCCATCAGTGCCGCCGCGAGCGTCATCCCCTCGCTCACGCGCAGCGTCCGGCCATCCACCACGATCTCCACGGTGCTCGACATCGCTCAGTGTCCTGCCGCTTCTGCCGGCGCGGGCATCGTGCGCCCCGGGGCGTATGGCGCCGTGTCGATCGCCGAGGCGCGACCCATGATTCCATCGGCTATCAGCGCGCCGGTGCCCGGCGCCAGGGTGATGCCGAGCCCTTCGTGACCCGCGGCGATCCAGACGCCGTCCGCGCCTTCCCAGCGGCCGATCAGCGGGAGCGCGTCGGGCGTGGCCGGCCGGAAGCCGGTCCACGCACGCGTCGCGTTGCAGCCGGCGAGTCGCGGCATGAAGTCGATCGCTCGCTCCAGCATGGACTGCAGCAGTTCCCTGTTCACTTCCGAGTTGCGCCCCACCAGCTCGCGCGAGGAGCCGATCAATAGCTGTCCGGTGGCCCGCGGCTGGACGTTGAACGCCACCGAAGCTCCGCCGAGCGTGTGTGCGCTGTGCAGGTAGCCGAGCTCCACGAGCTGGCATCCGCAGAAGCCGGGATAGCGATCGGTGATGAGGAGATGTCCCTTCCGCGGAACGATCGACAGTCCCGGGGTGAGTCGCGGCGCGTCGATCCCCGCCGCGTTCACCACCGCGCCCGCGGACACCAGGTATTCCGCGCCGCCGCGCTCGCGCAGCCGCACCGTACGTCCGTCGATGCTCTCGGCCATGCACTGCTCGCGCACCTCGGCGCCGAGCGTCTTCGCGCGCTCCGCCATGTAGCGCGCCGCCGCGGGCGGATAGAGCACGCAGTCGTCGGGCACGTGCAGTGCCCCCGCGAGTCCGGGTCGCAGCTCCGGTTCCATCTCCGCCAGCGTCCGCTCGTCCACCACCGCTGCAGCGATGCCGTTGCTCGCGTAGCGCTGCTGCTTCTCGCGGACAGCCGCCATCTCCTCGGCGGACGACGCCACCCAGAGAGTGCCGCGCCGCTCATCCTCGCAATCCGCCGGCAGCTCCTCCGACAGCTCGGCCCACAGCGCGCGCGAGTAGGCGGTGAGACGCAGCTCGGCCTCCGAGTCGTCCATCACCACCAGATGCCCCATCGCCGCGGACGTGCTCCCGCCGCCCACGAAGTCCCCGTCGATGAGCAGAACGCGCAGCCCTTCGCGCGAGAGCGCCAGCGCGCACGCCGCGCCCACGACTCCAGCTCCAACTATCAGTGCGTCGGGCTGGCGACTCGACATCACCCCTCGGGAAAGCCGAAGCGGAACGGATCGGCAGGGTCGAAGCGGAGCGTGGCGCGAGAGGTCACGTACGCGCTGCCGCGTATGAAGGGAACCAGCGTCTCCTCCCCTCCATTGTCGCGCCGCTCCAGCCAGCCGGTGAAGAGGCTGCCGGTAATGCTCTCCTGCCGGTAGCGCTCGCCGATGGCGAGTTCGCCCCGCGCATGGAGCGCGGCCATCTTGGCCGACGTGCCCGTGCCGCACGGCGACCTGTCGTACGCGGCGCCGGGACAGAGCACGAAATTCCTGCTGTCGGCGTCGGAGCGCGTGGCAGCGCCGCCGAGCTCGATGTGGTCGATCAGCGCGCCGTCGACACCCGTGATGCCCTGCGCGATGAGCGCGTCGCGGATCGCGGTGGTGACACGCGTGAGCTCCACGCGATTGGCCAGCTCCAGCGCCGGCTCATCGAGCTCGGTGATGAAGAACCAGTTGCCGCCCCAGGAAACATCGCCCTTCACGACTCCCACGCCGGGCACCGTGACTTCCACGTCGGCCGCGTGGCGACGCGACGGCACGTTCTCGATGGTCACCATTCCATCGGAGGCGAGTTCCGCGCCCACGGTGCCGACCGGCGTGTCGATGCGGATGCGGCCCGGCTTCATCCGACCGAGGAACTCGAGCGTGCGCGTCACGCCGATGAGGCCGTGTCCGCACATACCGAGATAGCCGACGTCGTTGAAGAAGATCACGCCCGCCGTGGAGTCCGCGTTGACAGGTGGCGTGAGCAGCGCGCCGACTATGGCGTCGTGTCCGCGCGGCTCGCACACCACGCCGCGTCTGAGCGCGTCGAAGTCACGGCGCAGCGCCTCGCGGCGCTCCAGCATGGTGCTCCCCTCCGGCTGCGGCCAGCCGGAAATCACCACGCGCGTGGGCTCGCCCTCGGTGTGCGAGTCCACCACTTCCACCGAGCGCACGTCCGAGATGGCCGACACTCTACGCCGCCGGTCTCACTGCGAGCTGCTCCCGGATGATCGCCATGACGGCGTCGAGCTCCGCGCCTTCCAGCTCGAGCCGCGGCGGCCGCACGCGTGCACTCCCGCGGCCCAGCTCCTCCTGAACCAGCTTGATGGTCTGCACGAACTTCGGGCCCAGGTCGAGCCGGAGGAGTGGGAGGAACCACTCGTACAGAGAACGCGTCGCCTCGACTTCGCCGGCGTTCGCCAGCTCGAAGAGGCGCATCGACTCGTCGGGGAGCGCGTTCACCAGACCGGCGATCCAGCCCACAGCGCCCGCGGCGATCCCCTCGACGATCAGATCGTCCACTCCCACGAATATCGCGAGCCGGTCATCGATCAGCGCGCGGATCGCGGTGACCCTGCGGATGTCGGCGCTCGACTCCTTCACCGCGTGCAGGTTGTCGTGCGAGCAGAGCTCGGCGATGTGCTCGGGGAGGAAGTCGGTGCCGTAGGCGACCGGGTTGTTGTAGAGCATGCACGAGAGCGGAGTCGCCTCGATGATCGCCTCCATGTGCGCCTTCATCTCGCGCCACTCGCTCTGGTACACGTACGGCGGGAGCGCCATGAGGCCTTCACATCCCACCCGCTGCGCCGCCCGTGCGAGCGCCACCGCCTCGCTCGTGGCGAGTGCGGAGATCCCTGCCACGACCGGTACTCCGTTCGCCGCCTTGATGCAGCTCTCGAGCACCGCGACCTTCTCGTCGAAGCTCAGCGTGGCCGTTTCGCCCAGCGAACCGAGCGCCACGATGCCCGCGGAGCCTCGCTCCACGAGCCATGCCACGTGATCGCGAAGGCAGTCGTGATCGACCGCGAGATCTTCGCGGAACGGAGTAGTTATCGCGGGGAAGACACCGCGCCAGTCAGTGGCTAGCATGTCGGTTCGGTGGAAGTGGAGGAGGAGCCATTGAGAAGATATCGACCGGGGTCCAGCCGAAGGTGCGCGACGTGCCGCACTCCCGGTCGGACGGTTACCGGAGGAGACATCACGGGTTTATCTGGACGGTCTTCGTTTCGGTGTAGAACTCGCGCGCCGCGGGTCCCTGCTCGCGGCTGCCGGAGCTCGAATCCTTCATCCCGCCGAAGGGTGCGTGCGGGTCCACACCTGTGGTGTCGCCGTTCACGCGCACCAGGCCAGCCTCGATGCGGTGGACGTAGCGCAGCGCGGTGCCGATGTCGCGGGTGAAGAGCGATGCGCTGAGACCATAGTTCGTCTGATTGGCGATGTCGATCGCTTCATCGAGATCGCTGGCGGTGAGCGCGCCGAGCACCGGGCCGAAGAGCTCGCGCTGCGCGAGCAGCGCTCGAGGATCATCGATGCGGATGACCAGCGGCGCGAAGAAGAAGCCGCGGCCGAAGCGTTCGTCGTCGGGGAGATCGCCGCCGAAGATCCGCTGCGCCTTCCCTTCCGCAAGTGCTTCGTTGATCTCGTCGCGCGAACGCGCGCTTATGAGCGGGCCGACCGCCGCGGCAGGATCGTCCACGGGGCCGAGCGGCAGCGCCTCCACCTTCGCGCGGAGGCGATCCAGGAACGCACCCTCGACCTTCTTCTCGACCACCACCCTGCTGGTGGCGGTGCACTTCTGCCCCGCGTAGCGCATCGCGCCCGCGGCGGTGAGCGACGCGGCCACATCGAGGTCGGCGTCGGCGGCCACGATCACCACATTCTTGCCGCCCATTTCCGTCTGGTAGCGCACGTTCCGCTCGGTCGCCACCCGCGCGACGTGGGCGCCGACGGTGGAGGATCCGGTGAAGCTGATCCCGCGCACTTCCGGCGATTGCAGGAGCGGCGTGCCGACTATCGATCCCGAACCCATCACCACGTTGAAGACGCCGGCGGGAAGCTGGGCCGCCGCAGCCGTCTCGGCGAGGAGCTCCCCCATCCGTGAAGCCATCTCCGCCGGCTTGAGCACAACGGTGTTGCCGTAGGCGAGCGCGGGGGCGGCTTTCCAGAGCGGGATCGCGAGCGGGAAATTCCACGGCGTGATGAGCGCGACCACGCCCAGCGGCTCGCGCAGCGAGAACTGCAGCGCGCCGGGAGTGCCCGCCGGGATGACGTCGCCCACCGAGCGCACGGCGTCGCCGGCGTAGTAGCGGAGGATGACGATGCACCGCCCTACCTCGCCTCTCGCCTCGCCGATCGGCTTCCCGACTTCGCGCGCCATCTCCTGTGCGAGCTCTTCTCTGCGAGCGGCGATGGCAGCGGCCCAGGCGTGGAGGTATTCGGCGCGCGCGGGTCCGGTGAGTGCGCGCCACGCGGGGAGCGCTTCGGCGGCGGCCTTCGCCGCGGCGCGTGCATCGTTGGGCGAGCCGGTGGGGACGCGTGCGATCACATCCGCCGAGTCGGACGGATTGAGGTCGTCGTTCCAGCCATCGGACTCGGCGTCGAGGAACGCACCGGCGATGAAGTTCCGGAGGATCGGAGCAGAAGAGGCCATCAGCGCATCGGCGGAGGTTGAGTGGTGATCCGGCGTGACCGGGCGTGACCCGGGGCGGCGAGGCCCCGACCGTTGCAGACATCCGCCGTTCGGAAGGCGGGGCCGCGTCACTGGATAAAATATCCGATGTTTAGGGGAGCGCGCAACCTGCAGCCGGCTTCACGGACCCCCCGGCAGCGCCAGCGCCGCATCGCTCAG
>JBIQLU010000134.1:0-9050 GCA_044463985.1 Gemmatimonas aurantiaca | reverse complement strand
TGGTGCGACAGGTGTCCAACCAGGAATGGAGACCCATGGCACAGCCGACGCACGATCTGGCCTCCGAGAAGGAAGCACGTGACGTAGCCGAAGCCGCACGCGAAAGCGAGTGGGCCCAGCCGAGCTTTCTCCGCGAACTTTTCCTCGGCCGCTTCCGGCTCGACCTCATCGACCCGCATCCGGAGGTCGACCCCGACGAAGAGGCGCGCGCGAAGCCGTTCATGGATGCATTGCGCGACGTGATGGAGCGCGTCGACTCCGACGCGATCGATCGGGATGGCAACATTCCGGAGTCGCTGGTGCAGGAGCTCCGCGACATCGGCGCGTTCGGAATCAAGATCCCTCGCGAGTACGGCGGGCTCGGGCTCTCACAGACCAGCTACATACGCGCGATGGGGATGGTGACGTCCAAGGACGGCTCACTGACCGCGCTCCTCTCGGCGCACCAGTCCATCGGCCTGCCGCAGCCGCTCAAGCTCTTCGGAACCGAAGAGCAGAAGAAGAAGTATTTCCCGCGCCTCGCGAAGGGCGCGATATCGGCGTTCGCGCTCACGGAAGTCGACGCGGGCAGCGACCCGGCCAATCTGGCGACCACCGCCACGCCCACTGACGACGGGAAGTACTTCGTTCTTGACGGGAAGAAACTCTGGACCACGAACGGGACGCGCGCGGAGCTGATACTCGTGATGGCGCGCACGCCGGACGTGATGGTGAACGGGAAGCCGAAGAAGCAGATCACGGCGTTCATCGTGGAGACCGACTGGCCGGGAGTCGAGGTGGAGCATCGCTGCCACTTCATGGGGCTCAAGGCGATCGAGAACGGCGTGATCCATTTCGACCACGTGAAGGTGCCGCGCGAGAACATCGTCTGGGGCGAGGGGAAGGGACTCAAGCTCGCGTTGATCACGCTGAACACCGGCCGCCTCACGCTCCCTGCCAGCGCTGCGTACGCGGCGAAGCAGATGGTGCGCGTGTCGCGCGAGTGGTCGAACGAGCGGGTGCAGTGGGGCAAACCGATCGGGAAGCACGAGGCGGTCGCACAGAAACTGGCGAAGATGGCGGCCCACGCATTCGCGATGGAGGCGGTCGCCGAACTGTCGAGCCTGATGGCGGACCGCGGCGGCTACGACATCCGGCTCGAGGCGGCGATCGCGAAGATGTGGAACACCGAGGCCGGATGGCGGATAGTCGATGACACGCTCCAGATCCGCGGCGGGCGCGGCTACGAGACTGCCGATTCGCTCCGCGCGCGCGGCGAGCGCCCGATCCCCGTGGAGCGCGCGATGCGCGACTTCCGCATCAACCTGATCTTCGAGGGTTCGTCGGAGATCATGCGACTCTTCATAGCGCGCGAGGCGGTCGACTGGCACTTCAAGACCGCGTTCGATGTGGTGAACCCCGAGGCCACGCGCAAGGAGCGCCTCGCCGCGCTCGGACGCTCGGCGAAGTTCTACCCGAAGTGGTACACGACTCGCTGGATCGGGGGATTCCGGAGCTACTCCGAGTTCGGAAGTCTCGCGCCGCATCTTCGCTACATCGAGCGTACGACGCGAAAGCTCGGGCGCGCGATATTCCACGCGATGGTCCGCCTGGGCCCGAAGCTCGAGCAGCGACAGATGGTGCTCTTCCGGGCCGTCGACATCGGCGCCGAACTGTTCGCGATGTCGGCCACATGCTCGCGCGCGCGGATGCTCGCGAGCCACGGGTCGGCGAACGCCACGGAGCTCGCGAACGTGTTCTGCCGCGAGGCCCGGCTCCGAATCGCCGACCACTTCCGCAACCTGTTCGGACCGAACGACGCTTCGCTCTATCGCCTCTCGCAGGGCGTGATGAAGGGCGAATACGAGTGGCTCGAGGAGGGGATCGTGGCGATGGAAGGTCCCGACCCGGACACCGGGCAGACGGAGGGCGGGCGAGGACGCGAGCTGCAGGAGACGGGCAGCAAGCAGAGCTGAGCACGCCGCCAGCGGCGCGGGAAATGCCGCTCCTCGATGGTGAGACGCGAGCCGCCGTGGCGGCATCGGCGGCTTTCGCTCACTCTCTCACGCGGAGCGACTGCCATGACATCCACGGTTCAACGCGCTTCCTTCGTCTGCGGCTGGGTTCTGATCGTGCTGGGACTCGCGGGATTCATGATCTCGCCTGGCGGTATGTCTCCCGATCCACACGACGCCGCGCACGTATTCGCTCTCTGGCCGGTGAACATCGTTCTCAGCGTGCTGCACCTGACCTGGGGAGTGTTCGGCCTGGCCTCCTCCCAATACCACTTCAGTTCGAGGAACTTCGCGCGCATCACCGCGGTGGTGTACGTGATCCTGGCGATCTGGGGGATCATCGCGCCGACGTTCATAGGCCTCTTCCCGGCCGGCGGCAACAATATCTGGCTCGACGCCCTGATCGGCATCGCGATGGGCTACTTCGGCTTCACCGCCCGCGAGGCGGTGGTGGCGGGATAGGGGCAGAAAGCAGAAAGCAGAAAGCAGGGACTGCACACGCCGCGCTGTCATCCCCGCGAAAGCGGGGACCCATGTTTGATGGAGTAACATGGGTTCCCGCGTTCGCGGGAATGACGTGGACTGGTGTGCAGTTCCTGCTTTCTGCTTTCTGCTCTCTGCTTTCTGCCCCACCTACCCTCCCAACCCGATGATCCGCGTCGCGACGGCGAAGTAGATCATGACGCCGGCGACGTCGACGAAAGAGGCGACGAAGGGGGAAGAGGCGATGGCGGGGTCGACGCGGATACGGGTGAAGATCAGTGGGAGCATCGCGCCGACTATGGTGCCCGTGAGCACCACGCACAGAAGCGTGAGTGCCACCACCGATGCCATCTGCGTACCGTCGCCCCACATCATGGCGCGTGCGAAACCGATCCCGCCGAGGAAGGCACCGAGTGCGAGCCCCTGGCCCAGCTCGCGAGCGAAAACGCGAACCGCGTCGCGCAGGCGCACGTCGCCGACGGCGAGCGCGCGCGTTATCAGCGTGGCCGACTGTGAACCGGAGTTGCCGCCCGAGCTGATGATGAGCGGAACGTAGAACATGAGCGCAACCGACGTCTCCAGCAGGCTCGATTGGTGCCTCAGCACGATTCCGGTGAAGATCTCCTCGATGAAGAGGAGAATCAGCCAGCCGCCACGCTTGCGCAGGATGCTCCAGAAACTCGCCGCGAAGTAGGGCTGGTCGAGTGCCTCCATACCACCGAGCTTCTGAACGTCCTCGGTCTGCTCCTCCATGATCGCGTCGATGACGTCGTCCACGGTGACCACGCCGAGGATTCTGCCGCCATCATCCACTACGGGTACCGCGACGAGGTCGTACTTCTCGGTCGCCCGCGCTACCTCTTCGCGATCGGCGAACGGGCCGACACTCACCACGTCCGTCCAGGCCAGCTCCTCGATCCGGGTCCCTTCCGGAGCCGCGAGGAGTTCGCGGAGCGACAGCACGCCGCGTACGCGGCCGCCGGCGTCGGTCGCGTAGATCGTGTAGAGCGCCTCACGCCGACCCGCACGCGCCACGATGCGAACGCTGCGCATCGCGGCTTCCACGGTGGTGCCCTCGGCGATCGACACGAACTCGGTGGTCATCAGGCCGCCGGCCGATTCCGGCGGATAGGCCAGCAGCCGCTCCGTCTCGCCGCGCGCCTCCACGGCGATCTTCGACAGGATTTCGTCGGCGCGGTCCTCGTCGAGCTCCTCGAGTACGTCCGCTCGGTCGTCGGGAGTCATCTCCGAGACGAGCACCGCTGCCTGCGTGCTGGTCATCGCTTCCAGCACATCGGTGCGAAGTTCCTCGGGGAGATACTCGAGAACATCGGCCGCACGCTCGGCGGGGAGCGCGCGGAGAAGGGCCCGCACGTGCACGGCATCGAGCGAGGCCGCTACATCGGCCAGGTTGGCCGGATGCAGCTCCTCGGTTTCGATTCCGATGTCGGCGGGGGACTCCTCGAGCATGAGGAGGATATCGGGTGCGAGTAACGCCGCGATCGGGCGATCTTCGTTCCCTTGCTCTGACGCCATGAGAACCGTCCTGGGATTTCCACTGCGGAGGGAGAAAGTCGCGAGCGCGCGTGGGGCGGGCCGGAGCGACGCGCGTCAAGTTACGAGAGCACCCGGGAGCCTTACAAGCGGCAGCTCAGAGCACCCGCAGACCTCGCTCCTCCTCGCAGCGAACCACTTCGCACCCCGCCATCTCCACCGCCGCCGCGACGTCCTCGCACGTCACGCTCCCATCGTGCTCGACTCGGGCCATCCCGATCACGACGTCCGCCGTCTTCACGCCCGCCACGCCCCCCAGCGCCGTCCACACCGCCCGCACGCTGTACAGGGAAAGCATCTTGTCGATCGTCACGAGGAGAGTGGGCATGGGGCACAGGACAGAAGGCAGAAGGCAGAGAGCAGACGGCAGTGACGGCGGAGCGGCGTGTACAGCTGCTGCTCCCTGCTTCCTGCCGTCTGCTCTCTGACTTTCCCCCTTCCCTCCCCTCGCCCCCATCACGATCTTGCACGCGCCAAAGGGGGGGGAAATGGAGAGAACGGAGAAGAACACGATAGCGGTAGCGTTCATCGGGCTCGGCGCGATCGGAGAGCCGATGGCGAAGCATCTGGCCGAGCCGCCGTTCCAGCTCGCCGTCTGGAATCGTACGCGCGAGAAGGCCGATGCGTTCGGCAGGGCGAACGACGCGCGAGTGGCGGCGACGCCTGCAGACGCGGCGCGCGGGAGCGACTTCGTCATCACCTGCCTGCCCACATCGTACGACGTCGAGGCACTGCTCGAGGGGAGCGAAGGGCTTCTCGCCGGACTGAGGAGCGGTTCGACTCTGGTGGATTGTACGTCCGGAGAACCCGGCGTTTCGCGCGCGATCGCGGCGCGCCTGGCGGAGAGAGGGATCCGCTTCCTCGATGCGCCGGTGAGCGGCGGCGTCAGCGGCGCCGAGCGCGGAGCGCTCACGGTCATGTGCGGGGGCGACGAAGAAGTGTTCGAGCAGGCGCTGCCCGTTCTCCGGAGCTTCGGTGAAAAGGTCGTTCGCTGCGGGCCCGTGGGCGCGGGACACGCGCTCAAGTCGGTCAACAACATGCTGCTGGCCATCAATCTGTGGTCTGCCGGCGAGGGACTCGCCGCACTCGCGAAGGCGGGCGTGGACATCGGCGCCGCACTCGGTGTGATCAACGCCTCCAGCGGCCGGAGCAACGTCACGGAGACGCTCGTACCCGAACGGGTGGTCACGCGCGCGTTCCCGCGCACCTTCCGGCTCGCACTCCTCGCCAAGGACGCGGGGATCGCCGCGGCTGTGGCGCGCGAACAGAAAGTGCCTTCGCCGCTGATGCAGCTCGCCAGTGAGCTGTATCGCGTCGCGCACACCGAGCTGGGCGATCTGGCGGACCACGCGGAGGTCGTGAAGGTCATCGAGAAGTGGGCAGGAGTGGAGATATCGTGAGCATCGACATGGCCGAGCTGCGTGGCCGCTTTCCCGCGCTCGAGCGGACGATCGACGGCACTCCGGTTGCCTACTTCGATGGACCGGGCGGCACCCAGGTACCGCGCGAAGTGGTCGAGGCGATGAGCGACTATCTCTTTCACCACAACGCGAACACGCACTGGGCATATCCCTCCAGTGCGGAGACGGACGCGATCATATCGGATGCGCGCGCGACACTGGCCGATTTCATCAACGCGCGGCCCAGCGAGATCGCGTTCGGCCAGAACATGACATCGCTGACCTTTCACCTGTCGCGTGCACTTGGGTACGCGCTCGTAGCGGGGGATGAGATCGTGGTGACCGAGCTCGACCACCACGCCAACATCGCCCCCTGGCAAACGCTCGCGCGGGAGCGCGGGGTGACGCTTCGCACGGTGCGCATGATCCCGGAAACCGGACAGCTCGACTGGGATCATCTCGAGAACTGCATCGGGCGACGTACCCGGCTGGTGGCGATCGGGGCTGCGTCGAACGCGCTGGGAACGATCAACGACGTTTCGCGCGCGGCACGACTGGCGCACGAAGTGGGTGCGCGCGTGTTCGTCGATGCGGTCCACTACGCGCCGCACGAGCTCGTGGACGTCCAGGCGATGGGCTGCGACTACCTCGCGTGTTCGGCTTACAAGTTCCACGGACCGCACATCGGAATACTCTTCGGACGCGAGCGACTCCTCTCGGCGCTCGACGTACCGAAGCTCGAGCCCGCGCCCGACCAGGCACCCGAGCGCTTCGAGACTGGAACGCAGAACCACGAGGCGATAGCGGGAGCTGCTGCCGCCGTGAACTTCCTCGCATCGCTCGGCGAGGGCACGACGCGTCGCGCGAAGCTGGAAAGCGCCTACCGGCGTATTCACGAGCACTGTGACACGCTCTTCCGCAAGCTCTGGGGCGAGCTCTGCGCCACGGATGGCGTGCGAGTGTACGGCTCGCCGCCCGGAACCGCACGAACTCCCACGCTCTCCTTCACCGTGCGTGGCTTCACCGCGCGCGAGGTAGCGAGCCACCTCGCGGGCCGCGGCGTCTTCGCCTCCAGCGGCGACTTCTACGCGAGTACGGTGGTGGCGCGACTCGGCGAATCACGCCACGGCCTGGTCCGCGCCGGCTGCGCATGCTACACGACGGAGGACGAGGTGGACCGTCTGGTATCAGGCGTGCAGAGCTTACTGGCCGGCAGCGTTTCCTGATTCCGGCTCCTGGCTCGCTCGGAGGGTAGTCGGCAGCCGAAAGACGGAGGACTGCCCACCACCTTTCCTCTGAAATACGGGCCGCACCACCGGACGACCGATGCAGCAGGCCGCCCCGCAGTGGCCCACGGTGAGCCAATGCATCCAGGCAATACAGCGTCATTCCGCGAACGGTCGAGGCCGGGCGGAGCCCGCGGCGCGCGACGGAGCGGCGTCGGGTCAGCCATCGCGCCGAGATGTGCGACGACGTTGCTCCGGATCGCGATGGCGGCGGTGCTCGTCGCCACGTCGAGCACCAGCGCCGCGGCGCAGCAGCGTGACTCGCTCGCGACCGACACGACGCGCACCGACAGCGCGCGAGTCGATACATCCCGAATACAGATCCTGGCTCCCACGGTCGTGACCGGAACGCGCCTCTCGCCGGTGGACGAGAAGACGCCGGTGCAGGTCGACGACATCCGCCTGGACGACGTTCCGCCCGGTCCGACGGCTGCAGCGGACGCGCTCACGCGGCTTCCGGGCGTGAGCATGTTCGACGATCAGGGGAGCCGCGTGCAGCCCACGCTCGAGATCCGCGGCTTCCGCCTTTCGCCGGTGGTAGGTGTCCCGCAGGGAGTGAGCGTCTTCCTCGACGGTGTACGTATCAACGAGCCGGATGCGCAGGAAGTGAACTTCGATCTCATTCCGATGGATGCGATCGATACGGCCGAGCTCGTGCGCGGACCGGGGACGCTGTACGGGAAGAATTCACTCGGTGGAGCGCTGGTCCTGGGGACGAAACGCGGTACCTTCACGCCGCAGCTCGGCGCGTCTCTGGAGGCGGGCGACTTCGGCTATCTCGGCGCCCGAGTGAGCGGCGGCGGCGTGATGGACGATGTGGATGGCTACATCATGGCCCGCGGCACCGAGGAAGACGGCTATCGCGATGACACTCCTGCGCGCACCCGGCAGTTCTTCGTGAACGTGGGACGCAGAGGGAGCAGCAGCGATCTGGCCATGACCATCCTCTACGGACACGATCGTGTCTTCCAGGCCGGCTCGCTCCCGGAGAGCTGGATGCTCCAGGACAGGAGAGCCAACTTCACAGGGGGAGACTTCTTCGAGCCCGAGCTCTGGCATCTGGCCGTGCGCGGGGTGCGCAACTTCGCCGGCGGCACGCTTCGCGGGAATGCGTTCCGGCGCGACAACGACTACCGCCAGTTCAACGTCAACGTCGACGCGCCGAGCACCGACGCGCACGTCGACAACACATCGAAGGGTGCCACGGTCGAGTGGACCCTGCCAACCGCGGTGCTCGGGATGCCGCTCGGACTCACACTCGGAGCGGAGTACAGCCGCAACGACATCGCGTATCGCATCTTCAGCGTCCCCACCGCCGGCGCTCCCGATTTCGACGATGAATGCGACCAGCAGGATGGCCTCTGTGAGAACGCGCGCGTGAACGAGGACGACGCCGCGCTGTACGCACAGGGAGTGCTGTCGGCGTCGCCATCGCTGGCGGTCACCGCGTCGCTTCGCGGCGATTACGTACGCATCCCGTTTCGAGACCTGCGCGAGCCCGAGAACGATGGCACCAACAGCTATCTCCGGCTGTCACCGAGGCTGGGGCTGAACTACTATCTCGGACCGCAGTTCCGCGGCTACGCCGCAGTCAGCACCGGCTTCCGCGCACCGGCGCCGCTCGAGCTGGGATGCGCGGATGAGAGTTCGCCATGCGCGCTCCCGTTCGCGCTCGGCGACGACCCGCCGCTCGAGCCCGTGACGGTCGTGAACTACGAGAGCGGCATCGACTGGGAACCGCGGGACGGCACCAGCCTCGACGTGGTGGGATTCCGCGAGGATGTGCGCAACGAGATCGTGTTCGTCGCATCGAGCACGACGATGGGATACTTCCAGAACATCGCTCGCGCACGGCGTCAGGGAATCGAGGCCAGTGCCTCGCTCTCGCTGCCGGGCGGATTGAGACTCTTCGGCTCGTACGCTCTCATCGATGCCACATATCAGAGCCCGGTGCTCCTCGCATCGGAGATGCCCGAACCGGACTCCGCGCGCGCCGGCGACCGCTTCCCGCTCTCACCGCGCCACCGCGGAAGCGCCAGCATCGAGTTCACTCGCGCGCTCGGGAAGTCGCTGCTCGGTGCCGAGCTCTCCGTGAGCGCCGTGTCGAGCCAGTACCTTCGCGGGAACGACGCGAACATCGAGCGGGTGGATCTCGCCGAAGGTGGCCCGCCTCGCATCGTGAGCGGATCCGTAGCCGGCTACACGCTGACAAATCTCCGCCTCAGTTACGAGCGCTCCCACTTCGCGCTGACCGCCCACCTTCGCAACCTCTTCGATCGCGACTACTCCAACTTCGGTATCTTCGGCGAAAACCCCGCCGGCCCCATCGGTGG
>JBIQLU010000133.1:0-9149 GCA_044463985.1 Gemmatimonas aurantiaca | reverse complement strand
AACAACAAGCTCCGACAGTTCAGCTCGCACGCTAATCTCACGGTTACGCCGAATCAGAAGGTGGACGTTGGAGTGAGCCTGAACTACGTCGACCGCTCGAACCATCTGGGCGCCGACGTGGGCGCATCGCCGATGCTGGGCGCCGAGATGGGCCACTCGCTGCTATTCCCCGCCGCGCGCGGATTCTATCCGAACTTCCCGCCGGAAGTACCGCAGCAGCTATACGACAACTTCCAGGGGATCAACCGATTCACCGGAAGCGGGACGATCAACCACCGTCCCACGACCTGGTTCTCGCATCGCCTGATCGCGGGCGTCGACTACACCGGCAGCGACAGCCGCGCGCTCGAGCGCTTCGCGCCGCCCGAGCTCGCGCAGTTCCTGGGACCCGTCATCGCGGCGGGGCAGATCCATCAGACGCTCGAGAACAACACGGTCATCACGGCGGACTATTCCGCTACGGCGAGAGCATCGCTGACCTCGTCCATCTCGTCGGCCACCTCGGTGGGCGGGCAGTTCTATCGCACGGAGCTCAACTCCAGTTCGCTCGGCGGAACGTCCTTCCCGGGCCCGGGTGTGGAGACGGTGTCGGCGACCGCGCAGCAGACGAACTCCACGCAGAGCCAGATCATCAACACCACGATCGGCGCGTACTTCCAGGAGCAGATCGGCTTCGACGACCGGATATTCCTCACCGGCGCGGTGCGAGTGGACAACAACTCCGCCTTCGGCGACGAGTTCAAGTGGGTGACGTATCCCAAGGTGAGCGCATCGTGGGTGTTGAGCGAGGAACCATTCTGGAATTTCGATTTCGTCAACACGCTCAAGCTGCGCGCCGCCTACGGTGAGTCCGGGCGGCAGCCGAACGCGTTCTCCGCGCTGCGCAGCTACACGCCGGTGCCCGGCCCCAACGGTACCAACGGCGTCACTCCCGGCTCGGCGGGAAACTCCGATCTCAAGCCCGAACGCGGCCGCGAGGTGGAGCTGGGCTTCGATGCAGATCTTTTCGATCGCCTCCACCTCGACTTCACGTACTTCAGCAAGCGCACGTCCGACGAGATAGTCTCGCAGCCCGTGGCGCCGTCCGGAGGATTCCCCGGCGATCAACTCGCGAACCTTGGTAAAGTGAGCAACCGCGGGATCGAGCTCGGAGCCACCTTCCAGGCGCTCCGCCGCGACGAGCTCTCATGGGAGATCACCGGGAACATCGCGACCAACAAGGACAGGATCGAGGACCTCGGCGGCCTCTCGTCGATCATCGCTCCGGGACAGAACAACATCGCGGGCTACCCGATCGGCGGCTACTTCGCCAAGCACATCGTATCGGCCGAGCGTGATCAGACGACGGGTGGAGTGGCGAGCTATCTGTGCGACGGCGGCCCGGGCGCCGGGGCCGTGGACTGCGCCGTGGCGCCGCTGCTCTTCGTCGGGACACCCACGCCCAAGGTCACGGGTTCGATCGGCAACACGGTGACGCTATTCGAGCGGCTGCGACTCTACGCGCTGGTGGACTTCAAGCGGGGCAACACGATCGCGAACTCGATCGAACAGTTCCGCTGCTCGGGCGTACTCGGCATCGGCTACTGCGACGCGAACTATCACCCCGAGAACTACTCGCCGGCGTACCTGGCGCAGCTCAGCCCGAGCCGGAACGCCACCGGCTTGAACGAGGCGTTCTTCCAGGACGCGTCGTTCGTGAAGCTGCGCGAGGTATCCGCGAGCTACACGCTCCCTGAAAACTGGTTGAAGAGCGTCGGCGTTTCGCGCGCAGTCGTGACGCTCGCCGGACGCGAGCTGCATACCTGGACCGACTACCGTGGCGTCGACCCGGAGGTCAACGCGCTAGCGAGTGCGAGCAACGCGCTGTCGTTCGACCAGGGCGTCATCCCGCCGCTCAGCCAGCTCGTGGCGACCATCAACCTCACGTTCTGATCCATGCACGATCATCCCTCGTGTGGGAGAGGCATATCCATGACTACACGCATCCGGCGTCGTCCGGTGTGGCTGCTCTGTGCCGCGACGCTGCTGTCGCTCCTCTCGACGGCGGCATGCCGGGACATCACCACGCTGCAGCAGAAGGACCCCAGCCAGCTCGATGCCGGCTCGCTCTTCGTCCCGGCCAACGCGCAGCTTCTCGTGAACGGCGCCATCAGCGACTTCGAGTGCTCCTACATCCGCTACGTGGTGGGGAGCGGCATACTCGGTGACGAACTGGTGGACGCGATCTCCTTCATCGCGAACTACGACTACGATCGGCGTACGATGCCCACCAGTGCCCCGTACGGCACGGGCGACTGCACGAGCCAGCAGGTTCCCGGTGTCTACACGCCGCTCTCGGTGGCTCGTGCTTCCGCGGACACCATCCTCGCGAAGCTGGAGGGGTGGACCGATGCGGAAGTTCCCAACCGTACTAAACTGATCGGCCAGTCGGCGGCCTACGCGGGCTACAGTCTCATCCTGCTCGGCGAGGGGATGTGCTCGGCGGCGATCAACATCGGACCCGAGATGACGTCGGATCAGTTGTTCGCCGAGGCGAAGAGCCGCTTCGACAAGGCGATAGCGGCGGCGACGACGGCGGGCGACGAGACCACGCTGCACTTCGCGCAGCTCGGCCGCGCGCGCGCGTATCTGGACATGGGTGATCTCGCCAACGCGGCCACGGATGCAGCGGAGATTCCGGAAGGGTTCGTGGTGGCAGTGAACACCGACGCGGCCGACGTGCGCCGGCAGAATCTCGTGTACATGCACACCACGCAAGGGAACTTCTCATCCGTCGATCCGTCCTTCCGCAACGTCATGTGGGATACGATTCCCGATCCGCGCGTGGCGGTTTCCGATCTGGGAGTGATGGGCTCGGATGGCCACACCGAGATCTGGCTGGCCGACAAGTACTCCACGGTCACATCACCAATACCGATCGCCAGGTGGGCAGAGGCGCAGCTCATCCTGGCGGAGGCCGCGGTCGACGCCGAGCATCTGGAAGATGCGGCGGCTATCATCAACGATCTTCACGCGCGGGCGGGGATCGCCACTCCCGCGTACGACGTGACCGGCGCGACGAAGGAAGAAGTGTTGGCGCAGGTGATCGAGGAGCGCAGGCGCGAGCTCTTTCTCGAAGGCCACCGGCTGGGCGATGTGCGGCGCTACGAACTGCCGCTCGTGCCCGCACCGGGCGCCGCGTACGTGAGCGGCGGTACCTACGGCGACCAGCGTTGTTTCCCGCTCCCCGATGTGGAGCGCATCCACAACCCGAACCTCTGACAGCAGAATCCGCATGAGTCTTCGATCCACGCTGCCCACTTCCGACGACCGGGTCGGGACCGCCGCGCGCGGTGCAATCGCATCGCGCGCCGCGCGTACCACTGCCGCGATGCTCTCCACGGTCCTGATCGCGGCGATCGGCGGCGTTCCCGGCGCCCGATTCGCTGCGGCGCAGGAGCTGGCGCCACGCTTCGCGCATCCGGCCGCGGCCGCGGTGCAGGCGCCGACTCTCGACGCACTCCTCGGTGCGCCGTTCCCGAGCGAGATCAGCGCGGCGCCGAAGGGTGGCGCGATCGCCTGGGTGGTGAACCAGCGTGGCGCGCGCAACGTGTGGGTGGCGGAGCCGCCGTCGTACGAGGGACGCCAGCTCACGAAGTACACCGCCGATGATGGCCAGGAGCTGGGGCAGCTCGCCTGGTCGAGCGACGGACGCATGCTTGTGTACGTGCGAGGCGGGAGTCCGAACCGCGCGGGTGAGCATCCCAATCCCACCAGCTCGCTCGAGCCGCGCGAGCAGGCGCTCTGGCGCATCGCGCTCGCGGGCGGCGAGCCGGTGCGGATCGCTGCCGGCGCGTCGCCGGTCGCATCTCCCACCGCGAACGTGGTCGCGTTCTCGCAGCGCGGTCAGATCGCACTCGCGCCGCTCGGCGATGGCGAAGCGAAACCGATAGGCCACGTGCGCGGGCGCGCGAGTTCGCTGCGCTGGTCGCCCGATGGCTCGAAGCTCGCCTTCTCCAGTGGCCGCGGCGATCACTCTTTCATAGGGATCTACGACGACGCGAAGAAGGCGGTGAGCTGGCTCGCGCCGAGCACCGATCAGGATGTGGCACCGGCATGGTCGCCCGATGGAAAGCGAGTAGCGTTCATCAGGATACCGTCGGCGGCGGAGGAGAGCTTCTTCGGTCCGAATCGCGAGGATCCACCGTGGTCGATAGTGGTGGCCGATGTTGCGACGGGCGAGGGCCGCACCATCTGGCGAGCCACGCCGGGCATGGGGAGCGTGTTCTCGCCGCTGCAACAGGGGGATCAGCTCTTCTGGGGTTCGGGCGACCGGATCGTCTTCTCGTGGGAGAAGGATGGGTGGCGGCATCTCTATTCGGTGGCCGTCGCGGGCGGCGACGCGAAGCTGCTCACGCCCGGCGAGTTCGAGATCCAGCAGGCAGTGCTCGCGAACGACGGCGCGTCGGTGATCTACGGATCGAACCAGGACGACATCGACCGGCGTCACATCTGGAGCGTCGGCGTGAACGGCGGCGCGCCGAAAGCGCTGACGAGCGGACGCGGGATCGAGTGGTCGCCCGTGTTCACGAGCGAGGGCGCGCTCGCGCTGCTGCATTCGGGAGCTCGGCGCCCCGCGACCGCCGCGCTCCTCGAGAACGGGAAGTTCCGCGAGCTGGCGCCCGGGATGCTGGCGGGATTCCCCGCGGAGAGCGAGCTGGTGGAACCGGAGCAGGTGATCTTCCGCTCGGCGGACGGTATGCCGATCCACGGCCAGCTCTTCCTGCCGAAGAGCACGCGTGCCGGTGAGAGACATCCGACGCTGGTGTTCGTGCACGGCGGACCGTCGCGTCAGATGATGCTCGGCTTCCATCCGATGGATTTCTACCACTACTCGTACGCCATCAATCAGTATCTGGCGACGAAGGGTTACGTGGTGCTATCGGTGAACTACCGGAGCGGGATCGGCTACGGGATGGAGTTCCGCGAAGCGGAGCACTACGGGGCCACCGGCGCGAGCGAGGTGAAGGATGTGCTGGGCGCGGGACTGTACCTGCAGAACAGGGCGGACGTGGACACCGCGCGCCTGGGAATCTTCGGCGGTTCGTACGGCGGGTATCTCACTGCGCAGGCGCTGGCGCACGCGTCGGACATGTTCAAGGCGGGCGTGGACTACGCGGGCGTGCACGACTGGAACCGCATCCACGAGTTCTACGTGCCATCGTACAACGAGCGCGACGACCCCGAGGCCGCGGTGATCGCACGCGAGGCCTCGCCGATCGCGTGGGTGGACAGATGGAGATCGCCGGTGCTGATGATCCAGGCCGACGACGACCGCAACGTGCCCTTCAGCGCCACCGTGCGGATAGTGAACGCGCTGCGCGAACGGAACGTGGATGTGGAGGAGATCGTGTTCCCCGACGAGGTGCACGACATGGTCATGTACAGGAACCTCCTCGCGTACGCGAACGCGGTGGAGGAGTACATGGGGCGGAAGTTGAAGTAGATGGCGGGGTAACGCGGTAGGAGGAAAGAGGCTCGGCAGCGTCGCTGCCGAGCCTCTTTCCTCCTACCGCGTTACCCCGCCATCTACTTCCCGGATACGATCTCGACCGGCTCGATCGGAGAGTTTCAGATGCTATTCCATTGCTGGCTCGACCAGGATCTCACAGGCCGCGCTCAGGGCCTTCTTGATGCTGCCGGTCTTCCTGCCCTCGATCTGGGCATGCCATGGCATTTTATCCAGTGGTACGCGACGCACCACTTGCTGCTGTTCCCGAGCCTTTCCTGCAGGCAGGGACGCTAGTCCGTAACCAGGGTAGCCCTGCAGCTGCGCATTGAGCGATGTTTCGGCAGCGATCGCAACCGACGTACCGCTTCCGTCCCGGGAATTCTCGAAAGCGGCGCTGCTGAGGCGCCGCCGGCCCGTGCGGTCATCGAAAACCCACCAGTGAGCGCTGATTCTACGCAGCAATTCCGCAGCGTCACTGATTGACGTGTCATCGATCGGATCTGAATTCACCGTCCAGTAACAGAAAGATGAGGCGTACTAAACCTGCTAGAGGCGGGTGATCGCACTATGCAGCAGTTTCGGATCCATCTGTTCGGCCTCCATGTCCCACCCCTCGTCACCCGACGCGCTAGCGAAGGATGCGCTGATCCTTCCGTCCCGTGAGAAGGACACTTCCAGATCGCCGATTGAACGATGCCATTCAAACTGGAGGCCGCCTGAACTCTCGGGGACCACTGATGGAATTGGGGAGTCGTTCAACAGCATTCCCACGAGAAACTCGAGGCCGGCAAACGCTGCGTCGAAGGTGACTGGCTCGCCATCGTATGAGTCCCAGCCAACGGGTAGGAAGGAAAAGGTCCGTATGTCATCGAGGACTTTGTACAGCCAGTTCGGCTCTTCTCCGGTGACCTCGACGGTCACAGAGCCATCGGCAAGATCAAACGCGAAAGAACGAACTGCCGGTCCACTCGCCTCGATCCGTTCTCGTGGTTCGAGGCTACGTCTCACATGCCGTCCAGCCAGGATCGATGGCGTTGCAAATCCCTGAGCGAGGGAGGGAATAGCACCAGTCGTCATTGAATGCGCTCCCATATATCGTGCATCTCGGGTGTCGTGATGTCCGTGAACCCGCGAACGATCCAGAAATGTGCCTGGTCAAGAAATGCCAAAGTACCGTTCAGCGTACGATCGGCCACAGCGCCCCGGGCAATCATGTTCAGTATGTATATCGGCGCGTTATCACGTCGCCTGTATGCTGACTCGAGTTCGACATAGAGCCTTCCCACAGGCTGACCGCCAGCTTGCATCACGTATTGTGCGCGAAGCGAGGCCTCCTCGGGGGACGATCGGAGAATAGTGCCGGCAGGCTCTTGCCAGTATCTAAGAAAACGACTGATCGAGTCGCGGGGTTTCCCGCGTTCGCCGGCGTGCAGGTGATTGACGTAGGTCAACTCCGCCAATTCGGGTGTGGGCTCTTCGAGACCTTCATCGATGAGGAAATCCCGAAGGATATTGAACGCCGCTTCGATGTCTTCTCGCAACGTCGTGTACCGCGGGTAATTCGCCTCAGTGTCCGCTTGACGCCAGTTGACTACCAGACGGTTCTTCTGAACCTGGACTACTCTTGTATTGGTCTGATCGACGAACCAGAAGCGTGGGGTAGGGAATGCGCGTTGCTCGACGGACAGGCCAGAAGCGACGGGCCGGGGCGTCGCAAAGGTTTCTGTGACAGTTGCCAGAGGAGAGTGCTGCTCGGTCTTGGGATACCTCTCTCGGAACCGCAACCACAGTGCTCCAAGATGCGCGGCGTCCAGCCCCGCAATCGGACTGAACTGTATCGAGGCCGCTACCTCCACGACGGGAGGATGCCGAAACTCCGGAAGGTCGATCTCGGTATGTGAAACGTCGCTCATAGGCGTCCGTTGAGGGCCTGACGGGTCTCGGCTACGCAAATACTATGACCGTAGCGCTACGTACGCCAGTGATACTGCTTCACCTCTCAGGCGCGCGAGTCGCTTCACTGCCTCTACGGCTTGCATTCCCACTGATCCACTATAGCCGGCGCACCTACGTGTCGAGCGATATCTCTCTATCTTTGAACACTATTCGTCGATCGCTGACACTGCCAGCCAACCCCCGACCGCACCAATGCAGTTCGAACCCCACTCCACTCCCCGCTTCCCCACCGGTTTCAGCGCCGCCGCCCGCAACTGCGGGCTCAAGCCGAAGGGCGATGACCTCGCCATCTTCGTGAGCGATGTCGACGCCGCTGCGGCCGCCGTCTTCACCCGCAATCAGTTCCCCGGTGCGCCGATCATCCTTGGCCGCGAGACCATCCGCGCGGGGCGGCTGCGCGCCATCGTCGCGAATAGCAAGTACGCGAACGTCGCCACTGGCTCGCACGCCGTGGACGACGCACGTCGCATGGCTGCTGCCGCCGCCGCCGAGATCGGAACGTCGCCCGAGCACGTGCTGGTGAGCTCCACCGGCGTGATCGGCGTGCGCCTTCCGATCGAGAAGATCGAGCGCGGCCTCCAGGGGATGACCGCCGAACTGCAGAGCGACCCACTCGTGGGCGCACGCGGTATCATGACCACCGACACGCACCCCAAGGCGCTCTCCGTGAGCGTGGGCGATGCGACTATCACGTGGGTGGCCAAGGGCTCAGGAATGATCGAGCCCAACATGGCCACGATGCTCACGTACATCTTCACCGACGCCGAGTTCGACGCGCCGATGCTCGACTTCATGCTGCGCGAGGCGGTGGAAGTCTCGTTCAACATGCTCTCCGTCGACAGCGACACGAGCACCTCCGATACCTGCGCCATCCTCGCGAATGGGCGCGCCGGGAAGGTGGATGCCGAGAGCTTCCGCGCAGCGCTCACCGCCGGTTCGATCCGCATGGCCGAGATGCTCGCCCGCGATGGCGAGGGTGCCACGCGGCTGCTGCGCGTGACGATCCACTCGGCGAAGAGCACGAGCGAAGCGCGGCGCATCGCGAAGTCTGTTGTGAACTCGCCGCTCATCAAGACCATGGCGCACGGCGCCGACCCGAACGTCGGACGCATCCTCATGGCCGTGGGAAAGTGCTTCGACGCGACGCTCGCTCCGGGGCGCACCGACGCCTGGATCTGCGGACACGCCGTTCTGCACAACGGCCAGCGCGTGGAGTTCGACGACGCCGAGATCCGCGCCGTACTCGCGGGCGACACGGTGGACATCGAGATCGCAATCGGCGTGGGAACCGGCGAAGCCACAGCGTTCGGCTGCGACCTCACCAGCGGCTACATCGCCGAGAACGCCGCGTACTACTCGAGCTGACCGGCGTGACCGGCGGGGTCAGGTACTTTATGTAGAGGTCCAGGGGCAATTGCCCCTGGACCTCTACATAAAGTACCTGACCCCGCCGGTCACTACAGTCGAGTGCCTGACCCCTGTCTCGTTTCGCGGTCCGCTGACGTCTCTCCTGTGGTGGCACGCGTGTCGCATTCGTGTGCCGGACTGAACGACGACCGACTCGAGCCTACACCGGCGTGGACATTCGCAAGCTCTTCGATCGGCATTACCCGGGACTCGTGCGCTTCCTGTACGAGCGGCTCGGTGATCGCGATCAGGCGGAGGATCTGGCGCAGGAAGCCTTCATCCGCCTGCTCGATCG
>JBIQLU010000132.1:0-9177 GCA_044463985.1 Gemmatimonas aurantiaca | reverse complement strand
CTCCTTGCGCCCCCCGGTACCATCTCCTATATACCTAGACTCGTCGCACCTTTTGCAAGCGAGTTGCGAAATATGGAACTCGCCTCTCGCCCCCTCGCCGCCAGCCCTTTCCCGCCTGCGACACGGTCGGGTCGGAGAATCAGGTAATGTCCGGAGCTCCCGCCTCCATCAGCCGCGCGCGCCCACTGCGCGCGCTCGCGCCTTCGCTCTCCCTTTCCCTCGCAATCGGCGCCGCATCCCTGGTAGTCGTCGGGACGCCGGTCGGCGCGCAGAGCGCGAGGGCTCGTTCCGCTGTGCGCGCCGAAGCGGTGGCGCAGATCGCGACGCGACCCATACCCACCGCGCAGGAGCTCGCGGCGCAGGTGGAGGTCCGTCGCACCACGCATGGCGTGCCGCACATCAAGGCGGAGAACCTCGCCGCCATGGCCTATGCGCTCGCGTACGTGCAGTGCGAGGACTACGGCGATCGCATTCCGCTCTCCATCCTCGGCGCCAGCGGTCAGATGGGACGCTGGTTCGGGAAGGACAGCATGGACGGCGACTTCAACGCCCGCCTCGCATACCGGCGCGCGGTGCAGGCGTACCCGCTCCTCGATCAGGACCTGCGCGACATCTACGAAGGCTTCGCGGTTGGCGTCAACCGCTACATAGAGCAGCACCCCGATGAGTTTCCCGCCGGCTTCGCTCCCCACTTCACGGGCTACGACGTACTGGCGGGCGATGTGAGCATCGTGTCCTCGGCGCGCGCGCGCCGCTTCCTCGTGCGCGTGGATCCGGAACTGCGCCGCCGCGGGCGCGCCGTCGCAGATGAGAGCGAGGGAGGGCACGCGAGCGAAGCTCCCTTCGCCCCGATGGACGAGCCGCTGGCGCCGGGCGAGGACAAGCCCGATGTGGGCTCCAACGCATGGGCCTTCGCGCCGAGCCGCACGAAGTCGGGGAAGGCGATCCTCCTTCGCAACCCGCATCTCAACTGGAACGCCGGCTACTACGAAGCGCACGTGAACGTGCCGGGGAAGCTCGAGTTCTACGGCGACTTCCGCATCGGCGGCCCCTTCGGCGTGATCGGCGGCTTCAATCGCTACCTCGGCTTCGCCACCACCAACAACGCGCCGCTCCTCGGGCAGATCTACGCCTTCCAGGCCGACACCGCGAAGGTGGATCACTACATCCTCGACGGCGCGTCGGTCGCGCTGCAGCGCGAGCTGGTCACCGTCGACTTCAGGAACGGCGATGCGCTCGCGAGCGAGACCCGCGAGATTCTGCGCACTCCGTACGGACCGGTGATCTATCGCGGCGACGGGAAGATCTACGTCCTCCGCTTCGCGCTCGACAACGACTACCGCGCGGGCGAGCAGTTCCTCCGGATGATGGAGGCGAAGTCGCTGGATGAATGGAAGGACGCCATGCGGATGCAGGCGAGGCTCTCCTCCAACTTCACGTACGCCGACCGTGCGGGGAACATCTTCTACGTGTGGAACGGGGCGGTTCCGAAGCTGCCGCTGCCGAGCGGCGGCGACACGATAGCGATCCCGGTGAGCTCCACCGCCGACATCTGGACGCGCTACATCCCCTTCGACTCGCTTCCGCAGCTTCTCAACCCGAAGGGCGGCTACCTGCAGAACTCCAACGATCCGCCGTACTTCACGAACCTGCACCAGGTGCTCGATCCGAAGCGCTTCCCCGATTATTTCCCCGAGCCGCGTCTGCGTCTTCGCACGCAGCTATCGCTGCATCTCATCGATACGAAGCAGAAGCTCAGCCTCATGGACGTGATCGCGCTCAAGTATTCGTATCGGATGCTCCTCGCCGATCGGGTGCGCGACGACCTCGTGAAGATCGTGCGCGCGTCGAATCCGTCGGCCGACGTGAGCGCGGCGATCGACGTGATCGCGAAGTGGGACAAGACCGTGGCGCCGGAGAGTCGCGGCGGCACGCTCTTCGAAGCGTGGTGGCGGCGCTATACCGAGCATGCGAATGCGGACACGATGTACGCTGTGCCGTGGAGCTTCGACGATCCGGTCTCCACGCCGAGCGGGATCCGCTTCCCCGATCGCGCGGCCGAGGCGTTCGCGTGGGCGGTGAACGACACTCGTCAGCGTTACGGGAGCGTGGACGTGCCGTGGGGCGACGTGCACCGCGTGCGCGTCGGCAACGTGGATGTACCGGTGGGTGGCTGCGACGGCGCCCTCGGCTGCTTCCGCGTCCTCTGGTTCAAGGATGATCCCGACGGGAAGCGCAGCGTGGCGGGCGGCGATGGGTGGATACTCGGCGTCGAGTTCGGCGACCAGCCGCACGCGGTCTCGGTACTCGCATACGGCGAGACGAGGCGCGAGGACTCGCCCTTCCACTCCGATCAGGCCGCGATGTTCGCGCGCGGCGAAGTGAAGCCGGTGCTCTGGCTCGAGAAGGACATCGAGGCGAACACCATCAGGAAATACCACCCCGGAGCCTAGGCAGACGACGGGGTCAGGTACTTAATGTAGAGGCGGCTCCGCCAACGGCGGAGCCGCCTCTACATTAAGTACCTGACCCCCACCTTTCCCTCCCATCTCACCCATGTCTGCATCAGCGCCGAGGCACGACGAACCTGACGACCGGAGCCACCTCGACCTCACCGGCAAGCTGGATGAGCAACTCCTCGCCGAACGCGTGCGGTCGGGAGACGCCGTGGCTTTCGAGGCAGTCTTTCGCCGGTACCATCGCGAGCTCCGCGAGAGCGCGCGGCGCGTGACGGGGTCGCTCGCGATGGCGGAAGATGTGGTGCAGGATGTCTTCCTCGTATTCTGGAGGTCCCGCGAGCGCCTCCACATCGGCAGATCGCTCGGCGCCTACCTCCATCGCGCGGTGCGCAACGCGGCCATGCGCCAATGTTCTCGCAGAGCCGAGCGAGCCGTGTCGCTCGACGACGTGCTCGACGCCAATCGACCGCTACGGCAAACGCTGATCTCGCCCGCTCCGTCTCCTCTGGATCAGGTCGAGCATTCGTTCCTGGTCGACGACCTCGAAGATGCGACGGCGAATCTCCCGCCGCGCGCCCGCGAAGTCTTCACCCTGAGCCGTCGAGAGCAGCTCACCAACCGCGAGATCGCCACGCGTCTGAGTCTTTCCCCCAAGACCGTCGAGATGCACCTGACTCGTGCACTGTCGGTGCTGCGGGGCGTGGTGTCGGGGGAAAAAAGAAGGCGGAAAGCAGAGAGCAGAAAGCAGTGAACTGCTCCCTGCTTTCTGCTCTCTGCTCTATCTTCTCCGTTACCGCACTCCCACTCCCCTGATCAGACAACCCCGGCTCGTGGCCGCGCGCGGGAGGGTCATGCACGCGGGCGGGACGGGGTCCGGAGCGACGACGAAGGTCGGAACGAGCACGTCATCGCCACCCGTGAGGCCGTTACCCACCTCGCCATCTTCGTTGGCGCCCCAGCAGAAGACCTCGTCGTTCACGTTGATCGCGCAGGTGTGGTTGCCGCCGGCGGAAGCCTCTCTCGCGTGGAGGTTGTGCGTCAGCACGGGGACGTGCGCGTCGGTCGTCGTCTCGTCGCCGAGCTGGCCGTTGCCGTTCTGGCCCCAGCAGTACAGCGCGGTGGTGGTGCCGTCGACGGCGCAGAGATGGCCGCCCTGACCGTGGAAGATCGAGGTGAGGTGGGCGTCGAGCTGCACCTGGACGGGTGAGTTCTCCTGCTCGCTCGGGAGGCCGTTGCCTCCTTCACCATCTTCGTTGTTGCCCCAGCAGAACGCTCTGCCCTGGCTGTCGAGGGCGCAGGTGTGCAGCTCGCCGCCGGTGATGTCCACGAAGAACTTGCCCTCCGCGGCAGGCGCCGGGGCGCGCTGGTTGTCACTGTCGCCGGTGCCGAGCGCGCCGTACCCACCGTACCCCCAGCAGTACGCGCGACCCAGGACGTCGAGGGCGCAGGTGCGGTGTCCGGCGGCGCTGATGCGAACGAACCTGATCCCGCCGGCCACCTGCTGGGGCGTGTAGTACTCGTCTCCGCTGTCGTCGATCCCGAGCTGGCCGTAGCCGTTCTTCCCCCAGCAGTAGGCCGTCCCGTCGGCCACGAGGCCGCAGGTGTGGTCATCGCCAGCGGTGAGTCGCACGAACTGGTGGCCGCCGGCGACGGCTACCGGCTCGTCCACCTGGCCGGCCTCCTCGTCGCCGTCGCCGATCTGGCCGGCGCCGGAGTCGCCCCAGCACCACGCGGCGCCGTCGGCATCGATGGCGCAGGTGTGGTCATTCCCCGCCACGATGCTCGAGAAGACGTGACCTCCCGCCACGAACACGGGGGTGCCCGACGCCTCCTCGTTGCCGTCGCCGAGCATCCCCTCGTCGCCATCACCCCAGCAACGCGCGATGCCGGCGGTGTCGAGCACGCAGCTATGGTGCGAGCCGGCGGCGATCTTCGGCGCCGCCGCGAAGCCGAGTCGAACCGCCACGGCCGCTTCGGTCTCGGCACTGTCGTAGCTCACCGTGATGGTCGCTGTGCCGGGTCCGGCGCCTACGATGGTCATCGCGTCCATGTCGACCATGGCTACCGTCGTATCGGAGGACTCGATGGTGAGGTGGTCGCTCAGGGAGCCGGAGATCGGCTGCCCGTTCTGGTCCTTGACCACGATGCTGGGCGTGGCGGCACTTCCGTAATCGATGGTGTCGATGGCCACGGTGATGGTGGTGGCCACCGGACTGTCGTCGGTGGGCGGAGGACCAACGGGAGAAAGATCATCCGAGCACGCCGCGAGGGCGGCGAGCGCCAGGAACGAGAGGCAGGCTGGAAGCAGGGAGCTACGTATACGCATTGCGGATCCGGATTCGGGTTGAAGCGAGAACGTGGCCCGGCAGCGTCGCGCGGGCACCAGTTCTCACTGGGCGTCCGACGCCTCCATGCCCCTCGTCGGGCATATCCGTCCGCCGGTCCCGCCATTTGACTCCTCGGAAACGGCTGACGTAACGCCAATCGATGGATTGGAGTCTGACCCCATAGGTAATGGGGTCTGACCCCATTCCCTGGTGATGCGTATGCAGTTCCTGCTGTCTGCTTCCTGCTCTCTGCCCTCTCGCAGGTGTGCAGTTCCTGCTTTCTGCTTCCCGCTTTCTGCCCCCTCCATACAGGGTCATCCCCGTCTCGATGTCTCTCTCCATCCATGAGAGATCGGGATCCTTCGTCGCATGAGCTCCTGCCCGGCGCGCTGGCGCGCTACGTGGCGGGAGAGAGCGACCGGAGCGAGTGCGAGCGCGTGGAGGGGTGGGCGGCGGCTTCCGCCGAGCGCCGTGCGTACCTCGCGGCACTCCTGCGTACGTGGGCGCGCGCTCGCGCGGGCGCCACGAGCGCGGAGCTTCGCGAGACGGACGCCGCGTGGGCAGCGCTGAGAGGGAGACTCGGCGAAGCGGAGACGTCTCTCGATGCCGTGGCCATCGAAGTCCAGACGAGCCCCGCGAAGTCCGGCGGAAGCTTCGCTGGTACGGCACGCGGCGGTGGTCATCGGCGCGGCTTCGTGATCCCGGCATTGTCGCGCTCACCGTGGTCGCTCCCTCGCGCAGCGGCGGCGGCACTGTTGCTGGCGGGCGGTGTGGGCGTGCTTCGGCACTTCTACTTCCAACCCCCGGAGTCGACCGCGCGCGTCGCCGTCGCGCCGGCTCCGATGCGCGAGGTCGTGACCGGGATCGGCGAACGCGCGCGCATCAGGCTCGGCGACGGAAGTCGCATCGTGCTCGGCGCGCGCAGCCGCATCGGCATCCCCACCGACTTCGGCGTGAACAGCCGCGAGATCGAAGCGGAAGGCGAAGCGTACTTCGAGGTCGCGCACGATTCCACGCTTCCATTCATAGTGCATGCGCGCGGCGCGCGCGCTCTCGACCTCGGGACCGCGTTCGTGGTACGCGCGTATCCCGAGGAGACCGAGGTTCGGGTAGTGGTCACCGAAGGCGCGGTGACCTTCGGCGCAGATTCGTCGCTGGATCCGCGTTCGGTCACCACCACGTTGCGGCGAGGCGAGATGGGCCGCCTCGCCGCCGGCGCGATCTCACCGGTGATCAGAGCGGTGAACCCGGACCATTACACCGACTGGATCGACGGCCGTCTTTCGTTCGACGACACGCCGCTCTCCGAGGTGATCGCGGAGCTCGGCCGCTGGCACCGCACGCAGATCCTTCTCGCCGATTCGACGCTCGCGCGCGAGACGCTCACCGCCACTCTCACCGCCGATTCGTTCCGGGATGCGCTGCAGACCCTGACCACCGTTCTCGTGCTGCGCGCCGAAAGAAAGGGCGGCAGCGTCATACTGCACCGGCGCGCGAGGAGGAGCTGATGCCGCGCCAGCACACCCGTCCCGATGGCAGCTCGCACAGTGCCCGTCTCATGACCCCCGATCTCGATCGACGGGGCCGCTTTCAGAGGATGACCATGGATCGCTCTCGAATTTCTTCAGTCACGATCGGCGTTCGTGCCGCGTCGTCGCGCGGAGGACGCTGGCTGCGCGGGCTCGCGCTGTCGGTTGCCGCCGCGGCCGCCGCGCTCTCGCAGTCGCCGATACCGCTCCCGGCGCAGATGGCGGAGGTGCCGACGCCGGATGCGACTCCCCGCTTCCTGCTCGCGTCGTCCGACAAGTCGGGGGTCCCGCGCACGCTCGATGTGGGACGGACGCCGCTCCTGAGTCAGCGCATCTCGCTGAAGCTGCACGACGTGCCGCTCGAGCGCGCGCTCCGCGCCATCGCCGACGAGAGCGGACTCGACATCGCGTACAGCACTTCCACCGTGCCACTCGACCGGCCCGTCGACCTCGACGCGCGCGACATCACGGTGGCGGCCGCGCTGAAGGCGGTGCTCTCCGGCGTCGATGCCGATGTCGTCTTCTCCACCAGTGGCCGCGCGATGATCGTGAAGCGCCCGCCGCGCGTGGATGGTGCGATCGTCGGTCGCGTCGTCGATGCGCGCTCAGGCGCGGCGCTCGAGGCGGTGTCGGTGACGGTCGAAGGGACGCGCGCCGGCGTGCTCACGAGCGAGGATGGCAGCTACCGTATAGCCGCCGTGCCGGAAGGACAGCAGACGGTGGTGGCCCGCCGCATCGGCTACACGCCGGGTCGCCAGGTCATCACGGTGGTCGGCGGTCAGGATGCGACGGCGAACTTCCAGCTCTCCGCCGACGCGCTCCGCATGAGCGAGGTGGTGGTCACCGGAACTTCGGTCGAGACTACTCGCCGCCAGCTCGGCAACGCCGTCGGCACCGTGGACGCGCAGGACATCGCGAAGAGCGGCTCGGTAGCCATCGACCGCGCGCTCGCCGGCAAGGCGGCGGGCGTGATGGTGCAGCAGAACTCCGGCAACCCGGGCGGCGGCATCAGCGTCCGCCTCCGCGGTACCAACACGATCCTCGGCAGCGCCGACCCGCTCTACATAGTCGACGGCGTGATCGTCAACAACGACACGCCGGACCTGATCTATCTGGGCGGCTACTCGCAGAACCGTCTCGTGGATCTCAATCCGGAGGACGTCGATCACATCGAGATCGTGAAGGGTGCCGCCGCGGCCGCGCTGTACGGCTCGCGCGCGAACAACGGCGTCGTGCAGATCTTCACCAAGCGCGGAATGGCCGGGAAGCCGCGCATCACGTGGACGTCCACGATCAGCGCCGACCAGCTTCGCAAGCGACTGGCGGTCAACACCTATCCGTTCGACGCGGCCGGCAACCCGGTCACCCGCTACGATCAGCAGGACCTGATCTTCCACACGGGCATCGGGACCGAGCAGGCTGCTTCGCTCTCCGGCGGTTCGGAAGCAAGTCGCTACTATCTCTCCGGCGGCTACGTGAACGCCAACGGGATCGTGCGCGCCAGCAACTTCACCCGCGCATCCGCGCGTGCGCGGCTCGATCAGACGCTCTCGCCCTGGGCCTCGCTCTCGGTGGGCGGCGCGTTCAACTTCTCGCGCGACCAGGACATTCCCAACGGCGGACTCGGCGCGCTGTACGGTGCGATCGACGGCTTCCTCTTCGGTCCCAACACGTACGACGCGGCCCCCGACGCGGATGGCAACTACTCGCACGACGGCGCATATGCGAACCCCGCCGAGGTGATCGACAAGTACGACTTCGCGCAGAAGACCAACCGCTTCATCGGCGATGCGCACCTGACCCTCACGCCGATCGACGGGCTGAAGATGGAGTACACGCTCGGCTTCGACGGCTACGACCAGCGCGCCACCGCGTTCATCCCGCGCGGTACCGGCACGCCGGGAGTCTACGCGCTCGGCTACTCGCAGCAGGGCTCGCGCGACTTCACGCAGGTGAACAACGACATCAACATCAACTACAGCCGCCAGTTGAAATCGTGGCTGCATTCGACCACCGCGATCGGCGGCACGGTGCAGTACGAGGTGTCGAACAGCAACGGCGCTTCGTCGTACGATCTCACGCCCGTGACCGAGACGGTGCCGAGCGGCGCGAACTGGGACATCAGCGAGTATCGCAGCACGCGGATAGTGGAGGGTCTCTTCGGACAGCAGACCTTCGGCTTCGCCGACAGGCTGTATCTCACGGTGGCCGGTCGCCTCGACGCGTCGTCCGTGTTCGGCGAGGACGATCGCTGGCAGGCGTACCCGAAGGTGAGCGGTTCGTACGTGCTGTCGGAGGAAGACTTCTGGGGCAACTCGTTCCTTGGGCGGATCTTCCCGCAGTTCAAGCTCCGCGCGGCGTGGGGCAACTCCGGCGGCCTCACCGCCATCGGACCCTTCGCGCGATTCACGAACTACAGTCCCGTGTCGTACGAGAACCTCCCGGGACTCGTGCAGCAGCGGCAGCAGGGGAGCGAGATCAAGCCCGAGCGGCAGACCGCGCTCGAGGGCGGTATCGACGCCACGCTCTTCTCCAACCGGCTCGGCTTCGAGCTCACGGTTTACAAGCAGCACACGAAGGATCTGCTCCTCACGCGCACGGTGGCGCTCTCCACCGGCTTCTCCACGCGGCTCGAGAACGCCGGCGAGATCGACAACAATGGCGTCGAGCTGCTCGTGCGCGCCACGCCGGTGGCGAGTCCGGGCGTCACGTGGAATACGACGCTCTCGTACAGCTCGAACCACAACGAAGTGAGCGGAATCGAGGGCGGCGTCCGGGTGCTCGCCGGCTCGTGGGGGCTCGCGGCGGCGATAAACGGCGAGCCGCTGGGTGTGTACTACGGCGCCGGATACGCGCGCGATG
>JBIQLU010000131.1:1938-9216 GCA_044463985.1 Gemmatimonas aurantiaca | reverse complement strand
GTTGCCCTTCGTTTGCCTTGAACGCCCGGACCCCGCCTGCGAGCTTTGGAACCGTGAGCGGTTTCTTCGTGGCATTCGATACGATCCTCGCGGTGCTCAGGCTTGCACTCCTGGTGCTGGCCTGCGTGCTCTTCGTCGTGTTCGCTCTCGACTGGATGGTGCGAACCCGCAGGATCAACCCGTTCGGACCTGTCGCGCGCTTCTTCAGACGGGCCGTCGACCCGATGATCATGCCCGTGGAGCGGCGAATAGTGCGCGCCGGAGGAACTCCGGCCAGCGCGCCGTGGTGGGCGCTGGTTGCGGTGGTAGTGGGCGGCATCGCGCTGATCCTGGCTCTGCAGTTCCTTCGCGGGATGATCGCATCCACGATACTCTCGGCCAGCGCCGGACCGCGTGGTCTGTACATGCTGCTGGTGAGCTGGACCTTCGGCATCCTGCAGATCGCGCTCATCGTCCGGATCATCGCTTCGTGGATTCGCCTCAACCCGTATGGCCGGCTCGTACGCTGGTCGGTTTCGCTCACCGAGTGGCTGCTGCGGCCGCTGCGGTCCGTCATCCCGCCGTTCGGGATGATTGACGTCACGCCGATCGTCGCGTACTTCATTCTCGTCCTTCTCGAAGGCTTCATGCGTTCGATCGGATGATGGGCGAGCTGGACGTACGTGAGCGGGATGGCGGGGTGCGCTTCGCGGTGCGCGTTCATCCGAGGGCGTCGCGAAGCGCAGTGGACGGTGTGCATGATGGTGCGTTGCGCGTGAGGCTGGCCGCTCCGCCAGTGGACGGCGCTGCCAACGAGGAGCTCGTGCGATTGCTCGCGACGGTGCTCGGTGTGTCGCGGAAGGACGTGTGCGTCGCGCGTGGAGCGACTTCGCGCTCCAAGCTGGTGGACGTGCGAGGGGTGAGTATGGATGCCGTTCGTTCCCTGATCACCGAAGTCGAATCTCACGGGTGATGATGGCGACGATTCTTCTGATTGGTACCGACGACGCGCTCCTCGAGGGAGTCGCGCAGCTACTCGTTGCCTCGGGCTACTCCGCGAGGACCGCGCACTCGCTCGAAGAGGGACGTGCACTTGGCGTGTCGCGTCAGCCGCTCGCGGTTCTGGTGGAGACCACCCTCGCGCTCGCCGATCCGCACGGGATTCCGACGCCGCTGGCGCGCGGAGGCGCCGTGCTCCTGTATCGCACGGATGCCACTCCCGCCGGTGTGATCCCCCCCGCGCTTCAGCGGATGGTGCTCGCCGATCTCGCGCTTCCACTCGAGCGGAATCGACTTCTCGCGCTGGTACGTCGAATGGCGGAGCGAGCATTCGCGACCGGTCGACGCGAAGTGTACGAGGAGCGCCACCCGTCCTGAGCACCCCTTGCTCGCTGGTCCCCGGGAGCGTACACTGCATCGAGACAAATCGGAGTACCGTGGCGATTTACGGCAAATTGCGGCCACGTTAAACATCCCGCTAAAGCGCCGGCCTGGTGCCTGTGCGCGCCGGGCTTTTTTCGCATCCGTAATCGAATCGAAATGACATCTTCCAGCGGCAAATCCGGGTATCTCGGCGCTCTGGCGCGCGGGGTCCTCGTTTTCGACGGCGCGATGGGCACCAACATCCAGCGCTACAAGCTCGGCGCCGATGACTTCGGCGGCGCGGCCTACGAGGGATGCAACGACTATCTGGTCATCACCCGTCCCGACGTCATCAGCGAGATCCACGAGTCGTTCCTGGCCGTGGGATGCGACGTGGTCGAGACGTGCACCTTCCAGAGCACGCCGCGGCGACTGCACGAGTGGGGACTCGGCGATCGCGTGCGCGACGTGAACTTCAACGCTGCCCGGATCGCGCGCGCCGCGTGCGACCGCTACGCCACCGCTGAAAGACCACGCTTCGTGGCCGGCTCCATGGGCCCCACGGGAATGCTCCCGGCAAGCGACGACCCGATGCTCTCCGCCATCACGTGGGACGAGCTGAGCGAGAACTACCGCGCACAGGCGGAGTCACTGGTCGAGGGAGGCGTGGACGTCCTCCTCATCGAGACGGCGCAGGACATCCTCGAGGTGAAGGCGGCCATCGCCGGGATCGAGCGCCTCTTCGAGCAGATCGGCCGCAGGGTGCCGCTGCAGGTGCAGGTCACGCTCGACACGAGCGGGCGCATGCTCCTCGGCACCGACATCGCCAGCGCGATGACCACCCTCGAAGCACTCGGCGTCGATGTGATCGGCCTCAACTGCTCGACCGGTCCGGAGCACATGCGCGAGCCGATCCGCTACCTCGCCGAGCACGCTTCGCGTCCGGTGTCGTGCATTCCCAACGCAGGGCTTCCGATCAACACGGGCGTGGGCGACGCCGTGTACCCGCTGGAGCCCGGTCCGCTGGCGAGCGCGCTCTCGGAGTTCGTCCACGACTTCGGCGTGCGTGTGGTGGGAGGCTGCTGCGGCACCACGCCGGAGCACCTCGATGCGGTGGTGCGCGCCGTGAGAGCTGTCGAGGCCGGAGCGGCCAGGAAGACCGAGAAGGCGACCGCGGTGCCGCGTGTGAGCTCCGCCATGCGCGCGATCACTCTGCACCAGGATCCGCCGCCGCTGCTCATAGGCGAGCGCGTGAACGCGCAGGGATCGCGCAAGGTGAAGCAGTTCCTCCTCGCCGACGACTACGAGGGGCTGGTGGGCGTGGCACGGCAGCAGGTGGACTCGGGCGCGCACGTGCTCGACGTGTGCGTCGCGCTCACCGAACGTGCCGATGAGGCAGAGCAGATGTCGCGCACGGTGAAGCTCCTCTCGATGAGCGTGGAGACGCCCATCATGGTGGACTCCACCGAACCGGAAGTGGTGGAGCGCGCGCTCGAGCACATCCCCGGCCGCGCGATAGTGAACTCGATCAACATGGAGAACGGTCGCGCGCGGATCGAGGCGGTGCTCCCGATCGTGAAGCGCCACGGCGCGGCAGTGGTCGCACTCACCATAGATGAAGTCGGGATGGCGAAGACGCGCGAGCGGAAGCTCGAGGTGGCGCGCCGCATCCACGACATCGCGGTGAACGAATACGGGCTCCGCTCCGAGGATCTCATCTTCGACGACCTCACCTTCACGCTCGCCACCGGCGAGGCGGAGTGGCTCGACAGCGCGCACGAGACGATCGAGGGGATCCGGCTCATCAAGCAGGAGCTCCCCGGCGTCTTCACTTCCCTCGGTGTGAGCAACGTGAGCTTCGGACTCGGAACCGAGGCGCGCGCGGTTCTCAACTCCGTGTTCCTGCACCACTGCGTGCGCGCCGGTCTCGACATGGCCATCGTGAACCCGGCGCACGTCCGACCCTACGCGGAGATCTCCGCGGCGGAGCGCGAGCTCGCCGACGATCTCGTGTTCAACCGCCGCCCCGACGCGCTGCAGCGCTTCATCGAGCACTTCGACCGCTCGCCCGACGCGCAGTCGGCAGCGGCCGCGAAGACGGTGGAGGATCCCACCGCCGGGATGACGCCCGACGAGAAGGTGCACTGGCAGATCGTGCACAGGAAGAAGGACGGGATCGAGGAGCTGCTCGACGTCGCCGGCGTACGAGAGAATCCCGTGCGTGTGCTCAACGACGTGCTCCTTCCAGCCATGAAGGACGTGGGTGACAAGTTCGGCGCCGGCGAGCTGATACTTCCCTTCGTTCTTCAGAGCGCGGAGGTGATGAAGCGCGCGGTGCGCCACCTGGAGCAGTTCCTCGAGCGCGCCGAGGGGTACACGAAGGGGAAGGTGGTGCTCGCGACGGTGTACGGCGACGTGCACGACATCGGCAAGTCGCTGGTCAACACCATCCTCTCCAACAACGGCTACACCGTGGTGGATCTCGGGAAGCAGGTTCCGGTGAACACCATAGTGGAGCGCGCCGTGGAGATCGGAGCCGACGCGATCGGGCTCTCGGCGCTTCTCGTTTCGACATCGAAGCAGATGCCGATCTGCGTGCAGGAGCTCGACAAGCGCGGTCTCGACATCCCCGTCATGATAGGCGGCGCCGCGATCAACCGTCGCTTCGGGCGCCGCGCACTGTTCGTGGACGGCGAGCGGCCGTACGCGCCCGGCGTCTTCTACTGCAAGGATGCCTTCGAGGGGCTCGACACGGTGGAAGCGCTGGTGGATGAAGTGCGTCGCGGCGAGCTGGTTTCCAGCAACCTGGACGCCGCACGGAAGGACGTCTTCCTCCACACCGAAGTCGGAAAGGACATCGCCGCGGGAAGCGATGGCGGCGAGCGAAGCGACGTGGCAGCCGACAACCCGATCCCCAGGCCGCCATTCTACGGCACACGCATCATACGCGACATTCCCATCGACGAAGTGCTCGCGCTGCTCGATCTCGACGAGCTGTATCGCCTGCAGTGGGGCGGCCGCGGCTCCGGCGAGGCGTTCCAGAAGGCCGTGCGCGAAGAGTTCGAGCCCACGCTCGCGCGCCTGAGCGAGGCGGCGAAGCGCGAAGGGTGGCTCGCGCCGCGCGTGGTCTACGGCTATTTCCCGGTACAGTCCGAGGGTAACACGCTCATCGTGTACGACCCGGCGGCGTACTCGAGCGACGGCGGATCGCTGCGCGAACTGGTGCGCTTCGATTTCCCGCGTCAGGCGGGGCGCGACCGTCTCTGCCTGGCCGACTACTACCGCTCCGTGGAGTCGGGAGATGTCGACGTCGCCGCCTTCCAGGTAGTGACCGTGGGCGACGCCGCCACGCAACTCTTCGAGCGGCTGCAGGGAGCGGGCGACTACACCGAAGCGTTCTACACGCACGGCCTCTCGGTGGAGGCCGCGGAGGCACTCGCGGAGTGGACTCACCGGCTCGTTCGCCGCGAGCTCGGCATCGCGGAGGATGCGGGAAAGCGCTATTCATGGGGCTACCCCGCGTGCCCCGACATCGAGCAGCACCAGCAGGTGTTCGAGCTTCTCCCCGCCGTGGAAGCGCTGGGGATGGATCTCACACCGGCGTTCCAGCTCATGCCCGAACAATCGACGGCGGCGATCGTGGCGCACCATCCCGAGGCCAGGTACTATGCGGTGCGCTCCGGCGGCGAGCGCGACATGGGACCGGCCGCGGTGGGAGCTTCCTGAGGTGCCACTTCCGCGTGACGCGCGCGAGCTCCTCGACCCGGAGCGCATCGTCATCTTCGACGGTGCCATGGGGACGATGCTCTACTCCCGTGGCGTCTTCATCAACCAGTGCTACGACGAACTGAATCTCAGATCGCCCGAACTGGTGGGTGAAGTGCACGAGGCGTACGTCGACGCGGGCGCGGAAGTGCTCGAGACCAACAGCTTCGGCGCGAACCGCCTCAAGCTTTCGCAGTATGGCCTCGAGTCGCAGGTCGAGCCGATCAACAGACGCGCAGCCGAGATCGCGCGCGCCGCGGCCGGGGACGATGTACTGGTGGCGGGTGCCGTGGGACCGCTCGGCGTGCGACTCGAGCCGTTCGGCCCCACTTCACTCGCCGAGGCGCGGGGGCTTTTCCGCGAGCAGATGGCCGCGCTGCGCGAAGGCGGCGCCGATCTCTTCATCATCGAGACGTTCAGCGACCTTGGCGAGATGGAGCAGGCCATACTCGCCGCGCGCGACGTCGATCCCGACGCCACAGTCATCGCGCAGATGACGATCGGCACAGATGGGCTCACACCCTTCGGTGCAGCGCCCGAGGACGTCGCGCGCGCGCTCGAGAGCTACGGCGCGGACATCGCGGGTCTCAACTGCTCGGTGGGGCCGCAGACCATCCTCGAGGCGATCGAGAAGATGGCCACCGTGACTGACAGGAGACTGAGCGCACAACCCAACGCGGGGATGCCGCGTGACGTGGGCGGACGTACGATGTACATGGCGAGCCCGGAGTACATGGCCACCTATGCCCGGCATCTGGTCCAGGCCGGAGTACGCGTGGTGGGCGGCTGCTGCGGCACCACGCCCCACCACATCCGCGCGCTGGTGGAGGGGGTGCGCCCGCTGCTCCCCCGCCGCGGGCGGATGGCTCGCCGCGCAGCACGCCACGCCGCAACGCAGACTGCCGGCGGGGGTGGTGTCGCGGCCACCGTCGCTAACGCTCGCGAGGGAGTCGCGAGGCCGGAAGGCGTGGCCCCCGTGCCGTTCGCAGAGCGTTCGCGCTGGGCAGCGAAGATCGCGTGCGGCGAGTTCGTGCAGTCGGTGGAAATAGTTCCGCCTCGCGGTGTGGATGCGAGCGCGATGCTCCAGTCGGTGGCAGCGCTGAAGCACGCCGGCGTCGATGCCGTGAACGTACCCGACGGCCCGCGCGCGCAGAGCCGCATGGGCGCACTCATGACCAGCCTCCTGATCGAGCAGCAGATCGGAATCGAGACGGTCACCCATTACTGTTGCCGCGACCGCAATCTGCTCGGGATGTTGAGCGATCTCCTCGGCGCATCGGCCATGGGGATACGCAATCTGCTCATCATCACGGGGGACCCGCCGAAGATGGGGCCGTACCCGGATGCGACAGCGGTATTCGACATCGATTCGATCGGCCTCACCAATCTGGTCGACCGTCTCAACCACGGGGTGGACCCGGGCGGCCACGCGATCGGGCGGCCCACGTCGTTCGCGATCGGCGTGGGAGTGAATCCGGCCGCCGTGGACCCGGCGCACGAGCTGCGACGCTTCGAGTGGAAGGTGGCGGCGGGAGCCGAGTTCGCCATCACGCAACCGGTGTTCGACGCGGTTCAGCTCGAGCGCTTCATCGAGTCGATCGGTCCGCTGCGGATTCCCATCGTGGCCGGCATCTGGCCGCTGGTTTCGGCACGCAACGCGGAGTTCCTCGCGAACGAAGTGCCGGGCGTGGTCGTTCCCCATGAGGTGCTGTCGCGGATGCGACGCGCGAGCGAGCGCTCGAGAGAGCATGCCGTGGCGGAGGGGATAGCGATCGCGCGCGAGATGCTCGATCATGTTCGCGGAGCCGTGCGCGGCGTACAGGTTTCCGCACCATTCGGGAAAGTAGAGCTTGCACTGGACGTGCTGGCTGCCTGACCTCGGGGGCGACGTGAAGAGTTGCCGCCGGTTCGTATGGAGGAAGAGATGAAGGCGATCCTGCTCATAGATCATGGCTCCGTAAAGACGGAGGCGAATCACATGCTCGAGTGCATGGGAGCACTCGTGCAGCAACTGGCGGGCAACGAGGCGATAGTGCGCATCGCGCACATGGAGCTCGCCGAACCCGGAGTGGACGACGGCTTTGCCGCGTGCGTGGCGGCCGGTGCCACGGAGGTCGTGGCATTCCCGTACATGCTGTCGCCCGGCAAGCACTCCACGCGCGACATTCCACG
>JBIQLU010000131.1:0-1838 GCA_044463985.1 Gemmatimonas aurantiaca | reverse complement strand
CTGTCGAACATTAGCTTGCTCTCATGACCACCGACCTCAACGCGTCGCACCCGGCGCTCAGCACGCTCTCCGACGAGGAGACCATGTTCCGCGACGCCGTCGCGGAATTCGCCGAAGAGGCAATTCGCCCGCGCGTGAGGGCGATGGAGCAGGCCGGCCGGCTCGATCCGGAGATCATTCCAAAGTTCTTCGAGCTCGGTCTGATGGGCATCGAGGTGCCCGAGCGCTACGGCGGTGCCGGCGGTACGCTCATGATGATGACGCTCGCCGTCGAGGCGATGAGTCGCGTCGACGCTTCGGCCGCGATCCTCATGGACGTGCAGAACACGCTCGTGAACTATCCGATCACGCGCTACGGCAGCGACGCGCAGAAGCAGAAGTATCTGCCGCGGCTCACCGGCGGCACCGTCGGCGCGTACGCATTGTCCGAAGCCGGCTCCGGCTCGGACGCCTTCGGGCTCGCCACGCGCGCGGAGAAGAGCGGCGACGGCTGGGTGCTGGATGGCCGCAAGCTCTGGATCACCAACGGCGCCGAGGCGGGGATATACATCGTCTTCGCGAACGCCGATCCATCCGCCGGATATCGCGGGATCACCGCTTTCATAGTCGAACGCGACTTCCCGGGCTTCTCGGTGGGAAAGAAGGAGCAGAAGCTCGGCATCCGCGCGTCGAGCACCACCGAGCTGATTCTCGATCACTGCACGGTGCCGGCCGAAAACGTGCTCGGCCCGGAGGGGAAGGGCTACAAGATCGCCATCGAGACGCTCAACGAAGGGCGCATCGGCATCGGTGCGCAGATGATCGGCGTGGCGCGCGGCGCGCTCGACACCACGCTGGCGTACGTGAAGGAGCGAGCGCAGTTCGGGAAGCCGATCGCCGAATTCCAGGGAGTGCAGTTCCAGCTCGCGCAGGCCGCGACGGAACTGGAGGCGGCGCGGCTCATGGTGTACAACGCCGCGCGCCTCAAGGACGCCGGCCGCCCCTTCACCGAGGAGGCAGCCATGGCCAAGCTCTACTCGTCGCAGGTCTGCGAGCGGGTCACGTCGCTGTGCGTGGAGCTGCACGGCGGCTACGGCTACACCGTCGACTACCCGGTCGAGAAGTACTACCGCGATGCGAAGATCGGAGCGATCTACGAAGGCACGTCCAACATGCAGCTTCAGACCATCGCGAAGTCGCTCCTCAGTCGCGCCTGATCCGCTCCCGGAACAGGCGCGATCCGGCGGAGTCGCTCACGGCTTCGGCATCTGCAGCGCCTGGTAGATCGATGGCAGCGAGCCGATGATCCAGACGATGATCGCGGCGTAGGCGGCCTTCTTCCGCGAGATGTTGCCCGTCACGCTGAGACCGATGGCCAGGAGCACCGTGGTCCATATCGTGAAGATGTCCACGCGCGCGAGCAGCGACGCCAGGAGCGGCTGCTGCGCGCCGTCCACGAAGTGCGCCAGACTCGGAGTCGCGCTCCACTGAGAGGTGATGCTCGCTGGGTCCATCACCAGCAGTATGATGGCACCGGCGACCCACGCCAGAATCCTCGGGAAGGAAGCGAAGGTGGCGACCATCATCGAGTTGCCCAGCGTCTGCTCCGCGTCGAAGAGCTTCCCCACGATCCAGAGCATGAGCCCCACGACCAGCACGCTGATCGGGGAGATCACGATTATCGACACCATGAAGATGATGGGCTGCGAATGGCGGATGGTCGCCAACTGCTCCGGCGTGATGTTCGGATTCTTGGACTGAATCTGCGCCACGGTCTGCGGCCAGAGCGTGTCGAACACCGGCTGCATCAGTGGTCGGGTGCCGACCACGAGAGCCGCGGTGAGCACCGCGTAGATGAG